>NZ_LT984804.1:0-300000 GCF_900250115.1 Cupriavidus taiwanensis | reverse complement strand
TGGTGCCGTCGAAATGCAGCGAGTAGTCGCTGGTGGTCAGCGCCGAGGCATTGTCGACGGTGGCAGTGGCTACCGTGGTCTTGATGGTGTTGTTGGCGTTGGGAATGGTGGTGGCAGTGCCCAGCTTGAACATGTCGGTGCCGGGGGCGCCGTTCAGGTCGATGCCGAGCTGGTGCTGCGCATTGAAGCTCGCGCCGATCGCCAGCGACAGGCGGCCGATCGCGCTTTGCGCCGGATCCAGCGTTTCGGTGCGGAACTGCAGCAGGCCGCCCAGCGAGCCGCCGGTGAGTGCGCCCGGTTCGCTTTCGATCACGGCGCCGGTGGGCAGCGTGTAGGCCACCACGGTGCGGTTCGGGTCGGCGGCCGAGGCCACGGCCTTCAGTTCATAGGCGTCGTTGCCCATCACCAGCGGCTGGCCGTTGCCGACGAAGACGTTGTAGGTGCCGCTGTCCTGCACCACCACCTTGGCGCCGACCAGCTTGGTCAGCTCGGCCACGGCCTGGTCGCGCTGGTCGAGCAGGTCGTTGGGCGGCTGGCCGCCCGAGGCGGCCTTCAGGCGCGTGATTTCCTGGTTCAGGTTTGCGATCTGCCTGGTGTACGCGTTGACTTGCGTGACGGCGGTGCCGACTTGCTCGTTGACGCCGGCCTGCAGCTGCTTGAAGTAGTTGCTGGCCGAGCGCACCTGGCCCACCAGCGCCTGGCCCGCCGACAGCATGCCCTGGCGCGCGGCCGGATCTGCCGGGGTATCGGCCACGGCCTGCACCGCGGCGAAGAACTTCTGCATCAGCGGCGCCAGGCCCCCCTTCTGGTCGGCCAGCAGGTTGTCGATCTGGCTGATCTGGTCCGAGTACGCCGCCAGCGAGGCGCTGGCCGAGGTGGCGCCGCGCAGCTGGCCGGTCAGGAACTCGTCATAGACGCGGATCACCGTAGTGGTGTTCGAGCCGAAGCCGTAGAAGCCCTGGCTGGTGTACTGGCCGCCGGCGGACGCGACGATGGTGTTCTGGCGCGAGTAGCCCTCGGTTGCCGAGTTGGCAAAGTTGTGGCCCGTCGTCGTCAGCGCGTTCTGCGCGGTGTTCAGGCCGGAGAGGCCAATACTGAAGAGAGACATGGTGCTCTGATCCCGGATTTTTAGGACTGTCGCGGCGTGCGGCCGGCGGTGTGGATGTGGGAGTTATCGGCTGGGTGGGGGTGGGACTTTAGGTGTGGAGGTGGGGTTTTACAGATCTTGCAGGTTTGGTCGCTCTCCCGGTTGCGGGGAGCTGGGGGTGAGGGCGGGCGGTGGCAATTGCGACGGCCTTCACTTCGTTGAGATTCCCGCCCTCACCCCAACCCTCTCCCGCAAGCGGGAGAGGGAGTACACAAGCGGAAGTTGGATGGCTCGAGACAATGGTGCCGCCGCGCCCTACGCCGCCACCTTCTTCATGATCTTCACCAGCTTGTGCCCGTACGCCGGATCCGTGGCATAGCCCGCGCGCTGCAGGCCGTGCGCGGCGTCTTCGGCGGTGGCCGCGCTGACCACGCCCGCGTAGCGCGGGTTGCTGGTCAGCAGGCGCGCGTAGTCGGCGCAGGCTTCGTCATACGAGCCGTAGGCGCGGAATTTGGCGCGCACCTTCTGCGGCTGGCCGTCGATGTATTCCGTGGTGGTGATTTCCGCGACGCGGCCCTTCCAGCCGGGGCCGGCCTTGATGCCGAACACGTTGAACGTGGTGGAGCCGTCGGCGTGCGTGATCTCGCGCTGGCCCCAGCCGGATTCCAGCGCGGCCTGCCCGACGATCAGCCGCGCCGGCACGCCGCTGGCGCGCGCCGCGGCTTCGGCGGGGCCGGCCATGCGGGCGACGAAGGCGCTGACGTGGGCGGGGGCATCGTCCGGCAGCCGGCCGAGCCGCTCTTCGCCCGGGCCGCGCTCCGCGTAGGACTGCGGCTGGTACTGGCGCAAACCCGCGGTGGGATTCCATTGCTGCCCCGCGACGACGGTGCCGAGCGCGGGCAGGTCGGCCTGTTCGCCCGCGTCGGCGGCCATGGCGCCGGCACCGCGGCTGTCGAGCAGCCTGGCCATCTCGGCATCGGCGGCCTTGCCGGCCTCGGCCGGCGTCAGCGCGTTCATGCCGGCTGGCATCGCGGTGCCGGTGGCGCGCGCCAGCTGGCGCACCATCACGTCGGCCAGGCCGATCCCGCGCGACGACATCTGCTGCGCCAGCTGCTGGTCCATCATCGACAGGTAGAGCTTGCTCTGCTCGTTGTCGAACAGGCCGTCCTGCGGCGTGGCGTCGCGCATGCTCTTGAGCACCATCTGCGTGAACACCGCCTCGAACTGCTTCGCGACGGCGTGCAGCGTACTGGCGTCGGCGCCGCCGCGCGCGCTGTGCTTGAGCGCTTCGAAGCCCTGCGTGTCGAGCGCGAAGCGCTGGCTCAGGTCGGCGCCCGGCGCAGGCAGCGCGCCGCCGTTGATGCCGCTGCTCATGCTCAGATCACTTCCAGCTCGGCGCGCAGCGCCCCGGCCGCGCGCATCGCTTCCAGGATGGTCTGCAGGTCGGCCGGGGTCGCGCCGAGCGCGTTCAGCCCCTTGACCACGGCGGCCAGCGACGCGCCCGCCTTGACGATCTGCAACGAGCCACCCTGCTGCCTCATGTCGATCTGCGACACCGGCGCCACCACGGTCTGGCCGTCGCTGAACGGCGCCGGCTGGCTGATCACCGGCTGGGTGTTGATCACCACCGACAGGTTGCCGTGCGCCACCGCGCAGTCCTCCACCGTCACCGCCTGGTTCATCACGATGGAGCCGGTGCGGGCGTTCAGGATCACCTTGGCCGCGGCCTTCGCCGGGGTGACGTCGATATTCTCGATGCGGGCCAGGAAGCCCACCCGCGCCGCCGGCGAAGCCGGCGCGCGCACCTGCACCACGCGCCCGTCCAGCGCCGCGGCCACGCCGCCGCCCATGTTGCCGTTGATGGCTTCGACCACGCGCTGCGCCGTGCCGAAATCCGTGTCCTTCAGCTCCAGGTTGAGCAGGCCGCCATCGGGCTGGAACGGCGCGACCGCGCGCTCGACAATGGCGCCGTTGGCGATGCGCCCCACCGCCAGCTGGTTGATCTGCACCTTGCTGCCGTTGGCCGACGCGCCCGCGCCGCCCACCAGCATATTGCCCTGGGCGATCGCGTAGACCTGGCCATCGGCGCCCTTGAGCGGGGTCATCAGCAGCGTGCCGCCGCGCAGGCTCTTGGCATTGCCCATCGACGACACCACCACATCGAGCTGGCTGCCGGGCTGCGCGAACGCGGGCAGCGACGCGGTCACCATCACCGCCGCGACGTTCTTGAGCTGCATGTTCTTGCCGGGCGGCAGCGTGATGCCCAGCTGCGACAGCATGTTGGTCAGGCTCTGCGTGGTGAACGGCGTCTGCATGGTCTGGTCGCCGGTGTTGTCCAGCCCCACCACCAGGCCGTATCCGACCAGCGGGTTGTCGCGCACGCCCTGGAAGGTGGCCAGGTTCTTCAGGCGCTCGGCCTTGGCACCGGTGGCAAAGGCGCCGAAGGCCACGCCGAGCGCCAGGCTGACCATGGTCAGCCGCAGCAGGCGGGACAGGAAACGAGCGAGCATCTGGGCAGACATGGCGCGGTCAGAACGGAGAAACATTGAGGAAGAAGCGCTGCAGCCAGCCCATGTTCTGCGCTTCGTCGATCACGCCCTTGGCGGTGTATTCGATGCGCGCATCGGCGACCTGCGTCGACGGCACGGCGTTGTCGCCGGTGATGGTGCGCGGATTGACCACGCCCGAGAAGCGGATGAACTCGGCACCCTGGTTGATCGCCATCTGCTTTTCGCCGGAGACCACCAGGTTGCCGTTGGCCAGCACTTCCAGCACGGTCACGGTGATGGTGCCGTTGAAGGTGTTGGCCGCGCTGGCGCCGCCGCTGGCCTTGAGCGTGTTGGCGCCATTGATGCTGGCGTTCGAGCTGCTGCTGAACAGCCCGGCCAGCGCCTTGGGCACGGCATCGAATGCCAGCGAGGTGTTGCCGTTGCGGCTGGCGTTGGTGCCCGAGTTCTTGCTGGCGTTGACGTTCTCGGTGATGACGATCGTCAGGATGTCGCCGACATTGCGCGGGCGGCGATCCTCGAACAGCGGGTTGCCGGCATACGAGGACGCGAAGATCGAGCCGGTGCCCGGCCCGATCGGCCGCGGCTCGGCGCGCGCCGTGGTCGGCATCTGCACCAGCGGCTCGCGCGGCATCAGCGCGCAGCCGCTGCTGGCCAGCATTGCCACGCCGGCCAGGCCAGCCAGCGCACGCGCGCCCGGGCGGGAAAGCAAGGTGGCCATGTTCACACCAGTCAACCCATTTGCGCCAGGCGCTGCAGCATCTGGTCCGATGCCTGCACCGCCTTGCTGTTGATTTCGTACGCGCGCTGGGTCTGGATCATGCTGACCAGTTCCTCGACCACGTTCACGTTGGAGGCCTCGACGTAGTTCTGCTGCACCACGCCCGCGCCGTTCAGGCCCGGCACGGTGGTATTGGGCGCGCCCGAGGCGTCGGTCTGCACGTACAGGTTCTCGCCCATGCTTTCCAGGCCGGCCGGGTTCATGAAGGTGGCCAGCTGCAGCTGCCCCACCTGCACGTTGGCGCTGGAGCCCGGCTGGGTCACCGACACCGTGCCGTCGCGCCCGACGGTCATCGTCAGCGTGTTGGCGGGGATGGTGATGGCGGGCTGGATCACGAAGCCGCTGGAAGTCACCAGCTGGCCGTTCTGGTCCACCTGGAACGAGCCGTCGCGGGTATAGGCGGTGGTGCCGTCGGGCAGCGCCACCTGGAAGAAGCCCTGGCCCAGGATGGCCACGTCCTTGGCATTGCCGGTCTGCTGCGGGTTGCCCTGGGTGTGGATGCGCTCGGTCGCCACCGGGCGCACGCCGGTGCCCAGCTGCATGCCCGAGGGCAGCGTGGTCTGGTCCGACGACAGCGCGCCGGGCTGGCGGATGGTCTGGTACATCAGTTCCTCGAACACCGCGCGGCCGCGCTTGAAGCCATTGGTCGAGACGTTGGCCAGGTTGTTCGAGATCACGTCCATCTGCGTCTGCTGCGCATCGAGGCCGGTCTTGGCAATCCAGAGAGAGCGGATCATGTTGGTCCTTGCGTGGGGCCTGGCACGGTACGGCGTGCCGGCCGGTCATTCGGTTCAGTTGGTCGAGAGCAGCTGGTTGGCGCGCTGCTCGTTGCCGTCGGCGCCCTGGATCATCTTCATCTGCATCTCGAAGCGGCGCGCGTTGGCGATCATCTCGACCATGGCTTCGGTCGGGTTGACGTTGCTGCCTTCGAGCGCGCCCGAGATCACGCGCACGGTGGCATCGGCCTCCAGCGGCTGGGCCCCGGGGCGCAGCCGGAACAGGCCGTCATCGCCGCGTGCGATGGCGTCGTTGGGCGGGTTGACCACGCGCAGCCGGCCCACCTGCGCCAGCCCGGCCGAGGCTTCGCCCGGGCCGCGCGCGGTGATGGTGCCGTCGCTGCCGATGGTCACCTGCGAGCCCGGCGGCACCGCCAGCGGCCCGCCGTCGCCCATCACCGGCAGCCCGGAGAGGGTCTGCACCTGGCCGTCCTGCGCCACCTGCAGCGCGCCGGCGCGGGTGTAGGCCTCGCTGCCGTCGGGCGCCTGCACCACCAACCAGCCATTGCCCTGCAGCGCCACGTCCAGCGCGCGGCCGGTATAGGTCAGCGGGCCGGCGCGCATGTCGGCGCCGGGCGTGGAGGCCAGCGTGAAGGCGCGCGTGCCCGCCTCCGGCCCGACCACCGGCACCGCGCGGTACAGGTTGACCTGGGCGCGGAAGGCCGGCGTCGAGACGTTGGCGAGGTTGTTCGATACCGCCGCTTGCTGGTCGAGTATCTGCTTGGCGCCCGACAGGGCGGTGTAGATCATGCGGTCCATGGCGGCGGCTCAGCTCAGCGTGGCGGTCACAGGTTGACCAGGGTCTGCATGACCGTGTCCTGCGCCTTGATGGTCTGCGCGTTGGCCTGGTAGTTGCGCTGGGCCACGATCAGGTTGACCAGCTGGCCGGACAGGTCCACGTTCGAGGCCTCCACCGCATTCGAGCGCAGCGTGCCCATGCTGCCGCCGGCCACGCCGACCAGCGCCTGGCCGGAAGCACCGGTGGCCGACCACACGTTGTCGCCCTCCGGCTTCAGGCCTTCGACGTTGCCGAACGCGGCCATCACGATCTGGCCCAGCGGCTTGGTCTGCTCGTTGGAATAGTTGCCGGTGATGGTACCGTCGCCATTGACCGAGAAGCCCAGCAGGCTGCCCGAGGTGTAGCCGTTCTGGCTGAGCTGCTTGACGTCGTTGTCGGCGCCGAACTGGGTGGTGCCGGTCAGGTCTAGCTTCATCGCCATGGCCTGCGCGCCGTTGGCGGCCGGCTGGGTCAGGGTCACGGCGCCGGCCGCGGGCGACTGCAGCGCGCCCGCGTTGTCGAACGCCAGCGTGGCGGGCGCGCCGCCGACCATGTTGCCGTTGACGTCGGTCACGTACATCTGCCAGTCGGTACCGCCGGCCACGGTGGGATGGACCGGCGCCACGGCCGAGTCCGCCACCTTGGCGAAATACGCCATCAGCTGCTGCTTGTTGCCGAGCGAGTCATAGACGTTGATCGCCGTGCTGTAGTTGAACATGTTGCTGGTCGGCGGCGAGCCGGGCGCGCTGGCAAACGCCTGCGCCGGCACGGTGGCGCGCGAATCCAGCTGGAACTTGGCGGTGATGCTGCTGGTGGCGCGCGGCTCCATCTGCGCGTTGCTGATCACCAGCGGCTGTGGCTGCACGCCGGCGCCGCCGGCCACGCCCGCGGGATACCCGGTCACCTGCAGGCCCTGCATGTTGGTGATGCGGCCGTCTTCCTGGCGCTGGAACTGGCCGTTGCGCGAGTAGTAGACCGCGCCTTCCGGGCTGGTCAGGCGGAAGAAGCCGTTGCCGTTGGTGATGGCCACGTCCAGGGACCGGCCCGAGGCCTCGATATTGCCCTGGTTGAACGACTGCACCACCGAGTTCACGCGCACGCCCAGGCCGATCTTGGTGCCGGCGTAGACATCGGCGAACTGCGCGGCCGACTGCTTGTAGCCAACCGTGTTGGCGTTGGCGATGTTGTTGCCGATCACGTCCAGGTTGGACGCGGCGGCGTTCAGGCCGCTTACCCCTTGACCGAAACCCATGATTGCTTCCTTTTGACTAGGCTGTGGTTGAAGCCGGCCGGCGCGCGCGCGCCGCCGGCACCTGCGTATTAGAGAATGCGGCGCACGTCGTCGACGTTGGCGGTCTGGCCGTCGCCCAGGTCCACCAGCACGCCGCTGGCGTCGCCACTGATGCTCTCGACCTTGCCGTACACCAGCGCCACCGGCTGCACCGAGGTGCCGTTGGCGGTGGCGGTCACCTTGAAGGTGTAGTCGCCGTCGGCCACCGCCACGCCGGCGTTGTTCTTGCCGTCCCAGGCGATGTTGTGCACGCCCGCGGTCTGGCCCTTCATGTCGATGGTGCGCACCACGTTGCCGTCCTTGTCGAGCACGTCGACCGTGACCGCGTCGGCGGTCGACGGCAGGTCCAGCCCAATCTTGCCCGGCACGCCGCCTTCGACCGACACCTGCTTGCCCGGCACCATCACGGTACGGCCGATCAGCGCGGCCGAGTCCATGGCGCGGCTGGCGCTGACCTGCGACAGCAGCTGCGACAGCGTCGCGTTCATGGTCTGCATGCCGCTGACCGTGCTGATCTGCGCCAGCTGCGAAGTCAGCTGCGCGTTGTCCATCGGGTTGAGCGGATCCTGGTTGTTCATCTGCGTGACGAGCATGGTCAGGAAGTTGTTCTGCAGCTCGGACGCACTGGCGCTGCCGCTCTTGAGCGCGTCGTTGATGCCTTGCGTGTTGCTGCCTACCGGGGCGGTGGTGGTCATGTCAGTTGGTTGTGTGCGAGGTGCGGATGGAGCCGTTGCCGTGACGGGCCGGGGTGTGTCACTGGCCGATCGTCAGCGTCTTGAGCATCATGTTCTTGGCGGTGTTGAGCACTTCCACGTTGGCCTGGTAGGAGCGCGAGGCCGAGATCATGTTGACCATCTCTTCCACCGGGTTGACGTTGGGCATCACCACATAGCCCTGCGCATTGGCCATCGGATGCGTGGGGTTGTGCACCATGCGCGGGGGCGACGGGTCCTCGCTCACGCCTTGCACCTGCACGCCGCCGATGTCGGTCTGTCCCGGCGTGGGCGCCATGCCGAACACCACCTGCTTGGCGCGGTAGGCCTGCCCGTCGGGGCTGACCACGCTGTCGGCGTTGGCCAGGTTGGACGCGGTCACGTTCATGCGCTGCGACTGCGCGGCCATGGCCGAGCCCGCGACGTCGAAGATGTTCATTGCCGGCATGGGTTGGCTCCGTCGTTACTGCTGGATCGCGGCCAGCATGGTCTTGATCCTGGAATTGATCACCGTCAGTCCGGACTCGAAGTGCACGGCGTTGTCGGCAAAGGCCACGCGTTCGGTGTCCATTTCCACGGTGTTGCCGTCGACGCTGGACTGCAGCGGGGTGCGGTAGGCCAGGTCGAATGCCTCGCGCCCGGGCGCTTGCGCCGGCAGGTGGCGCATGGACGTGGTCGACAGCGACATGCCCTCGTTGCGGTGGCCGCGCTCCACGGTCTGCGCCAGCGTGCTGGAGAAATCGAAGTCGCGCGCCTTGTAGCCGGGCGTGTCCGCGTGCGCGATGTTCGAGGCAATCACCGACTGCCGCTGGTTGCGCAGGCTGAGCGCTTCCTGCTGGAAACGTAGCGCCGCATCAAGTCTGTCAATCATTTGGCATCTCCCTGCTGGCCATGCGCTCACCGGAACGGAGCGAACCTGCCTTCTTCAGGGTTGGCATCTTAGGCGGGGAGCTGTCACGCCAATCGGATGAATAAGGACGGGAAATCCGCGCATTTCGCCCCGCCCGCGCGCGGGGCGCTGCCTACAATGGGCCCCGATGACAGATGTATACGGCGCCCGCAGCCAGTCACGGGGCGGCGCGCCGTCCTTGCCGGAAGTCCAGATGAAACAGAATTGCCGCAACGTCCGCCGCCTGGCGCGCGCCCTGCTGGTCGCCTGCGCGGCTGGCCCCGTTGCCGCCGGGGCCGCGCCCGCGCAGGTCACGCCGGTCGCCATGCAGGCACCGGCCGCGCACGGCGCCGCCGCCCACGCCACGGCGAGCCCGTTCACCGAAGACCCCGCGCGCGTGGCAGTCGAGCGCTTCCTGCAGCAGCAGGCCGCCGGCCTGCCGGGCAAGGTCAGCGTGCAGGTGGCGCCGCCGTCCGGCGGGCGCGCGCCGGAATGCATCGCACCCGACCCGTTCCTGCCTGCCGGCGCTTCGCCATGGGGCCGCGTCTCGGTGGGCGTGCGCTGCGGCGGCGAGCGGCCGTGGGTGCGCTACATGCAAGCGCGCGTATCCGTGCTGACTGACTATTACGTGGCCGCGCGCGCGCTGGGCGCCGGCGAGCCGGTCGGCCAGGCCGATGTCGAAATCCGCCAGGGCGACCTGGGCGCGCTGCCGCGCGCGGTGATCACCGACCCGGCGCAGCTGGCCGGGGCCGTCACCGCCAACCGGATCGCCGCCGGCTCGCCGCTGCGCACCGACCTGCTGCGCAAGGCCATCGCCGTGCGCCAGGGCCAGACCGTCACCGTGGCGGTCGAGGGCGATGCCTTCCAGATCACCAGCGAAGGCAAGGTGCTGGCCGACGCCGCCACCGGCAACACCGTGCAGGTCAGGCTGCGCAACGGCCAGGTGGTCAATGGCCTGGTGCGCAGCGGCGACACCGTCGTGCTGCAATGACAGTGCGCCAGGTGCTGTAACCGTGGCTGAAATGACTGGAATTCCGGGCCCAGCGGCGTGCGAAAATGCCGCCGCAGCCGCCGTGCAGCGAATCCGGGCCAGGCGCCCTAAAGAATTCGCCGGCGCGTCCGTAATGCCATAGGAAACCAGCAAGGATCGCCCCGTGAAGATCAACCACTCCACCTCGTCCCGGCCCGCCGACGCCGCCGCAGGCGACGCCGCCCGGCCCCAGGCCGCCCCGGCCGCCGCCGACGCGGCCGCGCCGTCCGCCGGCCTGAGCGTCAGCCCGCTCGCCGCGCAGGTGCGCGACATCAGCGCCCGCCTGGCCCAGCCGGCCGACGACGATATCGATACCGCCAAGGTCGAAGAGATCCGCCAGGCCATCGCCGAGGGCCGGATCCGCATCGACCCGGGCAAGATTGCCGACGGCCTCCTCGCCACCCTGCGCGAGCTCGGCCAGTCCGACGCCAAATAGCCATCATGAGCCAGAGCCTGATCCAGTCACTGCAGCGCGAAACCGAAGGCATCCAGGCCTTCGGCCAGCTCCTCGCCGAAGAGCGCGACGCCCTCAGGCGGGGCGACTTCCAGTCCCTGAGCGGGCTGCTGACGCGCAAGGTCGAACTGGGCCAGGCCCTGTCCCGCCAGCTCAAGACCCGCGAAGGGCAGATGGGCGCGCTGGGGCTGCGCGCGGGCCCGGAAGGCCAACTGCTGGGTCGCCAGGTTGAACCGGCGGTGGCCGATGCCTGGCGCGGGCTGATCTTTGCGGCCCGCAGCGCGCGCGACGCCAATGCGCTCAACGGGGCGGTTGTTGACGCCCATCTCGACTTCACCCGCGAAGCCATCCAGGCGTTGCGCCAGCATAGCGGCGGGGATGCGGGGTTGTATGGGAAGGATGGGAAGGCGGCGGCTGGGGTGGGTGGGGTGAGTCTGGCGGCTGGTTGAGGCTTCGGCCGCTCTGCGTTTTCTACGGTGGCAATGGCGGGAGCCTTTACTTCGTTGATGCTCCCGCCCTCACCCCAACCCTCTCCCGCAAGCGGGAGAGGGAGTACCCAATCTGATATGGGAAAGCCCGAGGCAGTAATATCGCTGCGGGTTTTCTCCCCTCTCCCGCTTGCGGGAGAGGGGCGGGGGTGAGGGCCGGCGATGGCAATAGCGACGGCCTTCACTTCGTTGATAGTCCCGCCCTCACCCCAACCCTCTCCCGCAAGCGGGAGAGGGAGTACGCAATCTGATATGGGAAAGCCCGAGGCAGTCATATCGCTGCGGGTTTTCTTCCCTCTCCCGCGTGCGGGAGAGGGGCGGGGGTGAGGGCCGGCGGGGGCAATAGCGACAGTCTTCACTTCGTCGACACTCCCGCCCTCACCCCAACCCTCTCCCGCAAGCGGGAGAGGGGCGGGGGTGAGGGCCGGCGGTGACAATAGCGACAGCCTTTACTTCGTCGATACTCCCGCTCTCTCCCCAACGCTCTCCAAATCATGCACGTAGCCGCGCCACAGTAACGCGTGACAAGTGCGATTCGCCGCTCAAAGCGGTGGCTCAAACAGGTGGAAGTCCCAAATCCAACCCTCAACTGCCGGGTCTTCGCAGCGCACGCGCATGGTGTTGTGCTTACTCCCGACCTTGGTCAGATAGCACTTGGTTTTGATTGGCAACAACTGAAAGTTCTCGCTCTGCGCACTGGCATCGCCCTCTGTCGCGTAGAGCCTGACGGCAGTAATGGTCACGCTTGGCGTAGAGCTAATGCGTACACCAGTGAAAAATACGTACGCTGCTGCCATAAGGGCTAGCAATGCCAAAGCAATGAATAGCTTCCTCATGGTCTACCAGTTCGTGGATGCGCCATGCTTCCAGCCCTTCGGGTATAGCCTTCTTTCCACGACACGATTGGATTTGCTAACCACCGACAGTAGCTCGGCGGGCGTAATGGGCGTCTGTATGTTGCGTGGGTCATGTGCCAGGATGCCGATGTTCTCCAATGCTTGAGCGGTGTTCGTCGAGCATGAATTCCTGAGAAGATCATATTTCTTTCCCGCTTTCACACGGCTTTCCAGATCGGCCTGAAGCTGGTCAGCTTCCATCGGAGTCACCCATAGGCGAAGCCCGATGATATCTCGTTGTGCGGCCTCTCGGTAAATGTACGTGGTTGGCGCTTGCCGATGATAGCCGTCTGCTTGGCGATTGTACGTAATGCCGCGTACTTCAATGGCTGCATGACCCATTACCGATGACGGTTCCGGCATGCTATCGAAGACCATGACCTCGATAAATTCGCGCTCAATATAGATAGACTTTGGTGCATCCGCCGGTAGGGGAGTCGTTCGCCGCTGCGCAATTAGGGTAAGGGTCTTACCGTTAGGATGTTTGACAGTTCCCATTAGCGCATGCCCTCGGCATAGACTTCGATCCCCTCGGCTTGCGCAACCGTACTTAGCATGTGCGTATGCCCGTGGGCATTTGTTCGGCCATACTCAAATTCACCGGTTGCACGCAATATCGCATAGTCCGTATTGGGTACGGGCTCGCCTGTGGCCCGATCGCGCAACACAAACATATCCGTATGCATGTCGCTTGTTGGGGAAGCGATGCATGCTGCCGACCTTGTCATGTAGGCAGTTTCCGGTGAGCCGGGTAACGGATGCTCAGCAACGGTGACAGTCGACGAGGCAAGCAATACAGCGCCGCAAGCGGTTCGCATGCCGTGCATAGCAACCGCGATTCCATCCACCGTGATTTGCGCATGCCCCTCGATGATTGGAAACGTCCCCTTACATCGAGGGCAAACAACCATGTGTCCCACGCCAGCCCAAGCTCTTCCGTTTGATTCGGTGTTCATGAAGCCTTGGATAACGGTACCGCCGTGGTCGGTTCTGTCGCCACGATGAATGATTCCTTTCATCATGATGATTAAGCGAAGTGGCCTAAATTTCCGCTTATATAGATGAACCTTAATGCCGTATATCGGAAACGTCTGATTTTACGGTTTGTAGAGGTTATGCGGATTTCAGATTCAAGGCGCCGTATCGATTGCGATGAAGGTCGCTATGAGCCTTGGAATCCCAATGCTTCCATGTCGCGCATAAAGCCGAATAGCTTGTCGAGCGCGATCGGGGGGTGCTTCGCTCTCTTGGCTGGGTTGCCTCCCGCAAGGGGGAGAGAGCACGCGACCGGCAATTGAAAGTCGCGTGTGCCAGAAGCGGCAAGGCTACCTGAACCCCACCACCACCTCATTACTCCGCCCCTGCAACACCGGCACCAGGCTCCCCTGCCCCGGCACCCGGAACGCAAACACAAACCCCTTGGTGGCATCGTCGCCAAGGAACGCGTCGGTCCTGCCCTCGGCCTGCGGCAGCAGCACGCAGCGTTGCGCATTGCACAGGTAGGCCTGCAGTTCCTGCGGTGGCGTCTTGGCGAAGCTGTAGCGCCAGCGCACCGAGGTAATCACCCCTTCCGATTGCGGCAATACGCCGGTGGGCAGTATCGGCGGCGATACCGCGCGTTGCCCGCGGCCGTATAGGGCCGGTCCATTGACCGAGCCCGTCCATGCATGACGGGTACCGGCATCGAAGGCGGCCCATGCGCAGGCCGATACGGCAACCAGCAGCCAGCAGGCGCCACGCGCGGCGCGCCCCGGCCCCCGCATCACAGCAGCCCGCGCAACTGGTTGCGCAGCCGGTTGATGGCCTGCCCTCGGATCTGGCATACGCGCGATTCGGTCACGTCGAGCACCGCGCCGATCTCGCGCAGGTTCAGCTCCTGGTCATAGCACAGCGACAGCACCAGCTTCTCGCGTTCTGGCAGGCGCTCGATGGCGCGCACCAGTGCCTCGCGCATGCCGCTTTCCATCAGCACGGTGAGCGGGTTGCCGTCATCGCTGCCGCCGAGGTGGCGGTCGAGGAAGTCTTCTTCGCCGGAGCGCTCGAAGTCTTCATAGTGCAGCAGCTGGCAGCCATAGACCTCGTTGAGCAGCAGCTGGTATTCGTCCAGCGGCATCTCCATGGCCTCGGCCACTTCGGAATCGATGGGCGTGCGGCCGAGCTTCTGTTCCAGGTTGCGCTGGGTGCGTTCGATGCGGCGGGTGAACTGGCGCAGGCTGCGCGATTGCCAGTCGTTGGCGCGCACTTCGTCGAGCATGGCGCCGCGGATGCGCTGGCTGGCGTAAGTCTCGAAGCGCGCGCCGTGGGTGTCTTCATAGCGCTTGGCGGCGTCGAGCAGGCCGATCATGCCGGCCTGGATCAGGTCGTCGATCTGCACGCTGGCGGGCAGCCTGGCGGCGAGCTGCAGCGCGATGCGGCGCACCAGCTGGGCGTGCGCCTTGACCACATCGGCCTGTTCGAGCTTTCCCTGGATCGTGTACATGGTGCAATTCTCGTGACTGCTGGATGGCTGGACCGGTACGCCTTGGCGTGCCGGCTGGCTCAGGGTGTGGTGGTTTGGGCTGGCATGGCTGGCAGGCTCAGGCCATCGCGGGGGCGGCAGCGGGCGTGGCGGCGTTCGCGCGCAGCGGCCAGGCGCCGATGCCCCCGGCGCTGCGGCGCAGTGCCGCGGTGGCCGGTGCCGCCGGGAACGCCTCGACCACGCAGCGGCCCAGCTGCACGGCGCGCGCCACCAGCGGATCGGCCGGCAGCCAGCCCGCGCACAGCACTTCGACACCGAGATACTGGCTGGCGGTGCGCGCCAGGTTGCGCAGGATGGCCTGCACCGTGGCTTCGCTTGCCGCCAGGTTGACGATCAGGTGGAACTGGCGCCACGCATACAGGTGGTGCAGCCGCTTGATGCACGCGTAGGCGGCAGTGATCGAAGCCAGCTCCGGGCGCATCACCACCAGCACGTTATGCGCACCGCCCGCGAGCGGCGACAGCGCGCCGTCGGCATCGATGCCGGCGTCCACCAGCACGCTGCGGAAATCGTTCATCGCCGCGGGCGGCAAGGCAGCGCCCGTCACCGGCCGGCCCGCCGGCAGCACCGACAGCACCCCGCCCGGGCCCACGCCCACCGCGGCCTCCAGCGACAGCCGGCCCGCCTGGACATCGGCCAGCGTACCCCCCGGCCTGGCGCCCGACAGGCGCGTGGCCCCGGCCGCGGCGGCGTCTTCATCGACCAGCAGCACGCGCTCGCCCTGCATCGCCAGCGCGTGCGACAAGCCCAGCGCCACGGTGGTGGCGCCGGCGCCGCGTTCGCTGGCCAGCACGGCGATACGGCGCGTGGTGCGCGGCGCCAGCATCCGGCGCAGGCTCTCGGCCTGGTCCATGGCGAGGGAACTCACTGCACGGCCTCCGCGGTTGGGTCAGTGGCAGGGGCAGGCGCTGCGGCGGCGCGGCCCGGATAGTTTTCCAGCACGTCGAGCAGGGCCAGCATGCGGCCCATGCCTTCATTGAGCACCGTGCCCGGCACCGGCGCGCCCGGGCGCACCGTACGCCCGGCCAGGCGCGCGAGGAACGCGGGCGCGGCCGCGGTGGGCGCGTGTTCCAGGCGCAGCACCGACATGCCCAGCTGCAGCGCGGCCACGGCGGCGCCGGCGGCATCGTGCGCGTCCTGCGCGAAATGATCGATGGCATGGCGCAGCGTGCGCAGGCCGGCCTCGGCCGCGTCGGTCCACAAGGCCCAGCGCGCCACCTGCGCGGCATCCTGCGCCAGCGCCGGATCGCACAGCAGGTAGCGCGTATCGAGCAGCTCGCCGCTAGCGCGGTCAGCCAGGCGGGCGACCACCAGGCAGGCGTCGATACCGCCGTCGGGCGTGCCCTTGCCGCGCACCGGGCTGTCCGGCACGCGCACCTCGGCCGTTGCCAGCCAGCGCACGGCATCGCGCTCGCGCACGGTGTCTTCGCCGACGGCGTGGAAGGTCAGCGTGTCCGCCAGGGCATCCATCTTCCACGCGGCGCCGGCGCTGACCACGCGCGCGCTCTTGCGCGCGCTGGCCACCCAGCGCTCGCCGGCCTGCTGCCAGCGCGCCAGCGTGGCGGCGGACGGCACCGCATCGATCAGGTTGACGACCTTGCGCGTGGCGCTCATGGCGGCGCGCAGGTTGGCGGTGTCGGCTTCGGCTTCGCCCAGCGGCTGGCCGGCGCGGCCGGCGGGCGTGACCGCGGCGGCCAGCGGCATGCCGTTGCGATCCGCCAGCCACAGCGTATGCTGCATCGGCTGCGGCGCGCGGCGCCCGGGCACGGCCACCTGCAGCGTGGCGGCGACGGCCAGCACGTACTGCTCGCAATGGCGGGTCACGTCCCGGCACACGGCTTCGCGCACCTGCTGCGACATCGCGCGCAGGGCGGGCGCACCGGCGCCGCGCTGTTGCCACAGCGAGCGCGCCAGGTCAAAGCCCAGGCCCGCGCCATTGAGTTCGGCCACGCACTGGCCCAGCGCGTCGGCGCTGTCGGTCAGCGAGCGCAGCACGTCGGTGGCGCCGCCGCGCGCGGGCGTATCGTCAGTCGCGCCGGCGGCGGCGCGGCGCGCGGCATCGGCGTCGGCAAACACCGAGCCGCGGCGCGGCGTCAGGAAGGCGCGCTCGACCAGCGCGGTGCTGCTGGCCAGTTCCAGGTGCTCGGGCACGCGCTGCCCGGTGGAGGCATAGAAGACAGGCAATCGGTGGCGGATCACCACATCCAGCACCGAGCCCAGGTGGGTCGCTTCGTCCAGCTTGCTGATGATGCAGCCGTCGATGCCGCCGCCATCCGGCGCGGCGTCGTGGCGGTAGGCGTGCACCACTTCATTGAGGGTATCGCCGTGGCTGGCGCCGTTGAGCAGCAGCACGCGCTGCACCGGCGCGGGCACGCCCGCCAGCATGGCGATCTGCTCCGACAGGCTGCGGTCGCGCTGGCTCATGCCGACGGTGTCGATGATCACCAGGTGCTTGTCCTTCATCGCCGCCAGCGCAAAGCGCAGGTCGGCGGCGTCCTTGACCGCATGCACCGGCACGCCCAGGATGTCGCCATAGATGCGCAGCTGCTCATGGGCGCCGATACGGAAGCTGTCGGTGGTCAGCAGCGCCAGCTTGTCGGCGCCGTGGCGCAGCACGAAGCGCGCCGCCAGCTTGGCCGTGGTTGTAGTCTTTCCCACGCCGGTGGGGCCCACCAGCGCCAGCACGCCGCCTTGCGCGAACAGGTGATCTTCGTCGGCCAGCACCGGCAGCTTGCTGGCCAGTTCGCTGCGGATCCAGCCCATAGCCGCGGGCCGGTCATAGCCCAGCGGCAGCCGCGCCAGCAGCGTGCGCGCCAGTTGCCCGGAAAAGCCCGCGCCGACCAGCCATTCGAACAGGGATTCGCGCAGCGGATCGCTCGCGGCCACGCCATGCGCCGCCGCGCTCGGGGCTACACCCGGCGCCGCGCTGATGCCGGCCAGCTGTCGCTCCAGCATCGCCCGCATCGATTGCAGCTCGCCACGCAGGTCGCCGATGGCGGCAGGCTCGGCCGCCGGGGCGGGCGGCACATACACCTGCGCGGTGGCGGACACGCTGCCCAGGTCCGTATCGCGCATGGCGACGATCTCCACGCCGCCCTCGACGGTGCGGTTGGACAGCACCACGGCATCGGGGCCCATGGCTTCGCGCACCTGGCGCATGGCTTCGCGGCCGTTGGCCGCGACAAACTTGGCTACGCTCATCAATGGCTCCTCACGCGCCGATCATGGCGGTGATGCGGATATTGCGGTTGTCGGGCACCTCGGCGTGCGACAGCACCCGCAGCTGCGGCATGGTGCGGCGCAGGAAGCGCGCCATCAGCGGACGCAGCTGCGACGGCACCAGCAGCACCGGGTCCATGCCCATCTGCTCCTGGCGCGTGACCGCGCCCTGGGTCTGCTGCAGCAGCGCGTCGGCCAGGCCCGGCTCGATGCCGCCGCCGTTGGTCAGCGCCTGCGACAGCACGCGTTCCAGGCCGGCATCGAGGCCGATCACCTGCAGGTCGGCATTGTTCGGGAACAGCTGCTGCGTGATGGCGCGGCCCAGCGCCACGCGGACCATCGCGGTCAGCTCGTTGGGGTCGCTGATCTTGGGCGCCTGCTCGGCCACCACATCGAGGATGGTGCGCATGTCGCGGATCGGCACGCCTTCGTCCAGCAGGTTCTGCAGGATCTTCTGCAGCGCGGTCAGCGAAATCGCCTTCGGCACCAGGTCTTCGGTCAGCTTGGGCGAATCCTTGGCGATGCGGTCCAGCAGCGCCTGCACTTCCTGGCGGCCCAGCAGTTCGGCCGCGTGCATGTGGATCAGGTGGTTCAGGTGCGTGGCCACCACGGTGCTGGCGTCGACCACTGTGTAGCCGAAGGCCTGCGCCTGCTCCTTGATGCCGGCATCGATCCACACCGCCGGCAGCCCGAAGGCCGGATCGCGCGTGGCCGCGCCGGGCAGCGTGCCGCTGACCTGGCCCGGGTTGATCGCCATCCACTGGCCCGGCATGGCTTCGCCGCGGCCGATCTCCACGCCCTTGAGCGTGATGCGATAGGCGTTGGGCTTGAGTTCCAGGTTGTCGCGGATATGCACCACCGGCACCAGGAAGCCGATCTCCTGCGCCACCTTCTTGCGGATGCTTTTGATGCGGCCCAGCAACTCGCCGTCCTGCGCGCGGTCCACCAGCGTGATCAGGCGGTAGCCCACTTCCATGCCAAGCGGGTCCACCAGCGTGACGTCGTCCCAGCTGGCTTCGGTCGATTCCTGCGCCACCGCCGGGGCGCGCTCCTCGCGCTGCCGGGTCTGCGCCTGCGTGGCCGCGCGGCGCGCGATATACCGGCCCATCCACACCAGCGCGCCCGCCAGCAGCAGGAAGGCAAAGTGCGGCATGCCCGGGATGATGCCCATCAAGCCGATGATGCCCGCGGTCAGGTACAGCACGCGCGGGTTGGCGAAGAGCTGGCCGGTGAGCTGTTCGCCCACGTCCTGCTCGTTCGACACGCGCGACACGATCACGCCCGCGGCGGTGGAGATCACCAGCGCCGGTATCTGCGCCACCAGACCATCGCCGATGGTCAGCAGCGTGTAGTTGTGCACGGCGGTGCCAAAGTCCAGGTCATGCTGGACCATGCCCACCACCATGCCCGCGGCCACGTTGATAAACATGATCAGCAGGCCCGCCACGGCGTCGCCGCGCACGAACTTGCTGGCACCGTCCATGGCGCCGTAGAAGTCCGATTCCTGCGCCACCTCGGCGCGGCGCTTCTTGGCGGCGGCTTCGTCGATCAGGCCGGCGTTCAGGTCGGCGTCGATCGACATCTGCTTGCCCGGCATCGAGTCCAGCATGAAGCGCGCGCCGACTTCGGCAATACGCCCCGCGCCCTTGGTGATCACCATGAAATTGATCACCACCAGGATCGCGAACACCACGATGCCCACCGCAAAGTTTCCACCCACCAGGAAGTGGCCGAAGGCCTCCACCACCTTGCCGGCCGCGTCCGGACCGGTATGCCCTTCCAGCAGCACCACGCGCGTGGACGCCACGTTCAGCGACAGCCGCAGCAGCGTGGTGAACAGCAGCACCGCCGGGAACGCCGCAAAATCCAGCGGCTTCTGCGTATACATGCTGACCAGCAGCACCATGATCGCCAGCGCGATATTGAAGGTGAACAGCAGGTCCAGCACAAAGGCCGGCAGCGGCAGGATCATCATCCCCAAAATCATGATGATCAGCAGCGGCCCGGTCAGGGCCTTGAGCTGGCCGGCGGAGCGCAGGCCGGGCAGGTTGAACAGGTTGCTTAGTGCGTTCATTCGCGCATTTCCGGTACGGCGAGTTCATCGGGCACCTGCAGGTCCGCCGGCGCCTGCGGCTGCGGGCCCTGCGAGTAGTGCCAGTGCTTCAGTTGATAGACCCAGGCCAGCACTTCGGCCACGGCGGTATAGAGGCCGGCGGGGATTTCCTGGCCCAGCTCCACATGGCGGTGCAGCGCACGCGCCAGCGGCGGCGCCGACATCAGCGGCACGCGGTGCTCGGCCGCCAGCGCGCGGATGCGCGCGGCCACCTCGCCGGTGCCCTTGGCCACCACGCGCGGCGCGCCCATGCGCCCTTCCTCATAGCGCAGCGCCACGGCAAAGTGCGTGGGGTTGGTCACCACCACGTCGGCCTTGGGCACCTCGGTCATCATGCGGCGGCGCGCCATGGCGCGCTGCTGCTGGCGGATGCGGTTCTTGATATGGGGGTCGCCCTCGCTCTCCTTGAACTCCTGCTTGACCTCTTCCTTGGTCATGCGCAGCTTCTTGAAGAACTCCCAGTACTGCCACGGCACGTCGATGGCCGCCACCACCAGCAGCGACAGCGACACCACCAGGCAGCAGAACATCACCAGGTCCACCATGTGCAGCAGCGCCTCCTGCACCGGCGCATTCATCAGCGCGATGGCCTCGGGCAAGCGCCGCCACAGCACCCACGCGCCCACCGCGCCCACCAGCATCGACTTGGCCACCGCCTTGAGCAGCTCCACCAGCGAGTGCGCGGAGAACATCCGCCCCAGCCCCGCCAGCGGCGACAGGCGCGAAAACTGCGGCGCGAACGACTTGGCCGAGAACACCCAGCCGCCCAGCAGCAGCGGCGCGGCCAGCGCGGCCACGCCGAACAGCAGCAGCAACGGCAGGAAGGCCAGCAGGCTGTCCCACACCATCAGCGCAAAGCGCGACAGCATGCGCGACGGATCGAACGCTGTGGCCGGCTCGAAGCGCAGCGCGCCCTGCATCACCTGGTTCAGGCTGCGGCCCAGGTGGCCGCCCAGCGTCCACAGGCCGGTGACGCCGGCAATCAGCATCACGAACGTGGCCAGCTCGCGCGAACGCACCACCTGCCCCTCCTCGCGCGCCTTTTCCAGGCGCCGGGGTGAGGCGGGTTCGGTTTTCTCGAGATCGCTTTCTTCGGACATCCACGCTCCGTGCGAAGCGGCCAGCCGCTATTCGTCAGCGGGGATTATCGAAGCGTGGGGGTGTTCCCATTCGCACGAAAAGGCGGGGGAATTGGGTGCTGTTTGGGATATGGGGTACGCATCAGGTTAACGGCGGGCGGCCCGGGAGTCTTTAGAGGAAAAGTGACGAAGCCGTCGAGAGGCGGCCGCTTGGAGCCGCTTTTGCCCGCTCACTGAAAGGGCGTTTCACATCGTGGGATTTCTGCCGCCTGCAGCGACGCTGCGGGTTTCGTTCTGCGAAAAAACGTTCCGTATCATGAAAATTGGCGTCTAACCCATTGAAAGATAAGGATAAACAAAGTCTTATGTCTTATATAAGACTCGGCCGCAACGGGGCCAGATCCCCCTACAATGAGTTCACGCTGTTTGCTTCGACCCACGGTCGGCACGCCAAACGATTTTTCTCAAACGCGCCTTATCTTAGGAAACTGACATGGCCCAGTATCAAGACGACATCAAGGCAGTGGCTGCTTTGAAAGAAACCCAGGGCAGCGCCTGGAATGCCATCAACCCCGAGTACGCTGCCCGCATGCGCGCGCAGAACAAGTTCAAGACGGGCCTGGACATCGCCAAGTACACCGCCAAGATCATGCGCGCCGACATGGCTGCCTATGACGCGGACCCGTCGAAGTACACCCAGTCGCTGGGCTGCTGGCACGGCTTTATCGGCCAGCAGAAAATGATTTCCATCAAGAAGCACTTCAACAGCACCGAGCGCCGCTACCTGTACCTGTCCGGCTGGATGGTGGCCGCGCTGCGCTCCGAGTTCGGCCCGCTGCCGGACCAGTCGATGCACGAGAAGACCTCGGTCAGCGCGCTGATCCGCGAGCTGTACACCTTCCTGCGCCAGGCCGACGCCCGTGAACTGGGCGGTCTGTTCCGCCAGCTGGACGCCGCCACCGGCGCCGAAAAGGCAGCCATCCAGCAAAAGATCGACAACCACGTCACCCACGTGGTGCCCATCATCGCCGACATCGACGCCGGTTTCGGCAACGCCGAGGCGACCTACCTGCTGGCCAAGCAATTCATCGAAGCCGGCGCCTGCTGCATCCAGATCGAAAACCAGGTCTCCGACGAGAAGCAGTGCGGCCACCAGGACGGCAAGGTCACCGTGCCGCATGAGGACTTCCTGGCCAAGATCCGCGCCATCCGCTACGCCTTCCTGGAACTGGGCGTGGACGACGGCATCATCGTCGCCCGCACCGACTCGCTGGGCGCCGGCCTGACCAAGCAGATCGCCGTGACCACCAAGCCGGGCGACCTGGGCGACCAGTACAACTCGTTCCTGGATTGCGAAGAACTGTCGGCCGACCAGCTGGGCAATGGCGACGTCATCATCAAGCGCGACGGCAAGCTGCTGCGCCCGAAGCGCCTGCCCAGCAACCTGTTCCAGTTCCGCGCCGGCACGGGTGAAGCGCGCTGCGTGCTGGACTGCGTGACCGCGCTGCAAAACGGCGCCGACCTGCTGTGGATCGAAACCGAAAAGCCGCACATCGCCCAGATCGGCGGCATGGTCAGCGAAATCCGCAAGGTCATCCCGAACGCCAAGCTGGTGTACAACAACAGCCCGTCGTTCAACTGGACCCTGAATTTCCGCCAGCAAGCGTTTGACGCGATGAAGGAAGCGGGCAAGGACGTGTCGGCCTACGACCGCGCCCAGCTGATGAGCGTGGAATACGACGACAGCGAACTGGCCAAGCTGGCTGACGAGAAGATTCGTACGTTCCAGGCAGATGCGTCGCGTGAAGCTGGGATCTTCCATCATCTGATTACGCTGCCGACGTATCACACGGCTGCGCTGTCGACGGACAACCTGGCTAAGGAATACTTTGGTGACCAGGGCATGCTGGGTTATGTGGCTGGTGTGCAGCGGAAGGAAATCCGTCAGGGGATCGCTTGTGTCAAGCACCAGAATATGTCTGGGTCGGACATTGGGGATGATCACAAGGAGTACTTCAGCGGTGAGGCTGCGCTGAAGGCGGCGGGGAAGGACAATACTATGAATCAGTTTTGATTCTGGTAGGGCCTAAAGCAGAAAAACGCCAACCCGGGAGGGTTGGCGTTTTTCTTTATGAAGCTAGTTGCGTCCTGGTTGCTGCTTTTGAAGATCACCGACGAGGCCGCCGGGCGTACGCGCCTAACGCCTATGCCGAGGCTTCTCAAAATCGGTGAGACGTCGTGATACAAACCGCTTAGCGATGCCTAAAGAGCAGGCGTGCAAGCTATCGCTTCCGGGGAAAAGGACGGCAGTATCCGGCCACGAGAAGTTCGACAACGGCATGCGATTTGTCGACAATCCCGCACGTATGGACTAACGTAGGTGTCCTTCCAAGGAACCGATTGCGAAAATGATGAGTTCGACGACGTCCGGCAGTGCAGAGCCTTCCACCGCGCATCGGCTTGTGATCGTCGAGGGCATTATGGGATCAGGCAAGTCAACGACGATGCGCCTCATTGCGAAACATCTGCAAGAGGCGGGGCAGCCAGCGTTGCCGGTCCACGAGAGGACAGAGCCCCACCCCGTGCGCGCGACAGACGAACTTGAGCACTGGTTTGAACCGTGGCGGGACGCGACACCACAGCAACTCGCGGACCGTGCTCTAGCTAGGTGGAAAGCCTTTGTCGAGGCGACACAGGCGGAGACCCCCATCCCAGTAATGGACGGCCAACTGTTTCATGGAGACCTGACTCACCTGCTGCTGATGGAAGCCGAGTCTGCGTTGATTTTCGACTACGTACAGGCGCTGGCCGCAGTCGCTGCTCCGCTCAGTCCGTTCGTCCTTTACCTTTGGCAGGAGGATGTCGATAAAGCTGTACGGACTGTCTGTGCGGAGCGTGGCGCCGAATGGATCGAATATCAGATGAACTGGAAGCTCGCGGCCCCTTACTGCGTGCGCAGGCGTTACAAGGGATTAGAAGGGCTTATTCTTCTATATCGCGATTACCGCCGAATCACCGATGATTTGTTTCGCCAGCTACCACTAGCCAAGCTTGCGATTGAGAACTCTGCAAGGGACTGGCCAGCGTATGAGAGGAAAATTCTGCGCGAGTTGCGACTGCCAGGGTCTGGTGTCGACGCCAATTGATACGGTCATTTTGTGCAGTCATTGTATGACTGTCGATGCCGAGTAGACTCTTCCAACGACCGCTTGTCGGCAATTTGTATGTCTCTTGAGGGTCGGAAGCGGAAATCCGTGGTCGTTGCCGGCCTGCCGACCGATGAGCGGCCGCCTTCGGCCAGCAGCCGTCCTTCGTGATCTCCAAATGGCGGCCATTCAAATGGCTGCTTCACTCCATTACCTGCCGTTGGAACTCTGACGGCTTAACTGCCGGCAGTGTGTCGGTAGCTACCATCGGACACTGTCCCGTCCAGCGTCTGCTACCGACTTCTGCGACATTCGTCAGTTCGGCATACGGCACCTGGCACCTGGCACCTGGCACCTGGCACCTGGCACCTGGCACCTGGCACCTGGCACCAACTAGCATGCAACGCCCTTGTTCGGATTGACCAAGTACTTCGCACCGGTCCCCCGCTTGGCGTAGACGGCGATCTCGTCGAGCTGAAGCGCTTCGGCGAGCGTCACCTCCTTCGTGTAGTGGCTGGCGAACGTCGTCTTGAGTTCGGCGACGACACGCTCGCGCAGCTTCGCCTCGCTGGCAGGGCCGATTTTCTGCAGGAACGGCGTTAGCAGCCAACCGCCAACGCCGTATGCGATCCCAAAATTGCGCGGGAGCACCGTCGGGCTCGGGTCGAGGTTGCCGTAGAGGTAGACCTGCTTGTGGACCGTCGACCCGTAGCGGCTAAACCCATCCATGGAGCGCGTTAGCACCGCTTCCATGCAGCCCAGGTCATGGCTTCTCCCGGCGGTTGCGGCACGTGCCGGAATCAGAAGGGCCGGTCGCCCATGATGGTGGCGCGCTCCATCTTGCGGTGGCAGGGCGGGTAATCCATCACGGCATAGTGCTGGGTGCAGCGGTTATCCCAGATCGCGACGCTGTACGGCTTCCAGCGCCAACGCACCTGGTACTCGGGGATGTAGGCCTGGCTGATCAGGTATTGCAATAAATCACTGCCGCCCTTGCTGTAGTCCTGGCCATAACGCACACGCTCCTTGGTGTGATAGTTCACGAAGTGGGTCGCGAAGCCATTGACGAACAGGGCCTTCTCGCCGGTTTCCGGATGGGTGCGCACCACCGGGTGCTCGGCATCTGGGTATTGCGCCTTCATCGCCAGACGCTTTTCCTGCGGCAACGCAGCGGCCCAGGTGGAATTGAAGCTATGGTTGGCGATCAGGCCATCGATCTCCTTTTTGACGTCGTCCGGCAACTTTTCGTAGGCCAGTACCATGTTGGCCCACATGGTGTCGCCACCGACCGGAGGGCACTCGATGCAGCGCAGCACCGCGCCCATGGGCGGGCGTTCGCGGAAGGTGCTGTCGCAGTGCCAGGCATTCTCGTAGCGGTCGGGCGGATTTTCCGGGGACTTGTAGATCTGCACCAGGCCGGGGGCTTCCGGGTGGCTGGGTGCCATGGGATGGGTTTCCAGTTCGCCCATGCGCTGGGCAAACGCCATGTGGTCGCGGCGCGAGAGCTTGTTCAGATCTTGGTCGCGCAGGAACAGCACCTTGTGCTTTAAGAGCGCGGCGTAGATTTCCTTGAACAGGCCGTCGTCGCGCAGCGCATCGCCCAGACTCACGTCGAGCAGTTCCGCGCCGATGGCGCAGGTTAATTGTTCGATTCTCATTTACAACGGTCTCCTTATATGACGGAAGAGCTTGTCATCTCGCGCGCTTCCAAGTCTTTGTGCGCCTGCATTGCATCTTCCAGCGCACCGTGCTGGTTGATCTCGACTTCGATCTTCATCCGGCCGGCGCCGATGTGATCGGACAGTTCGCCCCCCCGCCCTCCATTCTCGGAGCAAGTGTAGTAACTGCCGGAAGGAGCAACTTTGCAGTTCGCCTCACTGAATTTGCATTTCATGCCAAGTCGCTCGGATCACGGCATAGTGCTGGGTGCATGGGTTATAAGTGCGCAGCACCCGGCGTGCGGCGCGAAGGTCAGGGGCGATCCGGCGCAGGTTGCTGGGATGCGCCCCGGCGGGCGCGAAGTGGCAAGTCAGCCAGCACCTCGATGCGCTGGGCTTCGCTCATGCGATCCCAAAGACCGATCTCGACCGAGCTTCTGCGGCAGCCCTGGCAGTACTTGCCCGCCGGGTCCATGCGACAGATGTTGATGCAGGGATTGGCAGCGGGCATGGGCATGACTCAGGCTGCAGCGCGCAGCGGCAGGTTCTTCTGCCCGGCCTGGCGGTTGGGCGCCATGCCGTGGGCGGCCAGCGTCTCTTCGGCGCTGTCGTACCAGGTGCCGATGCGGTAGATATCGCGCGCTTCCTTGCCCGAGGCAATCTCGCGGCCCAGTTCCTTGGCCACGCGCACGCACTGCTCGATCTGCTGCACCGAGGTCATGCGCTTGCCGTGCTGATCGATGATGGTGTCCTCAATGCCGCAGCGCGGATGCAGGCCCATGGCCATCGCCATCATGTTGAACGGCAGCACGTTCTTCAGCAGCGACTCGGCGGTCAGCGTGCAGCCATCCGGAGCGCGGTGCACGAAGTTGACGAAGTTGAACGGATTGGGACCATCGAAGCCGCCGCCGATGCCGATCCAGGTCAGGTTCAGCGGACCCTTGTACTTGCCGGCGCGAACCATGCGCTCCAGCGTTTCCATCGCGTGGATGCCGGTGAGCTGGAAGTGCGGCTGGATGCCGGCGTTGCTCAGGCGGCGCAGGTGCTCTTCGACCCAGCCCGGGCCGGCCGGCACGGTCATCTCGCGATAGGCCTCGACGTAGGCCGGATGGGACAGCGACGTACCCTCGAGGTATTCGGGGTACAGCAGTTCCATGATGTTCATCTGGGTGGTGTTGATCGCCACCGTGACCTGGTCCGGCTTCGGGTCGAGGTCGGCCAGCATGTGGCGGGTGTCGTCCGACAGCCACTTGGCGGCCTGGCCGTCATCTTCCGGCGCGAAGGAGATCGAGCCGCCGACCTGGATGATCATGTCGGGCACGGCCTTGCGCACGCCGGCGATCAGCTCGTTGAACTTGGACAGGCGCTTGGAGCCCTTGCCGTCGAGTTCGCGTACGTGCAAGTGCAGCACGGTGGCGCCGGCGTTGTAGCAGTCCACCGCCTTTTGCACCTGCTCCTCCATCGTCACCGGAATGTCTTCTGGGAAGTCCTCCGGCATCCACTCGGGGCCGTACGGGGCCACCGTGATGACCACCTTGTCCTGATTCTCAGGGTGCAGCGAATCGTCTAGAAATTGCATCTCTTCCTCCAGATCTGAGTGACGGTTTGCCCCTGCGTCTAGGATGGTTCGCGCCGAAGGCGCATCGAAGATCAGGAGCATCGGAGACGCAAGGTACGCGAATTTCGCTGTGCGCTTTTACTCTTACGCGCCAACGTTTTATGATTTCATGCCAGTACGTGTTAACACCAAGGAAAGCGTGAGCAATCCCGACCGGCCAGGGCCAGGTGTCGTACGGCATTGGGGAAAATCGATGGAACTGATGGTGCGGTCGTCCACCGTGGGCGGCTACTTCGACGTCACGCGGCGGCTGGGGCTCAACCCCTTCGAGCTGATTCAAGAAGTCAGGCTCGATGCAGCCGCGTTGGCAAATCCCGAGGGTCGTATCCCGGCCACCGCTGGCTGCCAGTTGCTGGAAGTCACGGCACTGAAGGCGTCCTGCCCCACCCTTGGCCTGCAGATCGCAGAAACGCGCCAGCAACTCGGCGTCGGAGTCGTCAACGTACTGCTGGCCCACAAGCGCACGATGCGCGAGGTGCTGCTGGCCGCCGCGCAATACCGGCATCTGCTGAACGAGGCGCTCGCCGTCTACGTCGAAACCACCGGTGATTCGGTGACGATCCGTGAAGAAGTCATGACCGAGCCGGGCACGCCTACGAGGCAGGCAATCGAGCTGTCCGTGGGTGTTCTCGCCCGTCACTTCAGTACCCTGCTTGGCGCACACTGGAAACCCTGGAGCGTCCACTTCACGCATCAGGCCCCGAAAGATCAAACGTTCCATAGGCGCTTCTTTGGTTGCCCCGTGATCTTCGGCAGCGATTTCAACGGCATCGTTTGTGCAACCGCCGATCTCGACTCCCCGAATCCGAGCGCTGACCCGGAACTGGTCCGCTATGCAGAGAGCCTCGCCACACCCCTCAACGCCACCGGCATCGATTCGACCGCGCTCGAAGTGCGCAAGGTGATCTATTTACTCCTGCCGCTCGAGCAAGCAACGGTGGAAGGCGTCGCCCGGCACCTGCGGGTAAGCGTACGGACCCTGCAGCGCCGGCTCGAATCGAGCCGGCACCAGCTTCACCGCGCTGGTCGAGGAAGTGCGCCGTGATCTTGCCGTGCGCTACATGAGTAACCCTCGCTATCCGATCGGACGCGTCGCCGCCCTGCTGGGCTACGCCTACCAGGGGGCGTTTACGGTGTGGTTCACCTCGCGTTTCTCCATGACGCCACGCGAATGGCGAAGCAAACATCGGAAATGATGTCGGCTTGCGCCTTTGAGGGACCGGGTGCTTCCCGCTTGTATGCCAAGACTAGCTTTGGGCCGTTTGCCTCGGGAGACCCAACGGGCTTCGCTGCAGCGCGCTGCATTTGCGATGGCATCTTGTGCGTTCCCAGAAATCTGGCCCCGGCGACCACGCGTCCTGCGAATGCAGGTTGGTGTCCGGCCCGCCAATTCGGCCGGGCGAGCGGCGGTTGTACCTTGCGGAACAGACATTGGCTCCCTACGACCTCGAACGGCAGAAGAGGGTCGGACAGCGACCGTTACAGCAGGCGCAAACTGAATCTCCCTTCACCATCATGGACACGCGAAACTCCCCCGCCGCGCCTCACGTTCCTTGGAACAAAGGGAAGCATACGGGCCAGAAGGCGCCCTTGAAGCTCAAGGAAATCTGGGCGATCCGCACCAGACTCCAAATGTCGTCGAATGCGCGCGAGCTTGCGCTGTTCAACTTGGCCATCGACAGCAAGCTCCGAGCTTGCGATCTGACTCGATTGCTGTTCCAAGACATATGCCACGGCGGTCACGTGGCCGCCCGAGCCACAGTCACTCAGCAAAAAACCCATCGACCGGTGCAGTTTGAGATCACCGAGCAGACCCGTGAGAGCGTTGCGGCCTGGATTCGGATACGAGGACTCCGTTCATCTGACCACCTTTTCCCAAGCCGACTTCACGCCTCTGCCCATCTTCGACGCGGCAGTACGCCCGCCTAGTGCATCGATGGATCGCTTCGATCGGCCTCGATGATTCGGCGTATGGCACACACACGTTGCGCCGAACGAAGGCATCGTTGATCTACCGGCGCACCAAGAACCTGCGCGCAGTACAGTTGCTGCTTGGACACACTAAGATCGAGAGAACTGTCAGATATCTTGGCATCGAGGTCGACGACGCCCTTGAGATGGCGGAGCAGACTGAAGTTTGATGACGTCACGGCCGGCGAGCGGTCACTTGCCGGCCAGACTCAGTCGTTCACAGACACTGGAATCAATGACCGCAATGGGTCGGTCACCGCCCGCTGGCAAAGGCGCACGCTGGGTCTTCCTCCAACCGGACGGAGATCGTCATGGAACCCCGTAATGAGCTCCCTGTCCTCCCGCGTGCATTGGAACAAAGGCAAGCTGACCGGACAAAAGCCACCATTGAAGCTTGCTGAAATCTGGGCTATTCGAACGAGGCTGCAGGTGGCAGCAAGCATCAGCGATTTGGCTCTGTTCAATCTTGCGATTGATAGCAAACTTCGAGCAGCGCGTCGGGTGATTGAGCGCGGGCACCCGGTCATCGAGGTGGCAGCCCGACTCGGAAATCAGCATGGAGTTGTATCGCTGGATCAATGAGCGCCGCCTAACAAGTGATCACCGAACTGCTCTCGCAGACGGTTTTTCAGGATCTTTCCAGTCGCGCCCAAAGGGACGGCATCGACGAAGACCACGTCGTCCGGGATCCACCACTTTGCAACCTTGCCCTCGTAGAACATACGCATCTGCTCACCCGTCAAATCCGCCTCCGGCTTTCGAACAACGATGAGCAAGGGACGCTCATCCCACTTGGCATGCTTCGCGCCAATGCACGCCGCTTGCGACACCGCTGGATGCGCCATTGCGATGTTTTCGAGTTCAATGGAACCGATCCATTCACCTCCCGACTTGATTACGTCCTTGCTTCTGTCGGTGATCTGCATGAATCCATCTGCATCGATGGTGGCGACATCTCCCGTCGGGAACCAGCCATGCGCTCCGCCGTCGATCCTCAGCGGGTTCCCGTCTTCACTTCTAAAGTAGTTTCGTACCACCCACGGGCCGCGCACCAGCAGCTCGCCTGAGGTCTGGCCGTTCCATGGCAGTTCCGCCCCGTCCTGGTCAACGATCTTCATGTCTACACCAAACACGGCACGCCCCTGCTTGCATTGCACTGCATGGCGGTCGATGGCGGACATTGTCGAGTGCCTGGACTTCAACGTGCCAACCGTACCAAGCGGGCTCAGCTCCGTCATCCCCCATGCATGCAGCACTTGAACGCCGTGGTCCTCCTGGAACGTGCGCAGCATGCTTGGCGAGCAAGCCGCACCTCCAATCACGGTGCGTTTCATGTTCGAGAACGCAAGTCCATTCTGCTCGACGTAGCCTAGCAGGCCTTGCCAGACCGTCGGAACTCCGGCGGAGAGGGTGACTTGTTCAGCCTCAAACAATTCGTAAAGGGATTTACCGTCCAGAGCAGGACCAGGAAACACCAATTTGGCGCCCACCATGCAAGCGATATACGGTATGCCCCAGGCATTCACATGGAACATCGGCACCACGGGCAGAATCGTGTCGCGCGACGAGCAATTCAGCGCATCGGGAAGCGCCGCTGCAAAAGTATGCAGAAGTGTCGAGCGATGACTGTACAGAACGCCTTTCGGGTTGCCGGTTGTTCCCGACGTGTAGCAAAGGGTGCTGGCACTATCCTCGTCCAGGCTCGGCCATTCGTAGTCCGGCGAGCTATCCTCGAGCAGATCCTCATAACACAGCAGGTTCGCAATGCCGCAATCCTCCGGCATGTGCGCCCGGTCCGTCATGGCGACAAAGGCCTTGACCGTCGTGCAGCGCGCGGCGATTGCCTGGACCAGCGGCAGGAAGGTCAGATCGAAGAAGATGTATTTGTCTTCGGCGTGATCGGCAATGTATACGACCTGGTCCTCGTGCAAGCGAGGGTTGATGGTGTGCATCACCGCGCCCCTGCCAGAAACACCGTAGTACAACTCCATATGTCGATAGCCGTTCCATGCCAGCGTGCCCACTCGGTCGGAAGGCTTGACGTCGAGGTTGGCGAGGGCATTGGCCAACTGGCGCGCACGACGGTGACAGTCGCGGAAGGTATAGCGGTGCAGATCGCCCTCCACCCGCCGCGACACGATCTCCGTATCGCCGTGGTGACGATCGGCGTGGATGATCAGTGAGGAAATCAACATCTGCTTGTGCATCATCAAACCGTTCATAGCTCAACAAACCTGTATGCGTGGATATTGGAGGCACGCCGGTGGCATTCTCTTGCCACCGGCTCCGGCATCTGGTGCGCTTCGTCAGATCACGACGCCACCATTAGGGCTGACCACCTGGCCTACCAGGTAATGGTCGCCGGCCAGATAGGTCACCGTCGATGCGTATTCCTGCATCGTGCCAAGGCGTCCGGCGGGGACCATCTGCCAGAACTGGTTGCGCTTCTCCTCACCAGCTCGTTCGAAATACTCCGTGAAGTCCGGAGTTGCCACACCACCTGGCGCCATGGCATTGACAAATATATTGGCGCCGGCCACTTCGGCGGCGACCGACTTGGTGAAGGCGATGACAGCGCCTTTGGTGGCACCGTAATGCGGGCTATGCGCGCTCATCGCCGAGAGGCCGGCGATCGAAGCAATGTTGATGATCTTGCCGTCACGCTGCGCCTCCATCAGTCTGAGCGCTGCGCGAGTGCAATAGAACAGGCCGTGCACATTGACATCCCAGTAGCGATGCCATTCCTCGTCGCTCATGGTGCTTGTGAATCCCAGCGACTGGCGCGGCACCGGCGAAGTGATATAGGCGTAGTGCTTGTTGCGACGCTCGGTGTCAACCGGCCGGTTGGGCACCAGCGCAGCGTTATTCACCAGGATGTGCAATGTGCCGAATCGCTCGACGATGGCGCCGAACATGCTGTCGACCTCCACAGGCGATGACACGTCGCAGCGCAGCGACAGACATTGCGCACCGGCAGCTTCCACTGCCGCGTGCGTCTGCTCGAGTGCAGGCAAGTCGATATCACAGATCACGAGGTGGGCGCCTGCCGTGGCGAGGTCAAGCGCGATAGCGCCGCCCATCCCCCGACCGGCGCCGGTAACCAGGGCCACACGGCCTGCAAGAGGTTGTCTTTGGTGTTGCATCATGATTCCTTACTTCGTCGTTTGCAGGAATGGCAAGTTGACAGCCGGCTGCTTGCACGACACGCGCGCAGCCAGTGCGAAGAACAGTGCCGAAGAGATGGCCAGCGCGTCAGTGGTCAGCAGCACCCGTGTCAGCGGCACCGTCACGCCGTTGGCGATGAGGTAGTCTGTTGCAGCACCAACGACCACGGTGCCAGTCGCAAGCGCGAAGACATTGATGCACAGCATCGTGAAGCCGGAGATCGTCGAACGCATATTTTGCGGAGTCATGCTTGCGATGGCCGCATTGGCCGGCCCATAAATTGCCAGCGGCAGGAAGAACGCAACGCACATGCCGATATAGAACAGGGCGGAGCCTGCTGGGGCGAGACGACAGGCGATAACGAACGGCGCGCTGACGACGACTAGCAGCGCGATAAAGCTTGCGTGTCCGCCACGGAACCTGTGCGCCACGCGGTCACTGAGCACGCCACCCGCCACCGCGCCGAGTGTGCCGAATACCAGTTGCAGCGCACCGATGCGGGTGGCGATGCCGTTGGCGTCCATGCCGCGCTCATTCACCAACCACAGTTGCATGAAGGAGAGGCTGGCGAACGCGACGTGAGTCAGCACGAAGCCAACGATGGTGAAGCGAAGTGCACGGTGCTCCCAGATCAGCTGGAGGACGGCCCGGACCTGTTGCATGGCGGGGGCCCCACGTTCCTGAGGCGCGACCTGGCCGCGACCTTCCTTGAGCCATGCCAGCGGTACGGCGATGGCGACGCCAATCATGCCCAGAATGTAAAAGGTGTCGCGCCAGCCGTGGGTGGCACCAAGCGTGCCGGCCAGCAGGAAGCTGCAACCGATACCGAGAGGAATGCCCATGAAGAACAGGCCCATCGCCGTGCCACGCCGCTTCTCCGGGAAAAGCTCGGCAAGCAGGCTCACCGCGGCTGGCACGAGCGCCGCTTCGCCGCTAGCAACGAAGAAGCGTGCAATGGCCATTTGCTCGAAGCTCTGTGCATGCCCGGAAGCCCAGGTGCAGCCGCTCCAGATCAGCACGCCGGCCGCGATGATCCGCGTACGGCTGAAGCGATCCGCAAGCGTTCCCATGATCATCGCCATGCCACCGAAGCTCAGCACCCACACCGCGCCGACCAGGAAGCCATATTGCGCGTTGTTGATCGCCAGGTCCTTGATGATCTGGGGCGAGAATCCCAGCAACATGTTGCGATCGATGTGCGCAAGCAGGTGGATGGTCAACAGGGTCGCCAGAACGGCTGAAGGGCTTTTCTTCCACAGCATTGGATGTCTCCACTTCTAGGAACTGTCGTCACAGGCGGACGGCATGCGGGACGCTGCCGCGCGCCGTCCGGAGACACACGTCTCAGGCCGCCTTGCGCAAGGGCACACCGCGCTGCGCCGGCGCACGGTTGGGGACCATGCCCAAGGCGTTCAGCGTCTCTTCCGCGGATTTCCACTGGGTACCGATTTGGTAGATGCGGCGCGCATCCTCTCCGGTAGCAATGTCGCGGTTCAGTTCGCGGGCAATGCGTACCATTTGCTCGATCTGCTGGACCGAGGTCGCGCGCTTGCCGTCAGGGCCGAACAGCGTGTCTTCGATGCCGACACGCACATGCAGACCAAGCGCGATTGCCATCGTGTTCATCGGCACCACATTGCGGTTCAGGGTTTCGATGGTGAGGACAGCGCCATCCGGGGTACGACGCGCGAACTCGAGCATGTCGGCCGGATGCAACCCGGCCGCACCGCCACCGATCGCCACGTAGTTCAGATTCAGTGGTCCGGTGTAGAGGCCCTTGCGGATCAGGCGCTCGAGTGTTTCCAGTTGCGTCACGTTGCCTAGCATGAACTGCGGTTGAATGCCGTTTTCGACCAGCCGCTTGAGGTGCTCGACATGCCATGAGGGGTTGGACGGCGAGATCATGTCGCGATAGGCCGCCTGCAGCGCGGGATTCAGGAGCGAGGTGCCGGCGATGTCCGCTTCGGTCATCAACTCCATCACATTCATCTGGCTGGTATTGATTGCCACCGTCACCTGGTCCGGACGGGGGTCCAGTTCAGCCAACATATGACGCGTGTCGTCATTCAGCCACTTGGCGGCTTGGCCCTCATCTTCGGGTGCGAATGAGATCGAACCACCGACCTGCAATACCATCTTGGGAACGGCCTCGCGCAGGAGAGCGAGCAATTCATTGAATTTCGACAGCCGCTTGCTGCCCTTGCCGTCCGCCTCGCGCACATGGACGTGCAGCACGGTGGCGCCGGCGTTGTAGCAGTCCACAGCCTTCTGGACCTGCTCGTCCATCGTGACCGGGATATCGTCCGAGTCGCCGGGGATCCATTGCGGACCGTACGGCGCTACCTGGATCACGAGTTTTTCCTGGTTCTCGGGCAACAGGGAGTCGTCTAGGAATTGCATGGTCAAGTACCTTGAATGAGTGATTGGGAGAAAGGTTGATCAGGCAGCGGCGCGCTCGGCTTCGGGCTTTTGTTGCGCCATGGCGGCCAGCTCTTCCAGGAGAATCGGCGCGCCCAGGCTGCTGGAGTGAATGCCCAGCACACTGACGGCCTGCAGAACGGCGGCGATCTCTTCCCGCGTGGCCCCGAGCTCAAGCGCCTTGCGGATGTGGCGGCGCGTGCCCGGCGCGTACATGTGGGTGCATGACGCGTCCACCGCGATAGCGAGGAACTCGAGCACCTTCGGCTCCAGTACGCCCGACGTCATCGTGTGTGCGCCCATGGCCATGAATTTTTCGGTCCAGACGGGATCCAGTTCCGCGATCGGATCCCATGCCGCATTCCAGTTGCCCGTCTCGCGCAGTTGGTCGCAAATGGGGGTAGCCACGGCCTTGTCGCTCATCGTTTGCCTCCTGACAGTTTTGAACTGGCGCCGCGTCATGGCGCCTTGGGTCCAAGTATCGGAGACCGCCGATGGGTTGATTTGACATTCCGGGCGTTTTTATTTACATATCGGGCAACGTGGCGGAAACGCAAAAATGCCTTACCTCGTTCGCAGCACTGCCCTGACCGACTACCTGAAGGTGGCGAGGTCCGTCGGTATTGATCCGTACCGCTTCCTCAGGGACAACAGGATCGATCCGTCCGCACTGGCCTCGGATGTCATGATTCCGGCCGAGGCGGTGGCGCGCCTGCTGGAGGAATCGGCCGAGGCTGCGGGAATCGCGGACTTCGGCCTGCGCATGGCGCAGAGCCGCGAGCTGTCCAACCTTGGGCCCCTCGCCTTTGTGATGCAGGAGCAACCCACGCTGCGCAAGGCACTCGACTCCGTCGCCCGTTATCTCCGGTTGCAGAACGAAGCGCTTCACATGCGGATCGAGGAGAGCGAGGGCATCGTTCTCATCCGGGAGGATGTACTGGATGGCTTTGCCGGCACCGTGCGACAGGCGATGCAGTTGGTGCTGGGGGTGCTGCATCGGACGCTGACAACCATTCTTGGTGCCACCTGGCGGCCAAGAGCTATCTGCTTTACGCATGCGGCTCCCTCAAGCGTTGCCATGTACGAGAGGGTGTTCGGCGCCTCGGTTCTGTTCAAGCAGGATTTCGATGGCCTGGTTTGCCGGGCGTCCGATCTGGAGGTCGCGATCCCGGCTTACGACCCGGTAATGGCACAGCAGGTACGCCGGCACCTCGATACGCTGCTGGCGCAGTCCAATGCGTCCATGTCCGAGCAGGTACGAAAGCTCGTCATCACGCTGCTTCCTTCCGGCACCTGCTCCCTGGATCGCGTAGCGCAGCATCTGGGCGTCTCTCGCAGGACCGTATCCAGCCGCCTCGCGCTACACGGCGAAAGCTATCTGTCGATAGTCGACGACGTTCGGGAGGAAATGATCAAGGGATACCTGTCCAGTACCAATCGGCCCGTGTCGGAAGTCGCGACGTTGGCGGGGTTCTCATCCTTGAGCGCTTTCTCACGCTGGTTCGGGCGCCGGTTCGGATGCAGTGTGTCCCGGTGGCGCAGCAAAAGCCGCCACTTGATGGTTTCCGGTAATACGGGCACCGAGCCGTCATCCGCGGTGCAGGGCACTGCGACAGGCGAACACTCTGTCGGCATGCCTGTCGCCTTGTCCGCCTCGGATCTTCCTGCCGATCCCGACGTATTGGGCGCCATTGCACTTGAACAAAACCGGCTGGCATGTGCCTTGTGGGAGGAACTGGAGAGTTTAAGGCGACGGGTCGCACAGGTCCCCGGACTTCCCGGTCCAGCGCCTTGATCCGCACGCGCTCCTATCCTCAACTTCAATCCGCAACAGGTCGAGACCCTAAGCCACATCGTGAGGCGTTCCGCCAGCGTTGTACGCAACAAGGCACTTTGCGGTGGATCCCACACCGCCCCCCGATCCATTTCACACATTCGTGTGTGTTGATTCCATTTGGTTGACAAGCGCAGGAGCGCAGTACTTTCGGGATTACATGGCCTATGCTGACATTGGCAAAGCCCCTACCCCAAAACATTTTCGGATCGCTGATGGGAACTCCCATAAGGATGCAGTGACTCGTCAAACCCAAGGTGGCAGGGGCACTCCGAATCGGCACGAAAAATTTCGACCGAGTCGTGTCCCCGTTGGGCAATTCCCTATGCGTTCACAGGACTCTTGGCAAAGGATTTAGATATGGCCACGAGAAATTTGCTGACAGCACTTGCTCTGTGCGCAACCTTGAGCGGTATGGCCACATCCGTGGATGCGTACTTTGACTATCCCCTGAGTGGCACCGTGATCGGGAGCATGAACAAGACCCAGAAGGACGAACTCCTGCGGGCCGTCAACAAGATACTGGATGATGGGGCAGACCGCACGGCCGTCCCTTGGAACTACCCTGCAACCGGCTCGCGCAAGGAGATCAAGGGGAAACTTACGCCCCTTAAATCAACGACCGAACAGGGACAGTCCTGCCGCCAACTGAACGTCCGGTTGCAGCGCGCCCAAAAGAGCGGGAACTGGACCGGCTGGTTCTGCAAGCAAAGCGACGGTCGTTGGCTCTCACGCAAAGTACCGGGCAACTAAGTACCATGCCGCATTCGCGCGGGAGGATATTGGATATGGGCATTCCCGCCGCCGCCAAAGGCGTAGCCCGCGCGTCTTCCTGAATCGTCCAATCCCGCGTTTTGCCAGGCCACGGACATGCCTTAGGGTGCGAAGGCCAGAAAAAGATAAGCTGCCAGCACGATCATGTGCACAATACCTTGAAGGATATTGGTCCGACCCATGCCCAGAGTGAGCGTGCTGACCACTATCGTCAGTGCCAGCAGCACGGTTTCCTTCGGCTCAAGCCCGAGTGCCAGCGGGCGATCGATTGCAGCCGATACTGCCGCGACACTGGGTATGGTGAGACCAATGCAGGCCAGAACCGAGCCCAGCGCCAGATTCAGGCTGGTCTGCAGACGATTGGCCATTGCCGAGCGCAAGGCAGCCAACCCTTCCGGCAAGAGCACCAGCGCAGCGATCACGATGCCGACCGTAGCCTCCGGCGCACCCATCAGTTCCACCCCAGCCTCCACGGCTGGCGACAACTGCTTGGCCAGTCCCACCACTGCCACGAGGCAAACAACCAGCATCAGGGCACTGATCAGTGCAACAGCCGAAGTCGGCGGCGGCGCGTGCTCGCTTTCATCCGAACTGCCCTCGATCAGGAAGTAATCCCTGTGACGTATTGTCTGCACGAAAATGAAGCTGCAGTACAAGACCAGTGAGCTCACGCCGGCGAATGCCAGTTGCGAGCGGGAAAACTCGGGTCCCGGAGTGGCGGAGGTGTAATTCGGAAGCACCATGGTCAGCACGGCAAGTGCTGCCAGCACCGCCAGGGCAACGTTTGCGCCCGGTGCCTGGAAGACCTGCTCGCGGTGTCGCAGCGCGCCCATGAACAGGCACAGGCCCACAATGCCATTGCACACCAGCATGACCGCGGCGAATACCGTGTCGCGTGCCAGTGCGGCCTTCTCAGGTCCGGCCGACACCATCATTGAAACGATCAACGCTACCTCGATGACGGTAATCGATACGGCAAGCACCAGCGTGCCGAACGGCTCGCCCACCTTGTGGGCAACCATCTCTGCGTGGTGAACTGCCGCGAATACGGAGCCGGCCAGGGCAAGCGCGGCCAACCACTGCAGCCAGCCCTGCGCGAGGAGCATTCCCGCGATCAGGATAATCCAACCGGCCAGCGGAGCCAAAATTGTCCAGGTCGTTAGCTTGTTGGAGGATGACAAGGAGATCCCCAAACTTTATCGTGTTCAATGCCTGTTATCTCGCGGCGCGGACTTACCGGCATCGCCATGGACATGCCAGTTGACCGAGGCGTTTTCATGTCCTGCCAGAAGCAATTCGCGATAGCGGCTTTCAGTGTAGTGTAGGCCCGCGAATAGCGCGAGGCTTCCAGCGCCGGTGACCTCCGCCGGGGATCTGTAGCCAATCAGGCCCGTGAGTCGGTTGTCGCGATATTGTCGAAATCCAGTAAAGCTCGACGGACTATGGCAGAGGGTTGATGGCGATGGGCAAAGAAAAGGATGGAATCGAAAGTAAGTCGGCGTGGCGTGGAGAGACTGACGGCAAAAGCCTGATGTCGTACGGCAGCGGCCATGACGACCAGATGCGTATGCAGCGCTGAGACATCGCCAGCGCGAAATCGGCGTGCCGACCAGCGGCGAGCACATCATTGGGAGCGACTGCCCGGCTCACCAGCGAGTTGATCCTGGTACCGACCTGCCCAAAGCCATTAAAAGGGATTCGGCCATCAGCCAGTCTGCGTGGGCACCGAGGCAATGGAGCTCTGAACTGAAACGCCACGAAACAGCGCATGAAGGGCCCGCAGCGGTCCTCGCATTCTGCGTCAGAAGGCCGCTTATCGGCACGACTCGGCCCTTCCGCCCCATGCAGTCGAATGGCTCTGTTGGGTCGACTGGCGACGTTGGAGCGGCTCCTGAATCGTTTGCGCGGCCCCGCAACTCATTGCAGTCTCGTTGCAAAGTGGCCCCTTGCGCCCGTGGACCACGGCGCTCCGGCAATGGACACGTCAATGGAGCTGTCCGGCATGACGGACACGCGCAAAATACTTGAGCACGGGTGGCGTCGGCTTTGGTCCGGAAGGGTCATAGGAATTGGGGATATCGCGCTGCAATTCGCCATATACGATATTCAGTCCTTCAGGAGACGATCGCTCACTCAATGCGTGTAGGTCCATTTTTCCAGCGTTCAGATAGGTCTGGATCACGTCCGCAAGCGGGTAAAATTTTGCGCGGCCATGCCCAAGTACCTCATCGCGGTTATGCGGAGCTCGCAGCACCAAGGAAACATTGCGATAGTCCGGTATCCCCTCCATGGTCGGCGTGACTTGACCGCCCGCATCAAGCTTATCGAAGCTTACCGTCGACACATGGTGCAAACTGACCAGGAAAACAAGCAGCAGGAAGTGGATGCGCTCGCCTTCAGGCCACGCCACCATCACCGCATCGGTCATAGCCGCAACCTGCATTTGATCGCGTAAGCTTAGCTTAAACGCATCGGAAACCAAGCTGAACGCCAACTGCTGCGGCAGCGTCTGGCCATAATAGGTTGAAAAATGTGGCACGCATATATTCTTGGAATGAGCAATTGCTGGACACTGCTCGATCAAGAATGCGATGAAATCGTTGCGGGGCGGATCTGGCAACGCATACTCCTGATCGAAGAACCGCTTCAGATAGCGCTCGGCATCGAACTTGTCGCCATAGACGGCGGCAACGGAATGTCCTAACTGGGTCAGGTTCGTCGCCACGATGAAGTAGATGCCTGGTACGCCAAACAGGTGCTTGATGGCCTCCAGCAATTCGATCGCATAAGACGGACGGCACCGGTCCAATTCGTCCACAATGATGAAGATCGGCAAGCGAACGTCCTGCTGATCCTCCAATGCGGACACGAAACGCCCCATCTTCTGATGAAACAGGCTGATCTGCTCCTTCTGGTTGAGGTGCTGCTTCAATGCCACGTCGCCTATCTTCGAAAGCAATCCTTCACCATCGAACTCGCCGGCATGCAGTCGCCCAACATCGCCGTCTTGGATTAATGCCCGGAAGTCGTCAAGCGACAGCCCCGCCAGATGCTTAGCAACCGCACCGGCCAAAATTTTTCCGGCAGGCTTGATCATCCTTTTACCCACCGCAAGTGCTTCGTCCAGGATCTTTTCCGCTGGTGCCAAATTGGGCGTCTTGCTGAGGAGGCCCTGACTGATTTCAGCAATGAATCCCACGATAGGATCGTCCGAGAAATCATTCGCCCAGGCATCATAGAAGGCAACGGGATGTCCCTTTCTCTTCAGTTCGGCGGCCAGCCGCTTCAGGAAGAACGTCTTGCCAAATCCCCAAGGAGCGCGAACATTCAAGACGAAGGTATTAGGCTCTACGGCATCGGTTGGGGACAAAGGCTGCAATTTTTGACGAAGCTCGTAACGTCCCACCAAATAATTCTCGAGAAACGATGCAGCCTCCTTACGTCCTAGTCGGTCCTGCGACCACGGGTCCTTTACGTGCACGCTTGCGTCTCCTAAATCATAGCTGGAGGTGAGAATTAGAGATACGCCGGTTGCGCGACGTCTTACAATTGACGCATAGACGCGGCGCGCCTAATTTATCTCGTCGCACAGACATACTGAGTAAGCATTGTAAGGGCCGCTTCCGCTGACGTGCCACGCCGGTCGATAAAGGAATCGTGGGGCATCTCGTCACAGGTCCAGGGATTGCTCTTTTGAACATCGCGGTGCTTCTCACTTGCCGAAGATGGAGGCGGCAGACAACTGTACGACTGCACGCCCCGCCCAACATCACTCAACCTCAAACCCCTGCCCTTCCACCGCCGCCAACTCACTCAAAACCTGCGTCTCATGCGCCAGCGTGGCTGCGAGTGAAAGCAAGCTTTCCCAAACCCCCTGCTCCAAATCCGCCGCCTCCAAACTAACAGCCCCATGCTCACTAGCCATAAGCAATAGCCCATGAAGCTGCGCCGCCCGCTGCACCGCAAGACTTAGCGGATTCTCCCCAGGGGTGTGAGCGGTGACGAGCATGTCGACACCATTGTGTTCCGCGGTAATACCGTGATGACTATGGCTATACATCACGCACCTCCACATAGGCGGCACGCGCGCCCTGCTGCACTGTGAAGGTACTGAAGATCGCCGATCGCCCAGAACGGGCAAGTAAGAACTGAAGCATGGGAATGCCCCCTATCCATACAGGTTCAGTCCCGCTCCCCGGGTGCTGATAGGGGTGGGCGGGCGCAAGGCAGGGTTAGCAGACCGGGAGAGAGCAGAGAGCCGGCGAGCCCGAAGGCTCCCCTGCCAGGGCCCGCCCAAAGAAGGGGCGTGCGCAGGCACGAACGTAAGGATACCGCCGGAAGGCGAACGTTCGGCTCTCTCTTTCAGGCTGCTAAACCCGGTCGCCACGACGCAGCGACGAACCCAGTATGAAGAGGTGCAGCAAGCGCGAGTATGGGCAAACTCTTAAAAGGCGTTCAGCGTCGAATTGCCGGGATGAAGTGGGTGAGCAGGTGTTGATGCGGTTGACTTCGTGGATGCTCCGGCCCTCTCCCCCGCCCCTCTCCCGCAAGCGGGAGAGGGGAGAAAACACGTGGCATCGCGAAATGCCGCAGGGTATTCAAATCTTAGAACCCCAAACTAGCCAACAAATCATCCACCTGCGCCTGGTCCGACACCACGTCCGGTTTCCCTTCCGGATTCACCTGCGGCCCATTCATCAGCGTCGACGGCGCCTGCACTTCCACGCGGCGCTCGGACGGCACGTTGTCGATCAGCACCTGCAGCAGTTCCTGCTCCAGCGTGCGGATCATGTCCATCATCTTCTTGATGACCTGGCCGGTCAGGTCCTGGAAGTCCTGCGCCATCATGATGTCGAGCAGGTGGCTGTTGGTGGCGCGGGCTTGCCCGGGCACTTCGGACAGGAAGGCGCGGGTGTCCAGTACCAGCGAGCGGGCGTCGGCCAGTTCCACCGGCTTTTCAAACCAGGCGGCCCAGCGCTTGTCCAGCGTTTCGGCTTGCTGTTCGATGTCGGACTGGATCGGCTGCGCCAGTTCGACCGCGTTGAGCGTGCGCTCGGCGGCCTGCTCGGTCATCGCGGCGATGTAGTTGAGGCGGTCGCGCGCGTCAGGGATGGCCTGTGCGGCGCGCTCGATTTCCTTGTCCAGGCCGAGCTCGCGCATGTTGTCGCGCAGCATGCGCGTCAGGTTGCCGATGCGCAGGATCAGTTGTTCGGCGGAATCGTTGCTCAGGGTGGGGGTCATGACAAACGCGCCTCCGCCTCAGCCGCCGAGTTTTTCGAAGATCTTGGTGATCTTCTCGTCCAGCGTGGCGGCCGTGAACGGCTTGACCACGTAGCCGTTGGCGCCGGCCTGGGCCGCGGCGATGATGTTTTCCTTCTTGGCCTCGGCGGTCACCATCAGCACCGGGATCTTGCCGATGTTGGCGTCGGCGCGGATGGCCTGCAGCATGGAAAGGCCATCCATGTTGGGCATGTTCCAGTCCGAGATCACGAACTGGAAGCTGCCGTCCTTGGCTTTTTCCAGGCCGGCGGCGCCGTCCTCGGCTTCTTCGACGTTGACGAAACCCAGCTCCTTGAGCAGGTTGCGGATGATCCGGCGCATGGTCGGGAAGTCGTCCACGACCAGGATCTTGATGTTCTTGTCCACTTTAAAAACTCCAGTAAATGCAGTGATGGCTTGTGGATCCGGCTTTGTTGTTTCGGCTTGCCGGCTCGATTAGACCCGTTGCGCGCGCGTGCCGTAGGTGGCCAGGCGCGCCATGACGCGCTGGGTCATCGCCGGCAAGGGCACGACTTCATGCACACCGCCGGCGGCGATCGCCTCCTTCGGCATGCCAAACACGATGCAGGTTTGCTCGTCCTGCGCCAGGTTGTAGGCGCCGGCCTCGCGCATGCGCAGCATGCCGCGCGCGCCGTCCTTGCCCATGCCGGTCAGGATCACGCCGATCACGTTCTTGCCGCCGTGCTGCGCGGCCGAATCGAACAGCACGTCGACCGACGGGCGATGCCGGTTGACCGGCGCTTCCTGTGACAGGTGCGCGACGTAGTTGGCGCCGCTGCGTGCCAGCAGCAGGTGCGAGTCGCCCGGCGCGATATACGCATGGCCCGGCAGCACGCGCTCGCCATGCACGGCTTCCTTGACCGTGATGCGGCACAGGCCATCCAGGCGCTGCGCGAAGGATTTCGTGAAGCCGGCCGGCATATGCTGCACGATCAGCACCGCGGGGCTGTCGGGCGGCAGCGGCATCAGGAATTCCTTGATGGCCTCGGTGCCGCCGGTGGACGCGCCCAGGATGATCAGCTTCTCGGTCGACAGCAGCGGGCTGCGCAGCATCGGCACCGGCGCCGTGCCGGTGGTGGACGGCGCGGCCGCTGGCGTGGCCGCGCGTACGCGCGCGCGCGACGCGGCGCGCAGCTTGTCGGCGATGGTGTCGGTGTATTCGAGCAGGCCGTCGCGAATGCCCAGCTTGGGCTTGGTGACGAAGTCCACCGCGCCAAGCTCCAGCGCGCGCATGGTGATCTCCGATCCGCGCTCGGTCAGCGACGACACCATCAGCACCGGCATCGGTCGCAGCCGCATCAGCCGTTCCAGGAAGTCCAGGCCGTCCATGCGCGGCATTTCGACGTCGAGCGTCAGCACGTCGGGGTTCAGGCGCTTGATCAGGTCGCGCGCCACCAGCGGGTCGGGCGCGGTGCCGACCACTTCCATGTCGGGCTGGCTGTTGATGATCTCCGTCATCAGGCTGCGGATCAGCGCGGAATCATCCACGCAGAGCACCTTGATCTTGGCGGCAGTCATGTTTGGTCGGGCTTGTAGGATTTCAGGGAAGCGGGCGCGAGTAAGACTGCCGCGCAAACAGTTCCGGCGAGCGCGACGGTTCGCGCGCCGAGGTGGCAATGGCCCGCGCCAGCGCACGTTCGTCGCGCGCCACCGAAACCTGGTCGTCCTGCCGCGTCAGGCGGCGCACCAGCGCCAGCCCGCCGATCGGGAAATAGCTGACGCGGCGCGCATGCGGGCCGCGCAGGTCTTGCGCGGCGACGCGCACCTCTTCGGTCTTCAGGTAGCGCAGCACGAAATCCGCGTTGCGGTCGCCGATGTTCAGCGTGGTCATGTTGGCCAGCACCGCGCCGCCGCCGAAGACCTTGGCTTCCAGCCGCTCGCGGCGCGCGCCCATCTTGAGCAACTCGTTGATCAGCACTTCCAGCGCATAGCTGCCGTAGCGCATCGATGCGGACAGCATGCGGTCGGCGCTGCCATCGTCGTCCGGCAGCATGAAGTGGTTCATGCCGCCGACGCCCGCCACCTCGTCGCGGATGCAGGCGGCCACGCACGAGCCCAGCACGGTGGTCAGCACCACGTCCTCGCGCGTCACGTAGTATTCGTTGGGCAGCAGCTTGATGGCCTGCTTGCCGAACTCGCGGTCGAAGTACGTGCGCGTGGCCAGCGCTTCGGGCAGGTGGGGCGTGCGCATCAGGGCTTGCCCCGCCCGGCTGCGGCGTGCGCGGCCGGTGCCAGTTCATAGACGGTCTGCCCGCGCAGCTGGAACGCGCGCGTGACGTAGGAGAAGTTCTCCGAATGGCCGGCGAACAGCAGCCCGTGCGGCTTGAGCAGCGGCACAAAGCGCTCCAGGATGCGGCCCTGGGTCGGCTTGTCGAAGTAGATCATCACGTTGCGGCAGAAGATGGCGTCGAACTGCTCGCGGATGCCCCAGTCGGGCGCGAGCAGGTTCAGCGGCTCGAACGCGATGGTGGCAGCCAGTTCCGGCTTGACCTTGACCGAGCCGGTGCGCGGGCCGGTGCCCTTCAGGAAGAAGCGCTTGAGTCGTTCCGGCGACAGCCGCGCCACCTGGTCGGCCGCATAGACGCCGCCGCGGGCCTTGGCCAGTACCTGGGTGTCGATGTCGGTGGCCAGCACGGAGCCGGCGCGGTCGCCCAGCGCCTCGGCCAGCGTGATGGCGATTGAATACGGTTCTTCGCCGGTGGACGCGGCCGAACACCAGACGCTGTACGGACGGCCGATCTTCTTCGCGTGCTCGGCCAGCAGTGGGAAGTGGTGCGTCTCGCGGAAAAACGAGGTCAGGTTGGTGGTCAGCGCGTTGGTGAAGAATTCCCACTCCGGCGAACGGTCATCTGCTTCCAGCAGCGCCAGGTACGAGGCGAATTCCGTCAACTGCAGCGTGCGCAGCCGGCGCGCGAGGCGGCTGTAGACCATCTCGCGCTTGTGGCTGCCCAGCGAGATGCCCGCGCGCCGGTGGATCAGCGCGCGGATCTGCTCGAAGTCGCGCTCGGTCAGCAAGAAGTCGCGCGCGTCGTCGCGCCGCAGCAAGGCGGCCGGCGCGGGGGTCGACCCGGTGTGAGCGGCTGCGCTGGCGGCGGTGCGGAACGGCGTCATGGGCTGTGCTTCGGGAATGCGGAAAATCAGGCGCGAAAATCAGGCGTACTCGGCTTCGACCAGTGCCATCTCGGGGCTGGTCATCAGCTTCTCGATATCGATCAGCACCAGCATGCGGCCGTCGATGGTGCCCAGGCCGGTCAGGTGCTCGGTCGAGATCGACACGCCGAACTCCGGTGCGGGCTTGATCGCCTCGCCGGTCAGCGTCAGCACGTCCGACACGCCATCCACCACGATGCCGACCACCCGGCCGGCCACGTTCAGGATGATGACCACGGTCTGGTGGTCGTAGCGCACGTTGCCCAGGCGGAACTTCAGGCGCAGGTCGACGATGGGCACGATCACGCCGCGCAGGTTGGTCACGCCCTTGATGAAGTCGGGCGCGCTGGAAATGCGCGTGACGGTCTCGTAGCTGCGGATCTCCTGCACCTTGAGGATGTCGATGCCGTATTCCTCCGACCCCAGCGTGAAGACCAGGAACTCCTGGCCCGAAGCGTCGCTTCCGGGGGTATCGATGTGTCCGATGCCGGCCATGATGTCTAGTTCTCCTGTGATGGGACGATTACTGCGCCAGCGCCGGTTCCTGCCGGCGCACGCCGGTGCGCTGCAGCGCACCGACATCGACGATCAGCGCCACGCTGCCGTCGCCAAGAATGGTGGCCGCGGAAATGCACGGCACCTTGCGGTAGTTGGTTTCCAGGTTCTTCAGCACCACCTGGTGCTGGCCGATCAGCTGGTCCACCAGCAGCGCAAAGCGCTTGCCTTCGGCCTGCAGGATCACGGCGATGCCTTGCGTGGGTTCCTGCAGCGCGTTGGCGACGTTGAACACGCGGTGCATCTCCAGCAGCGGCAGGTATTCGCCGCGCACGTGCATGATGCGGTCCGAATTGGCCGCGGTATGCACGTCTTCGGCCTTGGGCTGCAGCGACTCCATCACGCAGTTCAGCGGCAGGATGAAGGTCTCTTCGCCCACCTTGACCGACATGCCGTCCAGGATGGCCAGCGTCAGCGGCAGCACGATGCGGATGGTGGTGCCCAGGCCCGGGCGCGAGCTGATCTGGACGTGGCCGCCCATCTCCTGGATGTTGCGCTTGACCACGTCCATGCCCACGCCGCGGCCGGACACGTCGGTAATGACCTCCGCAGTGGAAAAGCCCGGCGCGAAGATCAGCTGCCAGACTTCCTCGTCGGTGATGGTATCGGACACCGGCAGGCCGTTCTGGATCGCCTTGGCCAGGATGCGCTCGCGGTTCAGGCCGCCGCCGTCGTCGCTGACCTCGATGACGATATTGCCGCCGTGGTGCTGCGCGGACAGGATCAGCTGGCCGGTCGGGTCCTTGCCGGCGGCAATGCGCTTGTCGGGGGTCTCGATGCCGTGGTCCAGGCTGTTGCGCACCAGGTGCGTGAGCGGATCGATGATGCGTTCGATCAGGCTCTTGTCGAGCTCGGTAGCCTTGCCGAAGGTGACCAGGTCGATCTGCTTGCCAAGCTTGCTGGCCAGGTCGCGCACCAGCCGCGGGAAGCGCGAGAACACGTAGTCCATCGGCATCATGCGGATCGACATCACCGCTTCCTGCAGGTCGCGCGCATTGCGCTCGAGCTGGCCCATCCCGGAGAACAGGCGGTCGAACAGCACCGGGTCCAGCGACGATGCGGTCTGCGCCAGCATCGATTGCGTGATCACCAGTTCGCCCACCAGGTTGATGATCTGGTCGACTTTTTCCGTGGGGACGCGGATCGAGCCTTCGCCGTGCGCGGGCGCGGGGGCCGGTGCGGCCTTGGCTTTTTCACGCGCGGCGGGGGCGGCCGGGGCCGGGGCCGCGGCCACTGGTGCGGGCGCGGGCGGCGCAACCTCGGTCTGGGCCGGCGCCGCCTCCGGCGCGTCGGCCGCGGCTTCGATCACGATCTGGTCGATGTCGATCACGAAGCAGCACACCGCGATGATGTCGTCGGCGCTGCATTGGGTGTTGAGCCACACCACCAGTTCGCCGTTGGCTTCCTGCTGCCCGGTGATCTCGCCCAGGTTGGCCAGTTCTTCGCGCAGCAGCGCCTGGTCGGATGCCGATACCTTGATCAGCCGGATCTTCAGGCCGCCGCCCGCGGGCGCGGCAGTAGCGGCGGCAGCGACAGGTGCGGGCGCCGGCGCCGCGGCGGGTGCCGGTGCCGCGTCATGGCCGGCGGCTTCCTGTGCCAGCTGCTGCAGCACCGCGCAGATGCGCTTCAGCGTTTCCGGATCGGGTTCGGTGCCGTTGCGGTAGGCGTTGAGCTGGTCTTGCAACACGTCCTTGGTTTCCAGAAAGGTGTCGATGATGGTCCGGGTCAACGCCAGTTCCTGCCGGCGCGTGCGGTCCAGCAGGTTCTCGAAGATGTGGGTGGTCTCGGTCAGCGCGGCGAAGCCGAAGGTGGCGGCGCCGCCCTTGATCGAATGCGCGGCGCGGAAGATCGCGTTCAGATGCTCGGCATCGGGCGCCTCGATGTCCAGGCCGAGCAGCAACTGCTCCATTTCGACGAGCAGCTCTTCCGCTTCCTCGAAGAAGGTCTGGTAAAACTGAGTGATATCGATATCGACAGACATGGCGTCCTGATTCACTTGGTTACGGCGCAAGGCGCGCGGCGGCGGCCCTGCGTCATGGTTTGCTGCCCGGGTCCGGCGCTGCAGCCGGCCCTGTTGCCGATGTTGCTGCCGGTGTTGCTGCCGGTGCGGAGGCTGCCGCCAGCCCTGCCTGCATCTCCTGCGCGGCCTTGCCGGACTGCGCCGCCACCGTGACCTCGGCGGCGCTGGCGCTCTCGGCCTCGAAGCGCGCCTGCGCCTTCTGGTTCAGCACCACGATGCTGATGCGGCGGTTCACCGGTGCCAGCAGGTCCTGCTTGTCCAGCGGCATGGTCGCGGCCAGGCCCAGCACGCGCAGCACCTTGCCTTCCTGCATGCCGCCCGCGATCAGCTCGCGACGCGACGCGTTGGCGCGGTCGCCGGACAGCTCCCAGTTGCTGTAGGTGCGCTCGCCGTTGGAATAATTGGCCGCGTCGGTATGGCCGGACAGGCTGACCTTGTTGGGCAGCTCGTTCAGCACCGGGCCGATCTCGCGCAGGATGGTGCGCATATAGCTTTCGACAATGGCGCTGCCGGTGCGGAACATGGGGCGGTTCTGCGTATCCAGGATCTGGATGCGCAGGCCCTCGCTGGTGATGTCCAGCAGCAGCTGCGGCCGGAACTGGCGCAGCACCGGGTTGTTCTCGATGATCTGTTCCAGGCGCTGCTTGAGCGCGCGCAGGCGCTGCGCTTCCTGCTGCTCGTTGCGGCGCTGTTCGTCGCTGGGGTCATTGTTGCGGGCGCGCATGACGTCGCCGTCCTTGCGCATGACATCCATGCCCCCGCCCGGGATCACGCTGGGCGACTGGCTGCTTTTCTCGCCGCCGACGATGGCGGCCTTGAGCGGCATGCGGAAGTACTCGGCAATGCCTTCCAGCGTCTTCTTGTTGGCGCTGGACAGCAGCCACAGCACCAGGAACAGCGCCATCATCGCCGTCATGAAGTCGGCGTAGGCGATCTTCCAGCTGTGGTTGCCGTGCGGCCTGGCGTGCGATTTCGGCCGGCGGACGATGATCGGACGCATATCGTGTGCGCTGCTCATGTGGTGCCCCTTGCTGCGTGCGTTGCCGGCTGCTTAGTTCAGGCTCTTGACTTCACGCACGTGGTCGTCCAGTTCCAGGAACGACGGACGCACCGTGGAGTACAGCACCTTGCGGCCGAATTCCACCGCCACCAGCGGCGCGTAGCCGTTCAGGGAGGCCAGCAGCACCACCTTGATGCACTCGTAGACCTTGACGTTCTCGGACACCTGGAGCTCGATGCGCGCGGCCAGCGGCGAGATAAAGCCGTAGGCCAGCAGGATGCCGAGGAAGGTGCCGACCATGGCGTGCGCGATCAGCGCGCCCAGCTCGGCCGGCGGCAGGTCGGCCGAACCCAGCGCATGCACCACGCCCATCACCGCGGCGACGATGCCGAACGCGGGCAGGCCATCGCCGACGCGCGACAGCGCATGCGCGGGGATCTCGGCTTCATGGCGGAAGGTCTCGATCTCGTGGTCCATCAGGGCCTCGATCTCGAACGCATTCATGTTGCCGTTGACCATCATGCGCAGGTAGTCGGTGAGGAATTCCATCACCACCGGATCCGACAGGATGCGCGGGTACTGGCTGAACACGCTGCTGGCGGCGGGATCGGCGATTTCCTTTTCCAGGAACAGGATGCCCTCGCGGCGTGCCTTGGACAGCAGCACGTAGAGCAGCGACATGACGTCCAGGTACAGCTCTTTCTTGTACTTGGAACTCTTGAACAGGCCCGGCAGTGCGCGTGCGGTGGCCTTGATGGCCTTGCCGGTATTGGTGGCGATGAAGGCGCCGATGGCGGCGCCCGCGATGATCACCACTTCGGCAGGTTGATATAGCGCGCCCATATGGCCGCCGGTCATGGCGTATCCGCCAAGCACCGCCGCTACCACGACGACATAGCCAAGAACTACTAGCACGATCGGATCCCCGTCTTAAAAACGCGCGTCAGCCACGCTCATTGGCCCGTTGCACGGGCGCACGGAGAGGATCCGTCCGCCAGCGCAGCAAGCTTGCCAGCCGGCGGACCTTGACCAGGATCAGGCGCTGGTCTGCACGGCGGCGGCGTCTTTCGAGAGCTTCTTCACTTTCCCTGCGCGTGACGGCGGACGGCACAGGCTGCACACGAAGTTTGCGTGCGGCTCATACGCGTGCGTGACAAACTGTCCGCCGCAACACGTGCACCGGGACAGCTGCAGCATGTTGCTCTCGAAGAACCGTACTAACGTCCAGGCCCGCGTGAAACTTAAGACAATTTCACCGCCGAGCAGCGAAACATGCTCGAGGTACAGGCGGTACGCAGCCACCACCGCGCGGATGCCCACGGTCTCGCCTTCCTGCACCATGAACTGGTAAGCGGAGAAGAACAGCGACGAGTGGATATTCGGCAGCCAGGTGGTGAACCAGTCGGTCGAAAAGGGCAGCATGCCCTTGGGGGGCGAGACGCCGCGCAGCTCCTTGTACAGGCGGATCAGCCGGTCACGCGACAGCGTGGTCTCGGCTTCAAGCACCTGCAGGCGCGCACCCAGGCCGATCAGCTCGATCGCGAGCTGGGTCTGGTTGGCATCCTGGAGCACGCTCTTGCGGCTGGGAACGGAGGTGGCCGTGTAGCTCCGGTTTGGCTCGGCCTGCAGGAGCGCGGTCAATTGAGCGACTCCACAGGCTGACGTGCGAGCAGGATCGCGGCGTGGATCTGCTGCATGTCATGGCTCTTGGCCGTGTGGGTGAGGGTGGACAGAAGCGCGTGGTCGTCGAAGCGGAACCTGCACAGCACCATATTGGATGCCGCCAGCTTGACGAGTTGCGCCGAGGTCAGCTTGGCAAGGATATCCGCAATTTCCTTGCTGACCCCTAGCCTGAACATGGCTTCGACCTGGTTTTCGCGCACAAGGCGTTGCGCGAGCAGCAGATAGGCGAGGTTAACCTCCCTGATCTCCTGGAGAACTTCACTGCTTTCCAATTTATCCCCGCTACCAAAAACCCACCGTAGCCGCTTGTCCGGCGCTTACCGGTGCCCTCGGGGGGCCCGGCGACCAGATCGTTTGTATGCGGCTGGGCGGGTACAACGTACGACTAAGGAACTACGCCCATGTCCAACTGTAATCAACTCCGTTACAAGTGTTACAGAGTGTAAGTGAGACCGTTACGTTTATATCGGCAATCGACCCGCAATGCCAATCCCTACTTACGCGGGGGGGAACCTAATGTCGCATGAAACATACATTGGACCCGCGCATTTTGTAACAAGTCACACTTTTGACGCTTGATTTGACTCAAGGCAGTCGGTCGAAACGTCCTTTGTATCAACGCACCTGGGCAGGGGAGGTTGCCTGCTGGATTCCTCTATTGACTAAGGCCGCGCGCAGTGTATCGCCACGCATGATGTGCGTAATACTGTCCAAAATATCGGGCCGGAATTGACGCGATGCGGCAGTGTCCGCTTCAAGTTCCGACCAGGCGGCGCAGCCATGCCGCCAGACGCGCGAACACATCGTCGGGGGCTTCCCGGAACAATGCCGGGCGCACGCGCTCCACCTGCTCCAGCACGCGCGCGGCCTCATCCGGCTGGATTGATCCGTACTCCAGCGCCAGGCCCAGCATGCCGCGCAGCTCGCCCACGCGCGCGCGGCCGGTGGCTTCGTTGGCTTCGATCTGCAGCGCGTACATCAGGTCATAGGCGCGCTGGCGCAGGCTCTCGGCCAGGCGCCAGGCCGGCGTGCGCATGCGCTCTTCCAGCGCGCGCAGGTCTTCCGCGGACGCCGCCACCTGGGTGGCCAGGGCCTCGGTATAGGCGCTGTCGGCGCCGCACTCGGCCAGCACCTGCGCCGCCCATTCGCGCGCATGCGCGAGGCGCTGCTCGCCGCTCCAGCCGGGCTGCACCGCCAGGCCGAAGCCGAAGCGCTGGGCGTCGCGCATCAGCGCCGCGAGCGCATTGGGCAACTGCTTGTCGAACACGCGGCGCGCCCAGCCGTATTCCCCCCCGGACAGCAGCCGCGAGACCGCGCGCTCGGTCAGCGGGCCGTCATGCTGCAGCAGCCGCGCGCGCAGGAAATCATGGAACTCGGGCGGCAGGAACTCGCGGTCCAGCCCGGTCGAGACCCCGATGAACTGGTCGAATTCCTTGCGCAGCCTGGCCGCGTCCTCTTGCGGCAAGGCCAGGGTGATATCGGTCGTCATGGCATTGCCATCCCGGGCCGCGCCGCGGCCCGCCAGGTTGCTGACAAAGAGGCGATGCTGCCGGTTTGCTCCTCTCTCCCGCTTGCGGGAGAGAGGCCGGGGGAGAGGGCCGGCTCCTGGCAAGTACGCTGCCGCCTCTCTTCGTGGCAGCGCCTGCCCTCTCCCCCGCCCCTCTCCCAGAGGGAGAGGGGAGAAAACAGTCGCACCATCCATTGGTCGGCAGCCTCCGAGGCCGCCGCCCGGCGCCTTTCCGCGATGGGGGCAAAGGGCGGGGTCAGAATGCGCTCCAGTCGCCATTGTCGGCACCAGCCAGCGCAGGCCGTGGCGTGCGCGCGGTGGCGACCGCCGGCGCCAGCTGCGCAGGCTCGACGGCGTGCGACGCGTCGGCTTCAGCCGATGCCGCTGAGCTTGCCGCGGCCGCGCGCTTGTGGGAGGCAAGCGTGCGCCCCTTTCCCGCCGTCTTGCCAGGCACCACTGCGGCGCAAACCGGCTTCGCGTCGGGCAACGAGAACGATGCCTGCGCATCCTCCGCGGCGAGGCGGAACGTGGCCACCGCGGACTGCAGGTGGCTGGCCTGCTCTTCCAGCGCGCCCGCGGCGGCGGCGGCTTCTTCGACCAGCGCCGCGTTCTGCTGCGTCACCTCGTCCATCTGCGCCACCGCCTGGTTCACCTGCTCGATGCCCGAGCTCTGCTCGGCCGACGCCGCGCTGATCTCGCCCATGATGTCGGTCACGCGCTTGACCGCCTGCACGATCTCCTCCATGGTCTTGCCGGCCTGGCCAACCAGTGCCGAGCCGTTGTCGACGCGTGCCACGGTATCGCCGATCAGGCCCTTGATCTCCTTGGCCGCGTTGGCGCTGCGCTGCGCCAGGCTGCGCACCTCGCCCGCCACTACCGCGAAGCCGCGGCCCTGCTCGCCCGCGCGCGCGGCTTCCACCGCCGCGTTCAGCGCCAGGATGTTGGTCTGGAACGCGATGCCTTCGATCACGCCGATGATGTCGACGATCTTCTTCGAGGCATCGTTGATCTCGTCCATGGTCTGCACCACCCGGCCCACCACTTCGCCGCCGCGCAGCGCCGTGTCCGATGCGTTGGCCGCCAGCCCGCTGGCCTGGCGCGCGTTGTCGGCGTTCTGGCGCACCGTGCCGGTCAGCTCTTCCATGCTCGACGCGGTCTGCTCCAGCGACGCCGCCTGCTGCTCGGTACGCTGCGACAGGTCGTTGTTGCCGGCGGCAATCTCGCGCGAGGCGCTGCCGATCGATTCGGCCGAGGCCTTGAAATCCCGCACCATGCGCGACAGGTGCTGCTGCATCTGCTGCATCGCATAGACCAGGCTGCTCTTGTCGCCCGCCCGGGTGGCCACCGGCGACGAGAAATCGCCCTCGGCAATGCGTGCGGCGATGGCCGCGGCATACGCCGGCTCGCCGCCCAGCTGGCGCGACAGCGCGCGCGCCAGCAGCACGCCCAGCAGCACCGACAGCGCCAGGCCGCCCAGCACCAGGCCCAGCATCCACAGCCGGGTCTGGTCGTAGACGCTGCGCGCTTCTTCCATGTTGTTGCGGGCGCGGTCGTCGCGGCGCTTGACCATCTGCAGCATCACCGCTTCCAGCGCATGGCTGTCCTTGAGCAGGTCGGCACTTTCGGAGAACACCTGGCTCTCGAACTGCGAGGTATCGAGCGGCTGCTTGCTGACCAGCTCGACATACTTCTCCATGCGCGCGCGGAACGCCGGCGACAGGTCCTGGTACTGCTTGACCAGCGCCTTGCCCTCGGGCTTCTCGAAGGCGCCAGCCACCTGGCGGATGCGTTCATCCATCGCGGCCAGCGATTTGGCGATCTGCTCCTTCTCGATCGTGCGCTCGCCCATGGTCGATGCCGACAGCAGCGCGATCTGCGAGCGGCTGGCGTAGACCAGGTTGATGTTGGCGTCCTGCACCGCCTTCAGCGCGCGCAGGTCGCCGTGGTAGATCTTGCCGGTCCAGTCGGCCATGCGGCCCATGTTGACGACGCCCAGCAGCCCCATCACGGCGCCGATCACGGCAACCACCAGGAATCCGGCAACCAGCCTGGTCGTGACGCGCAATTGATTGAACCAATGCATAGCAACTCCCCCTTGTAACTGAAGCCTCGGGCACGGCCTGCCGCACCCTGTGTACGCTGGCAGCGCGGTATGCCGCGGCTGCCTTCACTTCGATCCCTACCGTGCTGGTACCGTGCCTAGGCCCGTGCCAGCGCTGCATCGCCGCGCGCATGCGCGGGCTGGCGCTGCGGCCGCACCTCCGCCTGCATGCTGACGCGGAAGGTCGCCACGGCATCGCGCAGCCGCAGCGCCTGCTCTTCCAGCGCGCCCGCGGCGGCGGCGGCTTCTTCGACCAGCGCCGCGTTCTGCTGCGTCACCTCGTCCATCTGCGCCACCGCCTGGTTCACCTGCTCGATGCCCGAGCTCTGCTCGGCCGACGCCGCGCTGATCTCGCCCATGATGTCGGTCACGCGCTTGACCGCCTGCACGATCTCCTCCATGGTCTTGCCGGCCTGGCCAACCAGTGCCGAGCCGTTGTCGACGCGTGCCACGGTATCGCCGATCAGGCCCTTGATCTCCTTGGCCGCGTTGGCGCTGCGCTGCGCCAGGCTGCGCACCTCGCCCGCCACTACCGCGAAGCCGCGGCCCTGCTCGCCCGCGCGCGCGGCTTCCACCGCCGCGTTCAGCGCCAGGATGTTGGTCTGGAACGCGATGCCTTCGATCACGCCGATGATGTCGACGATCTTCTTCGAGGCATCGTTGATCTCGTCCATGGTCTGCACCACCCGGCCCACCACTTCGCCGCCGCGCAGCGCCGTGTCCGATGCGTTGGCCGCCAGCCCGCTGGCCTGGCGCGCGTTGTCGGCGTTCTGGCGCACCGTGCCGGTCAGCTCTTCCATGCTCGACGCGGTCTGCTCCAGCGACGCCGCCTGCTGCTCGGTGCGCTGCGACAGGTCATTGTTGCCGGCGGCCACCTGGCGCGTCGCGGTCGAGATGCTGGCCATGCCCTCCTGGATCTCATGCACCACCGACAGCAGGCTGCGCTGCATGGTCTGCATCGCCTGCGCCAACGCGCCGATCTCGTCGGCGCTGCGGTGCTCGAAGCGCGTGGTCAGGTCGCCCGCGCCCATGCGCAGCGCGAAGTCCAGCATGTCGCGCACCGGCCGGTTCACGCGTGCCAGCAGCATGGTCCCGGCGGCGAAGGACGACGCCAGCGCCAGCGCAAAGCCGCCCCACAGCCACGGGCGCAGGCCGGCCGCGCCGCTGCCGCCCAGCATTTCCACCGCGACCAGCGCGGCCAGGAACCACACCAGCCCGCCGGCCTGGGCCCACAGGATGCGGCGCTTCAGGTTCAGCCGCAGCAGCCCCTGCGCCAGCCCGCGCAGGCCGGTGCGCACCACCGCGCCGTGGCGGATCGCCAGCCCGTCGGCACTGCCCGCGCGAAAGCGCGCATAGGCGGCGCCCGCGGCCTGCACCTGCTCGCGCGTCGCCATCGAGCGCACCGAGGTGTAGCCCACCACGCGGCCGTCGACGCGCGTCGGCGTCACGGTCGCATTGACCCAGTAGAAGTCGCCGTTCTTGCGGCGGTTCTTGACCACGCCCATCCATGTGCGCCCGGCCTGCAGGTCTTGCCACAGGTCGGCAAACGCCTCGGGCGGCATGTCGGGATGGCGCACCAGGTTGTGCGGCGCGCCCAGCAGTTCTTCCGCCGCAAAGCCGCTGGCCTCGATAAAGGTGCGGTTGGCAAAGGTGATACGACCCTTGAGGTCGGTGCGCGAGATCAGGTAGTCGGACGGAGACAGCGGGTACTCGCGCTGCGTAACGGGTTGGTTGTTTCGCATCTAAGTCTGTACTGCTTGCCCGCGGCGCGGCGCATGGGTCCATGCGGCCGCAGCGCGGGCGGGTTCGGTCCGGCGCGCCGATAGCGCGTGCCGGACGGCGGGGGGGCGCTGCCGCAGGATCAGGACACCGCTTCCAGTGCGGCCAGTTCCTCGGTGTTGAGCAGCTTCTCGATATCGACCAGGATCAGCATGCGCTGCTCGACCGAGCCCAGGCCGCGGATATAGTCGGTCGCCAGTTCGCCGGAGAAGTGCGGCGTGGGCTTGATCTGCGCGGCGGCGAGCGTCAGCACGTCGGAGACGCCGTCCACCACGATGCCGGTGGTGCGATCGTTGAGATCGACGATGATCACGACCGTGTACTGGTCGTAGCTGACGTTGGGCTGGCGGAACTTGATGCGCAGGTCGATGATCGGCACGATGATGCCGCGCAGGTTGATCACGCCCTTGATGTAGTCGGGCGCATTCGCGATCTGGGTGACCGACTCGTAGCCGCGGATCTCCTGCACCTTCAGGATATCGACGCCGTATTCCTCGCGGCCCAGGGTAAAGGCCAGGAACTCCTCGCCCGCGCCGTCTGCCTTGTCGATGTGCTGCATCGTCTAGCCCCCCAAAATTGGCTCATGCTGGTGTCTGGCGCCGCAGCGGCCAGGGCCGCTGGCTGCGCCGGGGCGTGACTTCGCCCACCAGTGTTTACGGCAGGATCCGGGGTGACTGAAGGGCGACCCCGGGTCTTTCCTTACCCATCCGAGGAGGGGGATGCGTCCTGCAGCAGCGCGGCCACGGCCTGCATCAGGCCGTCGGGGTCGAACGGCTTGGGCAGGAAGCCCGACGCGCCCGCGGCGCGGGCCTGCTCGCGGATGCCGCCGTCCTGCTCGGTGGTCAGCATCAGGATCGGCAGGCGCGCGTAGCGCGGCGTGGCGCGCAGGCTGCGGATCAGCGTGAGGCCGTCCATGCCGGGCATGACCTGGTCGGTGACCAGCATGCCGAAGCGGCCGGCCACGGCCAGCGCATGCGCCTGGTCCCCGTCCGCGGCCTCGGTGACATCAAACCCTCCGGCGCGCAGGCAGGCGCCGATCATGCGGCGTAGCGAAGGAGAATCGTCGACAACGAGGATGCTGGGCGATGACATGAGCGCCTCCGGAGGTGCAGGAACGGGTGGGTTCGCCAGGAAGATGGAAGGTGCGGCCGGCGACGGATGGGCCGGCGCAAGCCGCCGCACGAACATGGCAGCCTGCCAGAGTGGTTATCGGCGGGGCGGCGGGACGACTTTAGTTTGGGCCTGGGGATGCAGGCCGGGCCCGGCGCGATGGCGTGGCAGGCCTGACTGCGTGGAGGCGCCGGCCCTCTCCCCCGCCCCTCTCCCGCAAGCGGGAGAGGGGGGCAAACCAGCAGGAGAGAAAAGCCTTTGGGCTCGCACGCGACAACGCGTGCGAGCGCGGCGACGCGCTCCGCGCCCCAAGAAACGCATCACCCAGCCTGCCCCCGCAACGCCTCAGCAAACCCACCAGCATCCAGCGGCAACGACAGCAGGTATCCCTGTACCTCATCGCAGCCCATCTCGTTGAGGATCTCCAGCTGCGAGGCCGACTCTACGCCCTCGGCCACCACCTTCATGCGCAGCTCGTGCGCGAGTGCCACCATCGAGCCAACAATGGCGCGCCCCTGCGCATCGGTATCGAGCCCGCCGATCAGGGTGCGGTCGATCTTGAGCGTGCCCACGCGCAGCCGCTTGAGATAGCCCAGGCTGGAATAGCCGCTGCCGAAATCGTCCAGCGCCACCTGGATGCCGAGCGACTGCAGCTCGGCCAGCGTTTCCAGCGACTTGCCGATGTCCTTCATCGCCGCGGTCTCGGTGATCTCCAGCGTGATCGCCGAGGGCGGGATGTCGTGCTGGTGGATCTGCTCCAGCAGGTATTGCGGGAAGTTGCGGCTGGCAAAGCGCAGCCCCGAGACATTGATCGCCACCGGCACGGTCGGCACGCCGGCGTCGCGCCACTGGCGCACCTGGCGGCACACGCCGGTCAGGACCCAGTCGTCGAGTTTGTCGATCTGGCCCGACTGCTCGGCCACGGCGATGAACTCGGCGGGGCTGACCTGGCCCAGCGCGGGATGGCGCCAGCGGCACAGCGCCTCGGCGCCGACCACGGTGCCGCGGCGCGCGTCGTACTTGGGCTGGAACTGCAGCGACAGCGTATCGTCCTGGATCGCCACCCACAGGTCGCGCCGGATCACGCGGGTGCGGCGCGCGCGCTCGCCGGCGGCGCTGTTGAACAGGCGCACCTGGTTCGAGCCGCTCTGGCGGGCTTCGGCCAGGCTGACGCGGGCGGCCTGCATCAGCGTTTCGGAGGTGTGCGCGTCGCGCGGGTAGATGGCAATGCCGATGTTCACGCCGATCTGCATCTGCAGCCCGCGCACGGCGATGAACTCGGCCAGCGAGCCTAGCATGCGCGAGCCCAGTTCCTGCGCGCGGCCATGGTGGACCAGTTCGGGCACGCCCACGGCAAACTCGTCGCGCGCCAGCCGCGCCAGGAAGTCGTGCGGCTCCAGCACGGCCTGCGCCAGCGCGCCGGCGTCCTGCGCCAGGATGTCGTCGGCGCGGACTTCGAAGACTTCGTCGACTTCGCGGTAATCGGCGATATGGATCAGCAGCACGGCGCAGCCGGTCTCGGCCAGCCGGGCCTGGCCGATGGCCTGGTCCAGCCAGCGGCCAAAGGCCACGCGGTCCGGCATTACCGTCGCCACGCTGTATTCGCCCACCGTGTCCTGCCCGCGCGCGCCGGCACGCACGGTCAGCCGGCCCGGGCGCCCGGGGATGCGCGCGCCGCGTCGCGCCAGCCGCGGCTCGGCGCCGCGGTGCAGCACCGGCAGGTCATCGGCAAGTTCGTCGGCCAGGCTGGCTTCGGCGCGCGCCGGCGCCGGCAGCCAGCCGCGCGACTGCGCCCGGTGCACGGCGAACAGCAGCGCGCACAGCGCGGTCAGCCCGCCCGCCAGCCATGCGGGGTGCGGCAGGCCGGCGGCATCGATGCAATCGCGCGCGGTCACGGTGCCGGCGCCGCACGAGCGGCCCAGGTGGGTGCCGGCGGCCGCCACCAGCCCGGCACCGGCCACCACCGCCATCAGTGCCGCGCCGCGCCACAGGCGCGCACCGTCGCGCAGCCACTGCAGCAGCAGCTTGACCGCCGTGGTGGCCGCCGCCGCGGCGGCAAAGCTGGCCGCCAGCTGCGCCGTGTCGTGCACGGCCGGCACGCTGCCCGACAGCGCCACCACCAGCACCGGCATGCCGATGCTCAATTGCGACAGCAGCGCCGCCGACCAGGTCAGTGCGCGCAGCGACCGGCTGCCGGCCGGCTGGTCCGCGCGCCCGGCGCGAACGCCGACGGCGGCGGCTACACCCAGCAGGGCAGCCAGCAGCAACAGGACGGAACTCAGGGCAATCATTGGGCTGCGCGATGATGATGAAGATGCGCGAAGACGGTCAGGACGCGGGGCAAACCCCGCATCATGTCATCTTGCAGTCGCCGTGTGAACAAGGCAATGACTCGAACGCAGGGGTCAGAACGCGCTCCAGTCATCATCGCCGCCAGCCGTGGCCAGCGCCGGATGCGCCGCGGGGCGCGTCACGGGGCCGCTCGCCGGACGGCTCGCCGGCTTGTCCGCGCGCCGCGCCGTCGCGGCACCCGGCAGCTTACGCACCGTCGCGGTGCGCGTGGCCCGGCTGGCACTGGCGACGGCAGGCGTAGCCGGCGCCGGGGGTGCCAGCGTTCTTGCCGGTGTCCTTGCTCCGGCATTGGCCGTGATGGCCGGTGCCGCCGCGGCGTTGACCGTGAACACCGAGACCACGTTCTTCAGCTTCTGCGCCTGCTCTTCCAGCGCGCCGGCGGCCGCCGCGGCCTCTTCGACCAGTGCGGCGTTCTGCTGCGTCACCTGGTCCATCTGGGTCACGGCCTGGCTGACCTGCTCGATGCCGCTGGTCTGCTCCTGCGATGCGGCGCCGATCTCGTTCATGATGTCCGTGACCCGGCGCACCGCCTGCACGATCTCGCCCATGGTCTGGCCGGCTTCGGCCACCAGCCGGGTGCCGCTCTCCACGCGCTGGCCCGACTCGCTGATCAGCGCCTCGATCTCCTTGGCGGCCGAGGCCGAGCGCTGCGCCAGGCTGCGCACCTCGCCCGCCACCACCGCGAAGCCCCGCCCCTGCTCGCCGGCGCGGGCGGCTTCCACCGCGGCATTGAGCGCCAGGATGTTGGTCTGGAAGGCGATGCCTTCGATCACGCTGATGATCTCGACCACCTTGCGCGAGGCACCGTTGATCTCGTTCATGGTGTCGACCACGCGGCCCACCACGTCGCCGCCCTTGAGCGCGATCTGCGAGGCCTCGCCCGCCAGCACGCCGGCCTGGCGCGCATTGTCGGCGTTCTGCCGCACCACCGTGGTCAGCTCTTCCATGCTCGCGGCGGTCTGCTCCAGCGACGAGGCCTGTTCCTCGGTGCGCTGCGACAGGTCCAGGTTGCCGGTGGAAATCTGCTGCGTGGCCGACGCCATCGAATCCGCGCCGCTGCGCACTTCGGCGACGATGCCCGACAGGCTCGACTGCATCGCGGCCAGCGCCTGCATCATGCGCCCGATCTCGTTGTTCGAGATGCTGGTGATGCGCGCGGTCAGGTCGCCGTGGGCGATGCGCTCGAACACCGCCAACGCCTCTTGCACCGGCGCGACGATGGCGCGGTTCAGCGTCACCGTGCACAGCGCGGCAAGCGCCAGGCCGAGCACGATCATCACGATCGACAGCATGCGGATGCGCGCAAAACTTGCCTGGGCCGCGCCGAAATTGGCCTCGCCCGCCGCCATCTGGAACTTCTGCAGTTTTTCATGCGCGCTCGACATGCTGCGCTGCAGGTCAGGCAGCACCTTCTTCGCCAGCCGCACCGCCTCTTCCTGGTTGCCCGCCAGCGACGCCGCCTGGAGCGGCAGCACGCCCTGCTCCATGAAGGCCTGGCGCTGCTTGCCCAGTTCCGCCGCCAGCGCCTGTTCCTCGGCGTTCTGCGGCAGGCTCAGATAGCGCTTCCAGGCCACCTCCGATGCCTCCACGAACACGCGCGAGCGATCCACGTTGACCTTGGGATCGTCCTGCTCGCCCATCATCACGTTGCGGTCCAGCGCCAGGCGCATGCGCGTGGTGGCCAGCATCGCATCGCTGAGCGCGATGGTCGAGCCAAGCTGGTTGGCATAGGTTTCCCTGAGGGCATCATTGCTCTGCGAGATGCCGTACAGGCCGGCCCCGCCGACCATCAGCAGCAGCAGCGAAAGGATTCCCATGGCGCCCCGTAGCAGGGTCTTGATCTGAATATTGTTGTGGAAGGACATGATGAAATAAGACACTGGCAACCCGCGGGACACACCCCTTGCCCCGGTCCGGCAGGATCGTTACCGCATTGATCCGCCCTGCCCGGATAACGGCGCGCCCCCTTCATCCTTGAGTCGCCGCCCCCGCGCGCACGGTTATGGTGAATCGGCGATAAACGCCATGTCGGATATCAGCCACGCCAATGGGGCGGGCCGGCGGCAATGGCTTAAACAGGTTGCGGCCTGTCCGTAATGCCGGCGCGATTAATGTCATGGCCGGTATCCGCACACCATGGCGGCGGCGCGGTGCGGGTGCGGCGAATACCGCCGGGATTTCGGCACGGCCTGCCACCATTGCAGTACCACCAGAACCGGCAAAATCCTCGGCGACTCCGCCTGCCACTGAAAGTTCACACAATTATCGGAAGCAAGAATTTTCGCAAAAACCGTCCGGGATAACGCGACCAGGATTTGCAGCGCGCAGCCGTCCCGTTATAATTGTTTTCAGCATTTTCCCCCGCCCACCAGCGCACCCAGCGCAATTCAATCACCGGAACCGAGGACGCAATGGCGACGTATCAGGAAATCGTTCAGAAAATCAGCGAACTGCAGAAGCAAGCCGAGGAAATCAAGGCGCGCGAACAATCCGCGGTGATCGCGGATATTCGCGAGAAAATCGATCAATATGGCCTGACCGCGGAAGACCTGGGTTTTGGCGCGAAGGCCCCGGCCGGCAAGAAGGCGGTCAACCGCAAGGTCCCGGTGCGTTATCGCGACAGCGCCGGCAATACCTGGACCGGCCGCGGCAAGCGCCCCGGCTGGCTGACCCAGGCCCTGGCCCAGGGCAAATCGGTGGAAGACTTCCTGATCCGCTGAAGCGCCCGCTCCGGCACACGGCAAAACGCCACGGAGATCTCCGTGGCGTTTTTGTCTGGCGTGGCCGAAAACCCTGGCCGCGCTCAGGCGTCGAAACCGTGCGGGTTCATCGACTGCCAGCGCCACGAGTCCTGGCACATGCGGTCCAGGTCATGCTGCGCGCGCCAGCCCAGCAGTTCGTTGGCCAGCGCCGGGTCGGCGTAGCAGGCGGCGATATCGCCGGGGCGCCGGTCCACGATCTGGTACGGCACCGGCTTGCCGCTGGCGCGCTGGTAGGCCTGCACCACCTCCAGCACGCTGTAGCCACGCCCGGTGCCCAGGTTCACGGTCATGCCGCGGCCCTGCCGGCGCAGATAATTGAGCGCCGCCAGGTGGCCGTCGGCGAGGTCGCAGACATGGATATAGTCGCGCACGCCGGTCCCGTCCACGGTGGGGTAATCGCCGCCGAATACCATCAGCTGCTCGCGGCGCCCGCCCGCCACCTGTGCCACATAAGGCATCAGGTTGTTGGGAATGCCGCGCGGATCTTCGCCGATCAGGCCGCTTTCATGCGCGCCGACCGGATTGAAATAACGCAGGTAGGCAATGCGCCAGGCCGGATCGGATTTTTCCAGGTCGCGCAGGATTTGCTCGCCCATCAGCTTGGTCTGGCCATAGGGGTTGGTTGCCGACAGCGGGAAATCCTCCAGGATCGGCACGGTGTGCGGATTGCCATAAACCGTGGCCGAGGAACTGAACACCAGTTGTTTCACCCCGGCCGCGCCCATTGCCGCGCACACCGTCAGCAAGCCGTCGAGGTTGTTGCTGTAATAGGCGAGCGGCTGGCTGACCGATTCGCCCACCGCCTTGAGCGCGGCAAAATGAATCACGGCACCGATGCGGTGTTCGGCAAAGAGCCGGTCCAGCAGCGCGCGGTCGCGCACGTCGCCCTGCACGAAATGCGGAGCCTGTCCGGTAATGGTGGCGAGCCGCTCGAGCACGGCCGGGCTGCTGTTGCACAGATTATCCAGCCCGATCACGTGGTAACCGGCATTGAGCAGGGCAACCCAGGTATGCGAGGCGATATAGCCGGTGGCACCGGTCAGCAGCAGGGTTTCAGGCATTGGTAGTGGCGTCGATGGGATTCGGTTCAGCGTTGGCGGACGCGGCCGGCGCACCATGTGCGCGATAAATAACCTGCGCCACGACCTCCGGCTCGGAAAGATGCCTATTATCCATGATGCGCCATGGCGCCCCGCCAGCGGCCTTCAGTCAGCGGCAGCTGAAACCGGCACCAGCAGCCCGGCCCGGGCCTGCCACGCCGCATACGCTGCGCGCAGCCGCCAGCCCGATTCCAGGTCGCGCATGCCCAGGCACTGCGCCACCTCGGCGGGCCCGGTGCCGGCCTCGAAATGCATGGCGGCGCAGGTGTTGCGCAAGGTCTGCGGCGAGGCGCGCTCGCTGCGCCCGGCCAGCACGCCGGCCTCCTCCAGCAGGATTTCCACGCGCCGGTAGACCGACGCGGCATGCATCGGCCGGCCGGTCGGCATGGCCGGGAACACCAGGCTGCCGAGCGTGCCGGACGCCTCGCGCAGCGCCAGCCAGGCACGCAGCGGGGCATGGGCCAGCGGGAACAGCGGCACCGTATAGGCCCGGCCGTTGTCCGGGCGCACCATGCGCAGCGCCATCCGCCCGGGCGCGCCATCGGCGATCACGTCGGTGCGCAGCGCGCGCGCCTCCGCCACCTTCAGGCCGCCGCCGAGCAGCACGGCCAGCAGCGCGGCATCGCGGGCGCGCTTCCATTGCGTGGGCGATGCCGCGGCGCCGGTGTCGGCCGGCGCGCCGGCCGGGCCAAGGATGCGCGCCACCAGCAGGTCGCGCTCGCCGGGCAGCAGGAAGGCGGTGGGGTCGTTTTCGCCCTCGGCCAGATGGGCGCGCACCGCCTGGCTGCCCGGGTTGTGCAGGCCCTCGCGCAGGCGCGACAGGTGGTGGAACACCCGTTCGATCAGCCGCGCATAGCGGTAGCGGTGCGACTTGTGCAGCTGCTGCGCGTCCAGGAATTCGCCGATCTGCTCGGCGGACCAGCTCAGCGGCGGCAGGCCGCGTTCGGCCGACCAGCGCAGCAGCTTGCCCCACATGGCGCGGTAGACCACGCTGGTGCCGCGGCGAAAACCGTGCTGCGCCAGCCAGCCGTCGAACGCGCGCTCGGGATGGTCGCGCCAGGCGGCCAGGTCGGCATCGAACAAGGCCGCCTGCTCGAGTTGGGCGGCGCTGGGCTTGGTGGTCACGGATTCTCCTGATGTGCCCGCACCGGGCCGGCGGCCGGCGGACGATCCCGACTATTGTAGACAACGCGTCACTGCGCGCCGCCGGCCGCGCGCCGCGCTTGCAGCGGGCCACCCGGCGTGCTACCTTTCGACTCACTATGCAACTGGTTGCATAAATCAGAACGAAATCGCGGTAACCTACCACGCCCTGCCAGGAGACCCCGTGACCACTGCCCTGCTTCCCGCCGCCCAGGCTTCGCTCGACGCCTGGCACCAGATGATCGCCACCCAGTCGATGGAAGGGCTCGATGCCATCGTCGCCGACGACGTGGTATTCCGCTCGCCGGTGGCGCACACGCCGTATCCCGGGCGCGCCGCCATTGCCCTGGTGCTGACCACGGTGAACCAGGTGTTCCAGGACTTCCGCTACCACCGCAGCTTTGTCAGCGACGACGGCCACAGCGTGGTGCTGGAATTCAGTGCCAGCGTGGACGGCAAGGCGCTCAAGGGCATCGACATGATTCGCTTCGACGACGCCGGCCGCATTGCCGAGTTCGAGGTCATGGTGCGTCCGCGTTCCGGCCTGGAGGCGCTGGCCGCCGCCATGGCCGCGCGCCTGGCGAGCCAGAAACACGTGCTGACCGGCGCCGCCTGAGGCGCGCCAGCCGACAGCGCCACCGCATCGCTTCAACGCATCCACCGGAATTACCCAGGAGACTTCCCCCATGGCCCTTCCCGCCCAGCTGCAGAACCGGCTTTCGCTGCCGGTGGTCTGCTCGCCGCTGTTCATCATCTCCAATCCCGACCTGGTCATCGCCCAGTGCAAGGCCGGCGTGGTCGGCTCGTTCCCGGCGCTGAACGCGCGCCCCGCGCCCAAGCTGGAGGAATGGCTGGACCGCATCACCACCGAACTGGCGGAGCACGACGCCAGGCACCCCGAGCGCCCGTCGGCGCCGTTCGCGGTCAACCAGATCGTGCACAAGTCCAATGACCGGCTCGAGCATGACCTGGAACTGTGCGTGCGCTACAAGGTGCCGGTCGTGATCACCTCGCTGGGCGCGCGCAAGGAAGTCAACGACGCGGTCCACTCCTATGGCGGCATCGTGCTGCATGACGTGATCAACAACGCCTTCGCGCGCAAGGCGATCGAAAAAGGCGCGGACGGGCTGGTGGCGGTGGCCGCCGGCGCCGGCGGTCATGCCGGCACGCTGTCGCCGTTCGCGCTGCTGCACGAGATCCGCGAATGGTTCGACGGCCCGCTGCTGCTGTCGGGCGCGATCTCCAGCGGCGACGCCATCCTGGCCGCGCAGGCCGCCGGCGCCGACCTGGCCTATATCGGCTCGGCCTTTATCGCCACGCAGGAAGCCAACGCGCAGGACGGCTACAAGCAGATGATCGTCGATAGCAGTGCCAACGACATCGTCTATTCCAACCTGTTCACGGGCGTGCACGGCAACTACCTGCGCGGCAGCATCGAGCGCGCAGGTCTGGACCCGAACGCGCTGCCGCAATCGGACCCGTCGAAGATGAATTTCGGCTCGACCAGCGTGAAAGCGTGGAAGGACATCTGGGGCGCCGGCCAGGGCGTCGGCGCGATCAAGCGGGTGGTGCCGGCCGCCGAACTGGTGCGCCGCTTTGCCGAGGAGTACGCCCTGGCGCGCCGGCGCCTGGGACTGGGCGAGGCCAGCCCGGCGGGCGCGCGCGCCGTCGACCTGGCCTGAGCGCGCAGCCCCGCTGCGGCTACAGCAGCGGCAGCAGGGCCTCGCCCCAGGCGACCCAGTCGGTCTCGAAGCGGATCCCGCGCTGCAGCAGCGCATAGCGCAGCTGTTGCGCGCGGTCCATGTCGGGCGCCGAGAAATCGCGCCGCTCGATCGCCAGGTAGGTCTCGAGGCGGGCGCGGTGCAGCGCGATCAGCCGCCGCATCTCGTCAGCCAGGCCGAGCGGTCCGATCACCGCATCGGCGCGCAGCTTGACCAGGATCTCCTCGCGCTGGTCCAGCCCCGCGCCCGGCGCCAGCACCCAGCGCGCCAGTTCTTCACGGCCCGCGGGCAACACCCGGTAGACCTTCTTGCGGTTGCGCCGGTCGGCGTTGCCCTCGCCTTCGGCCGCGTCGCTTTCATCGGCGGCAATCCAGCCGCTGTCCGCCATGCGGCCCAGTTCGCGATAGATCTGCTGGTGCGTGGCATGCCAGAAATAGCCGATGGAGCGGTCGAAGCGCCGCGCCAGGTCGTAGCCGGACGAAGGCTTTTCGATCAGGGAGATCAACAAGGCGTGCTGGGTCGACATGCGTCTGCTGGGCGCGGGGTTACCGGAGTGGGTTCAGGCGGCACGGCGTGCCGGCAGGCGCGCCGGTCACCGCACTTTCAAAAACTGGCGCTATGGTAGCGCAATGCCGGACCGGTGCCCGCAGGGCGCCGCGGGAGATGTCGGGAAACGATATATTCGTCGGTTTTGTCAGTTAAGAAATTTCTTACCAGACAGAATTAAAAAATGCTGAATGGCATTTCCGGCCGGAGTGCCATACATTCCATACATTGAAACTGTGCGAGCAAAAACGATCCGCCCCCGGCCGCACCATGCAGCAACTTTGGAGTGTGTCCATGACCGGAAGAATCCTGCTTGCCGAAGACCGCGACGTGGCCTGGGAAGCCGACGCGCGTCCGCTCGGCCTGCTGGCGCCAGTGCACGACAAGGCGCCAGTCTATTACCGTCTGCCCGATACCCCTGACGGGCACCATATCAAGGAATATCCCAGCGGGCTGCGCCAGCTGGTGCGTTTTGTCGGCGTCGAGGAACAGGTCGTCAAATACAACCTGAGCTGATCCCGCGCCACCGTTTCCCTGTGGTTGTCTCCTCCGAGCCCGATCCTGCGGGCAGGGACTTGAACCCGCGAGCTTCGCGGGTTTTTTCTTGCCGCCGGTGTCGGCGCGTGCCTGCCTCAAAGCTGCGGCGCACGGCACGCCGCACCACCGGCATTGGCCGCCTCGGGCATGCCGAACACGGCTTGCGCCCCGCACTGGGAACCGAACATGCGCGCCTGGTCGTGCCCCACGCCCACCACTTCATACGCCTGGTGGCCCGGGACCAGGCCCGGGCCGGCGAGGTAGCGCTCATAGCGCAGGTAGCCGCGCGCACGCTGCAGCCGCGTGGTGCCCTCGGCCTCGGCGCCGCACGATTTGTCGAGCACGCGGTGGTTGGGATCGTTGTCCTCGGTGCCGGCCAGATAGGTCACCTGGCGCCCGGCATAGCGCCGGTACAGCGCCATGCCGTCGGCGCCTTGCGCATACGGCACCATGTCCTGCATGCCGTAGCGGTACTTGTCGTAGTCCGGGCAGCGCGCCCGGTCATACGGCGCGAACGACTTGCCATCGGCGCCAGCCGGCCGCAGCGGCGTGAAATACAGATACGACGACGGATTGGCCACGACGTAGCGCAGGTCGATGCCGCCCGCGCGGATGCGTTCGTCGACACGGTTCAGCACCGCATAGCGGTGCACGATCTGCGCGCCGCCGGAGTGGCCGGCCACCGTCATCTTGCGCACTTGCGGCAGCCGCGCCTTGTCGGTGAAGAGCGCGAGCAGGTCGTCCAGCACCTGCAATGAGCTGACCCGGACCGGACCCTCGAGCGCGTCCTCGCCGCTGAGCCAGCCCTGCACCGACCAGTGCGGCATGCCGGTAAAGCCCTGGTTCCGGTCCGGCGTGCCGGGAAAATTCGGCGCGACCAGCAGCACCTCGTCCGGGTTGCGGCCGCTGGCCTTCAGCAGTGCCGCGCCAGCGGCATAGTAGTCGTCGCCATTGCGCTGCAGGCCGTGCTGGACCAGCACGACTTCGCGAATGCGCGACAGGTCGCCATCGAGCCGGTGGTTGGCATAGACCGGGAAGTCATAGCCGGCGCCCGCGCCGAGATGCACGCGCTGCCACCGCGGCGCGGCGGCCGCGGCACCGGCAGCGTTGCCCGCGACCGGCGGCACTGTCGGCGTGCCAGCGCAGCCGGCCAGCATGGCCAGGGTGGCTGCGGCCAGCGCGCGCGCCACGCGCGAACGGGCGGGCTGCGGCAGGCGGGCGATCGATGGTGTCATGGCGGGTGGTCTCCGGTTGGCCTGCCGGCGATGGTAGGCCAGTGGCGCGCGGCATGGCAATGCCCGCCGCGCCGCCATGCGGGCCCTACGCCAGCCGCCTGGCCAGTTCCGCCACGTCGCGCCAGGTCACGCGCCGCACCATCACGCGCAGGCCAGGTCCATGGAAATCGTCCTCGAACGGCGCCGATGCCTCGCCGCCCAGCCGCTGGTAGAACTCGCGCGCCTGCGCATTGGCATCGAGCACATAGAGGAACAGCGGCTGCCCCGGCCAGCCCTGCGCGACCCGTTGCGCGCAATGCGCCAGCAGCCGCTTGCCTAACCCCTGGCCATGGAAAGCCGGCAGGACATGCAGGTTGTCCAGGTAGATGCCAAAGCGTAGGTCGGCCTGCGGCAACAGGCAGGCAAAGCCGGCGGCCTCGCCGTCGACCAGCGCCAGCGTGACCTCGGCGGGGCCATCGGCGCCGTCGTGCATGCGCGCGCGCCAGGCCGCCAGGCGCTCGGGGTAGGCCTGGTCGCGCAGGTAAGCGTCGGGCAGCATGCCGGGGTACGTGTGCTGCCAGCTGGCGGCGTGCATGGCGGCAAGCCGGTCGGTATCGGCGGCGGTGGCGGGAATCAGCGCAATTTCGGGCATGGGAGACGGGAAAGGCACAGCGGCATCCGCGCCGGGAAGCAGGGCGCGCGGCAGCGCTCATTGTGCCCACGCCATGCCAAAGCTTGCAAAAGGCGGAGGAAGGGTTTGCAATCGTGGTCCCCGGCGCACCCGGCCTTCCGTTGCGTGCCGCCGCGGCAGCGGGAACGAAGGTTGCAGCATCCCGGGCAGCCCCGCGCAAGCAAAAGGAAGCCTTATGTACATGGTCTACTGGTCCGAAGCCCTCGGCACCGGACTGACGCCGCACGCGCAGTCGTTCCCCAGCGACGCGATGCGCGAGGCGCTGCGCTTTACCGAAGCGCTGCGCCAGCGCCAGCACGCGGGCGAGGCGGTCAGCTTTGTCACGCTGTGTTCGGAGAATCCCGACTCGGTCGGCCGCGCCGGCGCCGCCGACCCGCCGCCCGACTACGAATGGAAGAAGCGGCGGCCCTGAGCCGGTGCGATGGGCTCGATGCGCCTTGCTCAGGCGCGCTCAGGCGCCGGCCGCAGCGCCGCGCGCACGACAAAGGCCATCAGCACAGCAAACAAAAGCATCGCCGCCAGGAAATACAGCCCGGCGGCAAGGCTGCCGGTGGCGTCCTTGATCACGCCGATGCCATATGGCCCGAAATAGCCGCCCAGATTGGCCAGCGAGTTGATGGTGGCGATGCCCACCGCGGCGCTGGCGCCGGTCAGGAACTCGCCGGGCAGCGCCCACACCACCGCCTGGATCGAGTAGATCGAGAACGCGGTCAGGCAGATAAACAGGAACTGCAGCACCGGTGACTGCACCCATGCGCTCAGCGCCATGGTGATGGCGGCCATGCCCGACACCACCACGATATGGCCGTAGCGCTCGCGCTTGCGGTCCGAGTGGCGCGGCACCAGCCACAGCCCGACCACGGCAAACAGGTAGGGCACGGCCGACAGCAGCCCGGTCATCGCATCGGTAACGCCGAACTGCTTGATGATGGTCGGCAGCCACAGCGACAGCCCGTAGATGCTGAGCGGAAACGGCAGGAACAGCAGCGACAGCAGCAGCACGCGCTTGTCCCTGAGCGCGCGCAGCGGATTGCCGTGCGATTTCAGTGCATAGGCGGCCTGGTCGGCGGCCAGTTCGCGCTCGATCCAGGCGCGGTCCGCCGGCGCCAGCCAGGCGGCGCTGGCCGGCGACTCGGGCAGCAGCTTCAGCGTCGGCAGGCACAGCAGCACCGCGGGCAGGCCGCTCAGCACGAACAGCGTCTGCCAGTTGTTCATGCCGAACAGGCCGTGGGTGGACAGCACCAGCCCGGCGATCGGTCCGGTGATGATCAGCGCGATCGGTTGCGCCAGCACCAGCAGGCCGATGATGCGCGCGCGGTGCCGCATCGGGAACCACTTGGTGAGGAAGTAGAGGATGCCCGGATACAGCCCGGCCTCGGCCGCGCCCAGCAGGAAGCGCAGCATGTAGAAGCTGTGCGCGCCCTGCGTGAACGCCATCGCCATGGTGATCACGCCCCAGGTGAACAGGATGCGCGCAAACCAGCGGCGCGCGCCGAAGCGTTCCAGCGCCAGGTTGCTCGGCACCTCGCACAGGAAGTAGCCGACGAAGAACAGGCCGGCGCCCAGCCCGTAGGCGGCATCGCTGATGCCGATGGCCGCGTTCATGTGCAGCTTGGCGAAGCCGACCACCGAGCGGTCGATATACGCGACCACATAGATCAGCGCCAGGAACGGGATCAGGCGCCGCACCAGCATGCCGATGATGCGGTGCTCCTCCGCGGCTGGTGAAGTTTCAGCCCGGGTCGGGGCGGCGCGCTCGATCGGCGCGGTGTGGGTGCCTTGCATGGCGGGTCTCCTTTTTTGTCTTGGCCGGCCGCGCCTGGCGGCCGGCGCTTTGGTGCAATGGCTCAGTGCGAGTGGCGCGGCACCGCGCGGCCGCGGCAGCCCACCAGGAAGTCGAGGTCGCAGCCCTGGTCGGCCTGCAGCACGTGGTCGACGTACAGCTTGCGATAGCCGCCGTCGGCAGGCGCCTGCAGCGGCTGCACGTCGGCCATGCGGCGCTCGAACTCGGCGGGGTCGATATCCAGGTGCAGGCGTCCGGCCTCGCAGTCCAGCTCGATCCAGTCGCCGTCGCGCACGATCGCCAGCGGCCCGCCGGCAGCGGCTTCCGGTGCCACGTGCAGCACCACGGTGCCATAGGCGGTGCCGCTCATGCGCGCATCGGAAATGCGCACCATGTCCTTGATGCCCTGGCGCAGCAGCTTGGGCGGCAGGCCCATGTTGCCGACCTCGGCCATGCCGGGATAGCCGCGCGGGCCGCAGCGCTTGAGGACGAGCACCGAATTCTCGTCGACCTCGAGCGACTCGTCGACGATGCGCTCCTTGTAGTGCTCCAGGTTTTCGAACACCACCGCGCGGCCGCGATGGCGCAGCAGCCTGGGCGTAGCCGCCGACGGCTTGAGCACCGCGCCGCGCGGCGACAGGTTGCCGCGCAGGATGCGGATGCTGCCATCGCGGATCAGCGGCTGGTCCAGCGGGCGGATGACTTCGTCGTTGGTGATCGGCGCATCCCTGACGTTGTCCCAGATCGTCTTGCCGTTGACGGTCAGCGCGCCCGGATGCGGCAGCAGTCCGGCCTCGCCCATGCGGCGCAGCACCGCGGGCAGGCCGCCGGCGTAGTAAAACTCTTCCATCAGGAAGCGGCCCGACGGCATCAGGTCGACGATGGTCGGCGTGTCGCGCCCCACCGTGCTCCAGTCTTCCAGTTCGAGCGGCACCCCGATGCGTCCGGCGATCGCCTTCAGGTGGATCACGGCGTTGGTCGAGCCGCCGATCGCCGCATTGACCCGGATCGCGTTCTCGAACGCCTGGCGCGTCAGGATCTTCGACAGCGTCAGGTCCTCGCGCGCCATCTCGACGATGCGGATGCCGGACATGTGCGCCAGCACGTAGCGGCGCGAATCGACCGCCGGGATCGCCGCGTTGTGCGGCAGCGAGGTGCCCAGCGCCTCGGCCATGCAGGCCATGGTCGAGGCAGTGCCCATGGTGTTGCAGGTGCCGGCCGAGCGCGACATGCCGGCTTCGGCCGACAGGAACTGGTGCAGGTTGATCTCGCCCGCCTTCAGCGATTCATGCAGTTGCCAGACCGCGGTGCCGGAGCCGATGTCCTTGCCGTCGAGCTTGCCGTTGAGCATCGGCCCGCCGGTGACGACGATGGCAGGCACGTCGCAGCTGGCAGCGCCCATCAGCAGCGCGGGCGTGGTCTTGTCGCAGCCGGTCAGCAGCACCACGGCGTCGATCGGGTTGCCGCGGATCGCTTCCTCGACGTCCATCGCGGCCAGGTTGCGCGTCAGCATCGCGGTCGGGCGCAGGTTGGATTCGCCGTTGGAGAACACCGGGAATTCCACCGGGAAGCCGCCGGCCTCGTACACGCCGCGCTTGACGTGCTCGGCCAGCTTGCGGAAGTGGGCGTTGCACGGCGTCAGTTCCGACCACGTGTTGCAGATGCCGATCACCGGGCGGCCGTCGAAGGCGTGGTCGGGAATGCCCTGGTTCTTCATCCAGCTGCGGTACATGAAGCCGTTCTTGTCGGCGGTGCCGAACCACGCGGTCGAGCGCAGCGGCTTGCGTTGCTTGTCGTTGGAATCCGACATGTTGTTCCTGATACGGGGGCTGCCCGGAAAGGCAGCCTGGATGGCAGGGACGACGGAGCCAGCGGCCTGGCGGACATCGCGTCCTGGCGGGCGCCACGCTGTCTCCGGTCGTTGTGGTTTTGTCGGACGGAGTGTATGCAGCTTGCCAATATGCTACTAATGAAGAGTTCGGCCTTTGCCATATCGATTCCGGCATCAGTACTAACCCTGACCCATGCCCGCCCCCATCCCTTCCCCCGCGACCTCGCCGGCCTGGCACAACCACACCCGCCTCAAGACCCGCCAGCTGTTGCTGCTGCTCGCCGTGGCCGACGAAGGCAGCATCCACCGCGCCGCCGAACGCCTGGCGATGACGCAGCCGGCCGCGTCCAAACTGCTGCGCGAGCTGGAGGAGCTGCTGTCGGTGCCGCTGTTCGAGCGCCTGCCGCGCGGCATGGCGCCGACCGACTACGGCCGCGCGATGATCCGGCACGCACGCGCGGTGGTCGGCAGCCTGAACCAGGCGCGCGAAGAGGTGCTGGCGCTGAAGGCCGGACGCCTCGGCCATGTGGCGATCGGCGCGATTACCTCGCCCGGGGTGCGGCTGCTGCCCGCGGCGATCGCGCAGGTCAAGGCGCACTATCCGGGATTGCGGGTCTCGGTCGAGATCGACAACAGCAATGTGCTGCTCGACCGCCTGGGACAGGAAAAGCTCGACATGGTGGTGGCGCGCCTGTTCCCGGAGCACGACAAGGGTCGGCTGCGCTACGAGCCGATGGCAGAGGAACCGGTATGCGCGGTGGTGCGCCCGGGCCATCCGATGCTGGCCGCAGCCGGGCTGTCGCTGGCCGACATCGCCGACGCCGCCTGGCTGATCCCGCCCGCCGGCACCGTGCTGCGCCACCGCTTCGAGCTGATGTTCCAGCGCGCCAGCCTGGCGCCGCCGGTCAATGTGGTCGAGACCGCCGCGCTGCTGTTCCTGACGCGCATGGTGACGCAGTCGGACATGATCGCGGTGCTGACCGCCGACGTGGCGCAGTACTACGCCGCATTCGGCATGGTAGAGATCCTGCCAATGGCGATGCCCTGCCATATGGACGACTTCGGCCTGATTACGCCGACCGACCGGCTGATGTCCCCCGGCGCGCTGCTGGTCGCGGAGGCGCTGCGCGAGGCCGCGCAGGCGATCTATGGCGCGCAAGCGCCGGCGTGAGCCGGCGCCTGCTTGCGGCAGGCGTCAGCCGAGGATATCGAACTGGTCGAAGTAGGCCGGATTCAGCTCCAGCCCCAGCCCCGGCAGGTTGTCGTCAAGCTGCAGGTAGCCGTTGTCCGGCGCCGGGTCACCCTTGAAGATGTAGTAGAACAGCTCGTTGCCGACCTCGACATCATGCACCGGGAAGTACTCGGCCATCGGCGACGCGGTCGACGCCATGGTCAGGTGGTAATTGTGCATCTGGCCGGCGTGCGGGATCACCGGCACCGACCAGGCCTCGGCCATGGCGTTGATCTTCTGCGCCGCGGTGATGCCGCCGACACGGTTGGTGTCGTACTGGATCACGTCGACCGCGCGGCGCTCCAGCAGGTCCTTGAAGCCGTACGAAGTGAACTCGTGCTCGCCGCCGGAGATCGGAAACGGGCTCGCCTTCTTCAGCTCGACATAGCCTTCGATATCGTCGGCGATCACTGGCTCTTCCAGCCAGCGGGGATTGAACTCCGCCAGGCGCGGCAGCATGCGGCGCGCGTACTCCAGCGTCCAGCCCATGTAGCACTCCAGCATGATGTCGACGCCGTCGCCGACCAGCTCGCGCAGCAACCGCACCTGCTCGAGGTTTTTCTGCATGCCTGCGGGACCGTCCTTGGGCCCGTAGCCGAAGCGCATCTTCATCGCGGTAAAGCCCTGGTCAAGGTAGCCTTGCGCTTCGGCCAGGAAGGCATCGCGGTCATCGTTGTTGTAGAGCTTGGAGGCATAGCACCAGATCTTTTCCTTGGTGCGCCCGCCCAGCAGCTTGAACACCGGCTTGCCGACGGCCTTGCCCATCAGGTCCCACAGCGCGATATCCACCGCCGAGATCGCCGCCATGCCGATGCCCTTGCGGCCCCAGGCATGAGTGCGGCGATACATCTTCTGCCACAGGTATTCGTTGTCGAACGGATCCTGGCCCAGCACCACCGGGGCCAGGTACTGGTCGACGATCTGCTTGGCCACGCGCGGCGCGAGCGCGCAGTTGCCGATGCCGACCAGGCCGCTATCGGTCTCGATCTCGACCACCATCCAGCCGTGGAAGCGGAACGAGCCCATGGCGTCGCCGCGCTCGAACAGGATGTCGGTGGCGTTGGTGCAGAAGTGCGCCTGCGGCGGCACGGTCTTGCCCTTCCATTCGAAGACGCGGGCGCGGACGTTGGTGATCTTCATGTTCAGCTCCTGATGGCAATGCGTTGGCGCGAACGCGCCCCGGCCGCGCCGGGGGGCGGTCATGCTGGGTTCCGGTAGGGATGGAGGGTGGCTAGGCTTGCGCGGCGGCGCGCCGTTGCGCACCCATGCGGCAGGCGATCTGGAACGCCTGCAGCGTGGCGCCGGGATCGGCGCGGCCCTGCTGCGTGATGTCGAACGCGGTGCCGTGCGCGGGCGTGGTGATCGGCACCGGCAGTCCGCCCTGCACCGTCACGCCGCGCGAGAAGCCCATCAGCTTGATGCCGATCTGGCCCTGGTCGTGGTACATGGTGACGATGGCGTCGAACTGGCGCTGCGACGGCCCGCCCTGCACCTTCAGGAAGATGGTGTCGGCCGGGAACGGGCCGTCCGCCTTGACGCCGCGCTCGCGCGCCGCAGCCACCGCGGGTGCGATCACCTCGATCTCTTCGCGGCCGAAGGCACCGTTGTCGCCGTTGTGGGGGTTCAGGCCGCACACCGCGATGCGCGGGCTGGCCATGCCGGCGCGGCGCAGCGCCTGGTCGATGAGGTCGATCGCACCGCCGACGCGCTCAGGCGTGATCATCGCCGGCACGTCCTTGAGCGCCACGTGCGAAGTCACGCGCGAGGTCCACAGCCCGTCCAGCACGTTGAACTCGCAGAAATCGCCGTGGTAGCCGAGCTGCTCGGCGAACCAGTGCAGCTCGTCGCTGTGCGCCATGCCGGCGGCGTGCAGCGAACTCTTGTTCAGCGGCCCGAACACGATCGCATCGGCCTGTCCGGCCTGCGCCAGCTCCAGTGCCAACGCCAGCGTGCCCAGGCTGTAGCGCCCGCCTTCGGCACTGGCCACGCCACGCGCATACACCGGGTTTTCGGGCAACTGCCAGTGGTACAGGCGCGGCTGGCCGTCGGTGGCGAACGCCGGCACATCGGTCTCGGCCACTGCCAGTTCAACCCCGGCGACCTGCATGCCGTGGCGCCATTCGGTGCGGTCAGCGATCAGCAGGATCTCGGCCTGCGCGGCGGTGCCGGCATCGGCCAGCAGCCTGGCGATCAGTTCGGGACCGATGCCGGCGGGGTCGCCCAGCACCATGGCGATTCTTGGACGGGAATGCATGAGGCTTCCGAAAAAATTATTGGTCGAGCTTGACGCCGAGTTCGGCGATCAGCTTGCCGTAGCGCGCATATTCGGCGCGCGAGAACGCATCGAACTGCGACGCGGTCAGCGTGCCGGGCACCGCGCCCACATCGGCCAGCCGGCGCACGGTGTCGGGGTCCTTGATCACCGTGGACAGCGCGGCACCCAGCTTCTGCAGCGTCGCGGGCGGCGTGCCGGCCGGCGCATAGACACCGTACCACGCACTCATCTGGATGCCCGGCACGCCGGCTTCGGCCAGCGTGGGCACGTTGGGCAGCAGCGCCGAGCGCTGGTCGGCGGTCACCGCCAGCGCGCGCAGCTTGCCGGCCTTGATATGGCTGATGACCGACGGCATGGTCTCGAAGCTCAGGTCCACCTGCCCGCCCATCAGGTCCACCAGCGCACTGCTGCTGCTCTTGTACGGCACATGCAGCAGCTTGCCCTTGATCTGGCGCGCAAAGGCCGCGCCGGCGAGGTGCTGGGTGCTGCCGACCCCCGACGAGCTGTAGCGGAACTTGTCCGGACTCGCCTGGATCTGCGCCACCAGCGCCTTGACGTCGCGCGCCGTCACCTGGTTGTTGACCACCAGCACATTGGGCACGGTCGACACCAGCGCCACCGGCGCCAGGTCCTTGAGCGGATCGAACTGCAGCTTGAGCAGGTGCGGCGCGATCGCCTGCGAGGTGACCACGCCCATCAGCAGCGTATTGCCGTCCGCCGGCGCCTTGGCGGTGATGTCCGCGGCAATGGTGTTGGACGCGCCGGGGCGATTGTCCACCACCACCGGCTGCTTCAGCTGCGCGGCGAGCTTGTCGGAGACGATACGCGCCATCACGTCGGTGCCGCCGCCAGGGGCGGCGCCCACCATCAGCCGCACCGGCCGCGGGTCCTGGGCCCATGCCGCGCCCGTTGCCGCGGCCACCGTGGCGAGGCCGGCGAGTGCGCCGGCGATCCATGTCTTCATTGCTGTCTCCGTCGTTTGCTGTCCGGCTCTGCGGCGCGGATGGCCAGACTATAGGAGCATCAGTGATTCGCCACTACTGATGTTTTTTGAACTGGCGATCACCTGGCGTTATACCTTGGCCTGCGTCGCACCGGCGCCGCGCGGACCCGCTTTCAGGATAGCGACCAGCTGCCGCGCCGCGGCCGACAGGCCGCCGCCGCGCCGCATGACGATGCCGAAGGTCTGCTGGCGTGACTGCAGCCGCACCGGCAGGATGCGCAACATCTTCTGGCGCTCGAACATGGCCGCCACGCCCGCCGGCAGCAGCGATACCAGGCGGGGATCGCCCTGCAGCATCGCCACCGTGACGAACGCCGACGAGGTCGACACCGCATTGGCCGGGAAGCCCATGCCGGCCAGGTCCAGTTCGCGCTGCAGCAGCGCGTGCATCGGCATATGGCCGGCATACGTGATCCAGCGATATCCCGCGAGGTCGGCAAACCCCATCGCGGCGGTGCGCGGCGCCGGGTGCGAGCGCCCCACCACCACCGCCACCTGCTCGTCGCCAAGCGCGTGGTAGTGGTAGCGGGCCGGCTCGTCGCTGACCAGCGAGCGGCCGATCACCAGGTCCAGGTGGCCGTCATCGAGCAGTTCCAGCAGGCGGCGACTGGTGTCCTCGATGACTTCGAGCGCCAGCTCCGGGTGCGCCTGGCGCAACTGCGCCAGCGCCGGCACCAGCACCTCGGGCACCGCTCCCATGATGGTGCCGACCGCGACCCTGCCGCCGCTGCCGGCGCGGATGCCGGCCACCTCGTCGCACATCGCGCCCAGGTCCGCCACCAGCTGGCGCGCGTGCCGGATTACGCAGTGGCCGAAGGCGTTGGGGCGCATGCCGCGCCGCGAGCGCTCGAACAACGGTGCCTCCAGCATGCTTTCCAGCTCCTGCAGCGACTTGCTCGCCGCCGACTGGGTCATCGCCATGGCCGCGGCCGCCTGGTGCAGCGAGGCGTGTTCGTCCAGCGCGATCAGCAGTTGCAGCTGCTTGACGCGCAAACGGCCCATGACGGTCTCGAGGGTGGATTTCATGACATGTCGGTGAGTCGCAAAAGCGATCACCAGATGGAAAGGTTTCAATATACAGCCCGCCGGGGGGCTCGTATATTGGCCCGACCTTTTGACCGACAGCCCGGAGCGAGACCATGACCCGCAGCCCAACCCCCACCGTCTACCGCGGCGTATTCCCGGTGGCGCCCACCATCTTCGACGCGCACGGCGGGCTCGACCTGGACGGCCAGCGCCGCTGCATCGACTTCATGATCGATGCCGGCTCGCACGGCCTGTGCATCCTGGCCAATTTCTCCGAACAGTTCGTGCTGAGCGACGACGAGCGCAACGTGCTGATGCAGACCGTGCTGGAACACGTCGACGGCCGCGTGCCGGTGATCGTCACCACCACGCATTTCAGCTCGCGCCTGTGCGCCGAGCGCAGCCGCGCGGCGCAGGATGCGGGCGCGGCCATGGTGATGGTGATGCCGCCCTACCACGGCGCCACCATCCGCATGCCCGAGCGCAGCATCTACGAGTTCTTCGCCACGGTCTCCGACGCCATCGAGATTCCCATCATGATCCAGGACGCACCGGTCAGCGGCACCACGCTGAGCGCGCCGTTCCTGGCGCGCATGGCGCGCGAGATCGGCAATGTGTCGTACTTCAAGATCGAGGTGCCGCAGGCCGCGGCCAAGCTGCGCGAGCTGATCGAACTGGGCGGCGACGCCATCGTCGGCCCCTGGGACGGCGAAGAGGCCATCACGCTGATGGCCGACCTGGAAGCGGGCGCCACCGGCGCCATGACCGGCGCGGGCTTTCCCGACGGTATCCGCCAGATCCTCGATGCCTGGCAGGCCGGCGACGCCGAACTCGCCGCGCTGCGCTACCAGCAGTGGCTGCCGCTGATCAACTACGAAAACCGCCAGGGCTGGCTGGCCACCAGCAAGGTGCTGATGCAGGAAGGCGGCGTGATCGCGTCGGATGCGGTGCGCCACCCGCTGCAGCCGATGCACCCGGCCACGCGCGAAGGGCTGATGCGGATCGCGCGACGGCTGGATCCGATGGTGTTGCGGTGGGGGCGGTGAGCGGTCTGGGCAATGTGCCGGCGCTTCGCATCGAGGGGCGCTGGCCCTCTCCCCCGGCCCCTCTCCCGCACGCGGGAGAGGGGAGCAAACCGCCAGCGTACGAAAGCACCACTGGCCCTAAAACTCGCGGCTGCGTGCTCCCTCTCCCGCTTGCGGGAGAGGGTTGGGGAGAGGGCCGGAGCCTCCACGAAGTCACCGCGCATGCCGTGCCATCGCCCGTCCTGAACCCACGCCCGACAACGCCTTCAAGAACCCGACCATGACCCTCACCGGCAACCTCCTGATCGGCCGCCGAACCCCGCGCGGCACCCACGGCACCCTCCACGCCATCGACGCCGCCACCGGCGCCATCTTGGAACCCGCCTTCGGCGGCGCCGCGCCCGAGCAGCTCGGGCACGCCTGCGCCCTCGCCTGGCAGGCGTTCGACACCTACCGCGAGACCGCGCCCGAGCGCCGCGCCGATTTCCTCGAAGCCATCGCCGCCAACATCCTGGCGCTGGGCGATGCGCTGGTCGACCGCTGCGTCGCCGAATCCGGCCTGCCGCGCGCCCGCATCGAAGGCGAGCGCGGCCGCACCGTGGGCCAGTTGCGGCTGTTTGCCAACCTGCTGCGCCAGGGCGATTTCCTTGAACTGCGCGTGGACCCGGCCCAGCCCGAGCGCCAGCCGCTGCCGCGCCCCGACCTGCGCCTGCGCCAGATCCCGCTGGGCCCGGTGGCGGTATTCGGCGCCAGCAATTTCCCGCTGGCCTTCTCGGTCGCCGGCGGCGATACGGCGTCGGCGCTGGCCGCCGGCTGCCCCGTCATCGTCAAGGCCCATCCCGCGCATCCCGGCACGTCCGAGCTGGTCGGGCGCGCCATCCAGCAAGCCGTGGCCGGCCTGGACCTGCCCGAAGGCACGTTCTCGCTGCTGTTCGACGCCGGCCTGGAAATCGGCCAGGGCCTGGTGCGCGATGCGCGCATCAAGGCGGTGGGCTTCACCGGCTCGCGCGCGGGCGGCATGGCGCTGATGGCACTGGCCGCGGCGCGGCCGGAGCCCATCCCCGTGTTTGCCGAGATGAGCAGCATCAACCCGGTGCTGCTGTTCCCGCAAGCGCTGGCCAGGCGCGCCGAAGCCATTGGCGCCGCCTTCGCCGATTCGCTGACGCTGGGCGCCGGGCAGTTCTGCACCAATCCCGGCCTGGTGCTGGCGCTGGCGGGGAACGACCTCGACCGCTTCCTGCAGGCCGCCTCGGCACGGCTGGCCACGCTGCCCGCGGCGACCATGCTGACCCCCGGCATCCATCGCGCCTATTGCGCCGGGGTCGCGTCGCTGGCCGGCCACGCACAGGTACAGGCCGTCGCGCGTGGCCCCGCGGGATCGGCCACGCAGGGACAGGCCGCGCTGTTCGCCACCGACGCCGCGGCCTTCCTCGCCGATCCGGCGCTGCGCCACGAAGTCTTCGGCGCGGCCGCGCTGGTGGTGCGCTGCCGCGACCTCGCTGAGCTGCGTGGCGTCATCGATACCCTGGAAGGCCAGCTGACCGCCGCGCTGCATCTCGACGACGCCGACCACGACGCCGCCCGCGCGTTCCTGCCCGCGCTGGAACGGCTGGCGGGGCGCATCCTGGTCAACGGCTTCGGCACCGGCGTGGAAGTCGGCCATGCGATGGTGCATGGCGGGCCGTGGCCGGCCACTTCCGACGGCCGCAGCACCTCGGTCGGCAGCCTGGCCATCGCGCGCTTCGTGCGCCCGGTCAGCTACCAGGACATGCCTGCCGCCCTGCTGCCCGCCTCGCTGCGCCCGGACAGCCCGCAACGCCACCACTGGCGCGTCGACGGCAAGCTTCCGGACAGCGCCGGCTGAACTGGCGCGCTAGCGTGACAGCGCCCGCAACGCATCGATCAGCAGGCTCATCGATGCGGTCGGCGGGCGGCCGCGCCGCGTGACGATGCCATACGGCCCCAGCTTGCGCGGCAACGGCAGCGGCAGCACCGCCAGCGCGCCCAGCCGGCCATAGTAGGCCGCGACCGATTCCGGCAACACCGCGATCAGTTCGCTGTCCGCCAGCAACGAGGTGGTCATCAGCACCGCCGCGGTCTCGATGGTCGACGGGGGCGCCGGCACGCCCGCATCCTCGAAGGAGCGGTCGATCAGCGCGCGCATCGGGCTGGGGCGCGGCTGCATGATCCACGGGTAGCGCGTCAGCTCCGCGAACGACAGCTTGCGCCGCCGCGCCAGCGTATGCTGCGGCCCGACCACGATCGCCAGGCCCTCGTCGCCCAGCTGCTCGAACTCCAGCCCGCTGCTGTCCCAGCCATCCGGCACCCGTCCCAGCACCAGGTCGAGCTGGTCGCGCTCCAGCTGCGGCATCAGCACGTCGCTGGTCTCGACGTGCACCGCCACCTCCAGCCGCGGATGGTCGCGGTTCAGTTGCCGGATCACATCGGCAAGCAGCCCCGGCGTCGGCGCCATCACCGCGCCGACGCGCACGCGGCCGATCTTGCCCGATTCCAGCGCCACCAGTTCGTCGCGCAGGCCGCCCATGTCGGCAAACACCAGCCGCGCATAGCGCGTCGCCGCCAGCCCGAAGCGCGTCGGCCGCAGCCCGCGCGCATGGCGCTCGAACAACGGCACGCCGAGCAGGTCTTCCATGTCCTGCAGCATCTTGCTGACCGCGGGCTGCGTCAGCGTCAGGGCCTCGGCCGCCTGGCGCAGCGAGCCACGCTCTTCCACGGCCAGCAGCAGGCGCAGGTGCTGCATCTTGAGGCGGCCGTGGAGGGTGCTGACGGGTGGGATCATGGGTGTGGGGAAAGACGTAGGCAGCGGAGGAGCCACCGCGATCGGGAATTCTTGTCGCTTCGGACGGGCCGGTCAAGCCGCGCACACCGGGGAAACCGGGGAAACCGTGCCGCAGCGTGCTGCACAAACCCGCACCCCTCTTCGTTCCCGCGGACGCGGATATCCAGTCTCTTCAAAAGGGCGCCGGCAGGCCTTCCGCACGGCGCGTCAAAGGTACAATGCGCCGTGGCCCGCACCCGGCGGGCGTGACCCCGTCATTCTACAAACCTCTTCCAGCAACAGGACATCTGCCATGCGCGACCCCAGCCGTGCGTTCCTGCTTGGTCCGCTGCTCAAGGGCGTCTCGCGTTCGTTTTATCTGACGCTGCGCGTGCTGCCCGCCGGCATGCGCGATCCGGTCGGGCTGGCTTACCTGCTGGCGCGAGCCGCCGATACGATTGCCGATACTTCTCTGATTGCGCCGCCAAGGCGGCTGGAGCTGCTGCTGTCGTTGCGTGCCCGGGTCAATGGTGCGTCGGCGGACGCAGCGCTGGCCGACAGCGTTGTCATGGAAGTGGCGGCGCGGCAGGAGAAGTCGGATGAGCGCGTCCTGCTGGAATCGCTGGGGCCTGCGCTGACGGTGCTGTCGCAATTGAGTCCCGCCGACCGGCCCGCCGTACGTCAGATCGTCTCGACGCTGACCGAAGGCATGGAGTTCGACCTGCGCACCTTCCCCGACGAGCATGCCGGCCGCATCGCAGCACTGCGCGATGCGCAGGCGCTTGACCGTTACACCTACCTGGTCGCCGGCTGCGTGGGCGAGTTCTGGACCCGCATGGCGGCCGCGCACATGCCCGGCGCGATGGGTGACACCGACACCATGCTGCGCCGCGGGGTCCGCTTCGGCAAAGCCCTGCAGATGACCAATGTGCTGCGCGATTGCGGCAAGGACCTGCGCATCGGCCGCTGCTACCTGCCGGAGACGATGCTGGCGCGGCACGGTCTGCAGCCGCAGGACCTGCAGCGCCCGGACGCCTCCATGCTCGCGCGCCCGCTGATGTTCGAGCTGGTGCGCATCACGCTGGAACACTTCGAGCAAGCGCTGGCCTATACGCTGGCCATCCCGGCGCGCTTCGTCAGGCTGCGGCTGGCCTGCCTGTGGCCGGTGCTGATCGGCATGGAGACCCTGAAGCGCCTGGTGCGCAATGACGCCTGGCTCGACCCCGCCAGGGCGTCGCGGCTGCCGCGCGGCCAGGTCTACCGGATGCTGGCGTGTTCGCTGCCGGCGGTGCTGTCGAACCGGCTGTTGCGCTTCTGGTTTGCACGCCAGCAGCGCGCGATTGCCGCCATCATCCGCTGAGGCGGGCGGCCACGGCCGGTGCCGCCCCGGCGGGACGACCTTAGTCCGACTGGTACTTCGGCGAGCGCGGCCCATACAGCAGGCCGCCGGGCTGGCCCGCTGCCAGCAGCCGGTAGCTGGTGCTGCCGGCAACGGTATAGCTGGCGTCCATGGTGTGGTTCATCGCCTGCGTGATGGCTGCACTGATCAGCATGCCGATCAGCCCGCCGCCGCTGCCGGAGCTGTCGGTGGCAGCCACCGCGGTGCCGGACCACAGGACGTCGCCGTTCCTCAGGTCGACCAGCTTGGCGTTGGCCGCCACCCGGGTCACGCTGCTGAGGATCTGGTAGCGGGAGCCATACTCGGTCACGGTGACGTACAGCGCGGCGTCCGCGCCGAAGATCTCGTGCAGCTTGGCCAGCGGCACGGCATGGATGTCGTCCGGCACCGTCAGGCCGTTCTGCCGGAAGGTTTCGTCGACCACGGCCACGGGCAGCACGTAGTAGCCCGATTCCGCCAGCGGGAAGGTGGCTTGCGACAGCATGGCATAGGTGGCCTTGATGTCCGGCGAGGTATTCTGCGGTGGCAATACCACGATCGAGCGCGGCCGGCTGGCCTTGAAGGCGGCGTAATCCACCTGCTTGGTGGGCACGGCACAGCCGGCGAACAGCATGGCGATGGCCACGCCCGCGACATAGGTGAGGAGTCGGCGCATCATTGGGCGCTCCCTGCGGTGCTGGCGCTGCCCGCGGCCTTGCCTGCGGTGGCGCCGGTGCTGATCTCGGTGCGGGTGTCGCCCTTCACGTTCCTGAGCAGGAAATCCATGTAAGGCGCCGATTCCAAAAACAGCGTCTTTTCGGTCTGGAATTCCTTGATCATCTGCTCGCCCTTGCCGACGTTCAGGTACAGCAGGCCAAGCTGGGCGTGATAGCCCGGCGGCACCGAGCCGCTCTGCGCCTGGATCTTCTGCAGGCCGCTTTCCAGCGCCGTGATCTGCGCTTCCCTGGATTCGCCCTTGAAATACTCGTACACCTGCGTCTGATAGCCCTCCCACTGGTACATGGGCTTGGGCGCGGCGCAGCCGGCAAGCAGGATGCTGCCGGCGGCCGACAATAATGCTGCGCGATGCAGCATGACCGTGTTCATCATTGTTGTTCTCGTTGCGTTGGACCTGGCGCCGGGACCGGCGCTTATTGCTGGGCCGGCTTCCAGGCGCCCGTCTCGATGGCGCTGACCAGGTTGTTCACGGCCTCCCGCATGGCCAGGTCCATGACCTTGCCGTTGAGCGTCGAGTCATAGCTGGCCGTGCCGCCAAACCCGATCACCTCGCGGTTCGACAGCTTGTATTCGCCCGCGCCTTGCGTGGCATACACGACTTCCGAGGTGTTGATGTTGACGATGTTGAGATTGACCTTGGCATAGGCCACCTGCTCGCGGCCGCGGCCGAGGATGCCGAACAGCTGCACGTCGCCGACTTCCTTGCGGCCGAACTCGGTGATGTCGCCGGTCACCACATAGTCGGCGCCCTTGAGGCGTTGGGCCTGGTTCTTGATCGCCGCCTCGCGCTTGATTTCGGCCAGGTTCTCGCGCTCCAGCACATTGAAGCGATTGGTCTGCTGCAGGTGGGTGACCAGGCTGGTCTTGGCCTGTCCGCTCAGGCGGTCGATGCCGTCCGAGAACACGCCGCGCATGTAGTTGGAACGGTTGTCGAACTTGCCGACGGCAATCGGCGTGCGCACGCCCTGGTAGGGCCGGCTGGCGCTTTCCACCTTCTGCACCGGCAAGGCGGTCGAGGTCTCGGTGGCACAGCCCGCCAGCAGCAGCGCGGCGGCCGCGCCGAGCAGGCAGCACGATTTCATGGTCTTCACTTGGTTTTCTCCCTGTTGTGATTGCGCGGACGGCATGGTCCGGGCGCGCCAGCGACCCGCGGCGCGCCATGCTACACCGTGTCCTGCCAGGCAAGATCAATCCGGATCAACAGGCTGGCGCGGCGGGGTACACGGATCGCTGTCCTGTCTTACGGCAGGAACTGGCAGATCCTTAGCCGCGCCAGCCAAGACGCCGTGCGGAGCAAACAGCCGGCGCCCGCCTACACCACAATCCGCGTGCGCATGATCTCCGCTTTCAGCCACGCGCCCACCACACCGGTATTGGCCTCGGCATTCCACACCAGGTCGAGCCCCGCGGTCCACTCCGTAAACGGATAAGCCGCCAGCCGCAACTCGACCAGCTCGCCTGACGCCAGTTCAGCGGCAATCAGCCGTCGCGGCACCATGGACCAGCCGATGCCCTGGCGCAGCAGGTCGATCAGCGCCACCTGGCTCTGCAAGTGCCACCGCTTTGGGCATTTGAGGTACTCGCTGGTCTGCAGGTGCGCGACCTGCGCGGGCAGCAATAGCTGGAGGTGGTCCGCAAGCTGGGCAAAGCGGATGCCGTCCATGCGCGCCAGCGGGTGGTCGCGGTGCGCCACGTTCATCAGGGTGACATGGCCCAGCCGGCAAAAGCCGATATGGGCAGGGTAGTTGGGCCGGGTGCTGCCCAGTCCGAATTCGGCCTCGCCGTCGAGCACCATCTCGAGCACGCTCTTCGTGCACGGCTGCAGCAGATTCAGCCTGACACCCGGATAGCGCGCCGGCAGGCGCGCCAGCACCGGCGCCAGCATCGCCAGCGGCACCGCGTCTTCCACCGCCAGCGCCAGCTGCGTCTGCGCTACGCCGGACAGCGCGCCGGCACGTTCCTTCAGGCTTTCGCAGCGCGAAAGGATGGCCTCCGCCTCGTCCAGCAACGCTTCGCCCGCCGGCGTCAGCACCGGATAGCGGCCGCTGCGGTCGAACAGCATCACACCCAGGTCCACCTCCAGGTCGCCGATGGCCGTGCTGATGGCCGACTGCGCCCTGCCCAGCCGGCGCGCCGTTGCCGAGAAAGACTTCTCGCGCGCCGCGGCGACGAAGACCGCGACATTGTCAAAGGAAAGTTCCATTCGACCTATCTCGTTTGCTGATGGATCCCATTTTTACACCGCGCCGACGGGCTCGCAGAATCGGTTCCCGGTGCGGCCGGGATGCCGGTTGATGTCGGTTGCCTGGCCTGCCGCCCACGAGAATAACGGAGGAGACATGGACGCAGGCAACCCCAACGACATTGACCAACGCTTGCCCGTTGGCCGCACCGCCGTGCTCGGCTTCCAGCACGTGCTTGTCATGTACTCGGCATGCATCGTGGTGCCGCTGATCCTTGGCGCGGCACTGAAGCTGCCGCGCGAGCAGCTGATCCTGATCATCAACGCCGACTTGTTCGCGGCGGGCCTGGCCTCGCTGGTGCAGTCGCTCGGCTGGTTTGGCTTTGGCATGCGCATGCCGGTAATGATGGGCGTGACCTTCACCGCGGTCACGCCGATGATCCTGATCGGCAGCAACCCGTCGCTGGGCCTTGCGGGCATCTATGGCGCCATCATCGCATCAGGTGTCTTCGGCATTCTGGCCGCGCCGCTGATGGGCCGCTTCCTGCGCTTTTTTCCCGCGGTGGTGACGGGTTCGGTATTGCTGGTGATTGGTGTCAGCCTGATGAAGGTGGGCATCGACTGGGCCGCCGGCGGGCAGCCGCTGCTGCCGGACGGCCGCGTCAATCCGGACTATGGCAATCCGCGCTACCTGGCGGTGTCGGCGGCGGTGCTGGCCGTGATTTTGCTGTTATCGCGCTATGCACGGGGCTTTGTTGCCAATATCGCGGTGCTGATCGGCGTGGCTGGGGGTTTCGGCGCCGCCTGGATGCTGGGCGAGATCCGGCTGGACGAGGTCGCGGCCACGCCTTGGTTCAGCGTGATCCGCCCCTTCGCCTTTGGCTGGCCGGTCTTCGATCCGCTTGCCATCGTCTCCATGTGCCTGGTGATGCTGGTCACGCTGGTGGAATCGACCGGCATGTTTCTCGCACTCGGACATATCGTGGGGCGGCCGACCACGCCGCAGCGGCTGGTGCGCGGCTTGCGCGCCGACGGCCTCGGGGCCGTGCTGGGCGGCGTGTTCAATGCGTTTCCCTACACCTCGTTCTCGCAGAACATCGGCCTGGTCACGCTGACCGGCGTGAAGAGCCGCTTTGTCTGCGCCGCCGGCGGCGTGATCCTGGTTCTGCTCGGGCTCTTCCCCAAGATGGCCGCGGTGGTCGCGGCCACCCCGCCCTTCGTATTGGGCGCGGCGGCGCTGGTGATGTTCGGCATGGTGGCGATGATGGGCATCCGCATCCTTGCGACCATCGATTTCGAGCGCCAGCGCGGCAGTGTGCTGGTGGCGGCAGTCAGCATCGGCATGGGCATGATCCCGCTGCTGTCGCATGGCTTCTTCGCCCATTTGCCCGCGTGGAGCCGCGTCATCACGGAAAGCGGCATCGTGCTGACCACCCTGACCGCGGTCGCGCTCAACCTGCTCTTCAACGGCGCGGCCAGCCAGGCCGACGCCGAAGCCGAGGCCGCCCGCAGTGCCGGCATGGCCGACGCCTGATGTTCCCGCTTCCTTCCCTTAGCACATCACGATTTCATGGAGCCCTGCATGCCTGAACAAATCCTGCGCGCCGATCACCTGCTGACGATGGACGCCCACAACACCGTCCTCACCGATGGCGCGGTCGCCGTCGGCGCGGACGGCCGCATCGCGGCGGTCGGCGGCGCCGGCGAAATCGCTGCGCGCTTTCCTGGCGTACCGGTACGCCGGCTGTCCAACCGCCTGCTAATGCCCGGCCTGGTCAACACCCATTGCCATTCCGGGCTGCTGCGCGGCACCGCGGAAGGCCTGCCGGTCTGGCAATGGCTGCAGCAGCATATCGACCCGATGCACCGGGTCCTGAGCGCCGAGGAGGCTGAACTGGCGTCGCGGCTGTGCTACGCCGAAGCACTGCTGTCGGGCACCACCACGGTGGTCGATATGTGGCGCCACATGGCGGGCAGCGCGCGCGCCGCCGCCGCGCTCGGCATCCGGGCGGTGCTGGTGCCTTACGTGGCCGAGCATCCCGAGCATGACTATTTCGAGACGCTGGATAGCAACGAAGCGCTGATCGAGCAGTGGCATGGCGGCGCGCAGGGCCGCATTCAGGTCTGGGTGGGCCTGGAGCACATGTTCTATGCCACGCCGCAGGCATGGCGCCGCTGCACCGAGATCAGCCAGCGCCACCAGGTCGGTTTCCATACGCACAGCAATGAAAGCCGCTTCGATGTGGAAGAGACGCTGCGGCGGCATGGCATGCGTCCGGTGCAGGCGTTGCAGGAGTTCGGCTTGCTCGATGCCCCGCGGGTATTGCTGGCGCATGCCGTGTGGCTGGACGATGACGAGATCGGGATCCTGGCCCGGCGCCGCGCCGGCGTGGCGCACAATCCGGTCAGCAACATGAAGCTGGCCAGCGGTGCCGCGCCGGTGGAACGGATGCGCGCCGCCGGCATTGCCGTCGGCCTGGGCACCGATGGCGAGAAAGAGAACAACAACCTCGACATGTTCGAGGAGATGAAAACCGCGTCGCTGCTGGCCAAGCTGTCAACGCTGGATGCTGCCGCACTCGATGCGTGGTCGGTGTGCCGCATGGCCACCATCGACGGCGCGCGCGCCCTGGGGCTGGACCGCGAGACCGGCTCGCTCGAAGCCGGCAAGCACGCCGACCTGATCGCCGTGCGCACCGACACGCCGCGCATGACGCCGCTGCTGGGCGGGGCCGCGGGCAACCTGCATCACAACCTGGTGCACGCGGTGCAGGGTGGCGACGTCGACCTGACCATGGTTGCCGGGCGCGTGGTGGTCGATGGCGGAATGCTGCTGTCCGGCGAACTTGACGAGGCGATCCGCGCCGTGAACCTTGCCGTGCCGGACCTGTTCGAACGGCGCGCGCGCTGGCTGCGAGACCATCCGACGGTCGATGCGCTGAAGGCCTGACCAAAGAAAAATGCCCCCACGCCGCAGGCCTTGGGGGCATTCACCGGCGGCGCCTTGCGTTGAACGCGAGGCGCCGCCGCTGCGGCATCGGACAAGACTCAATCCACCGTCGCACCCGAAGCCTTCACCACCTTCGCCCACTTGGCCGTTTCCGACTTCATGAACGCGGCCAGCTGGGCCGGCTTTTCCGGGTTGGGCTCTGCGCCCTGGTCGGCCATCTGCTTCTTCACGTCCGGCATGGCCAGGATCTTGACCACTTCAGCGTTGAGGCGGTCGACGATGGCCTGCGGCGTGCCGCCGGTGGCGTACAGCGCGAACCACGAGGTGGCTTCATAGCCGGGCACGCCCGATTCGGCCACGGTCGGCACGTTGGGCAGCGCCGGCGAGCGCTTGGCCGAGGTCACGGCCAGCGCGCGCAGCTTGCCCGCCTTCACGTGCGGGTACGACGACGGCATGTTGTCGAACATCAGGCCGATCTGGTTGCCGAGCAGGTCGTTGACGGCCGGGGCGCTGCCCTTGTACGGGATGTGCTGGATATGCAGGCCGGTCATCGAGTTGAACAGTTCGCCCGACAGGTGCATCGACGAGCCGCTGCCCGACGAGCCGTACGACAGCTTGTCCGGATTCGCCTTGACGTAGGCGATCAGTTCCTTGATGTTGTTGACCGGCACCTTGGGGTTGGCCACCACCAGGTTCGGCACCATCGCCACGCGGCTGATCGGGGCAAAGTCCTTGACCGGGTCGTACGGCAGCTTCGAGTACAGCGACTGGTTGATGGCATGCGTGCCGATGGTGCCCATGAACAGCGTGTAGCCGTCGCCCGGCGCCTTGGCGGCCAGCGAGGCGCCGATGTTGCCGCCGGCGCCCGGACGGTTGTCGATCACCACCGGCTGGCCAAGCGCCTTGCCCAGCTGCAGGCCGACGATGCGGGCCAGGATGTCGGTGGTGCCGCCGGCCGAGAACGGCACGATCAGCGTGATCGGCTTGGTCGGATAGCCGCCCTGCGCATGGGCCGCGCCGGCAAAGCCGGCGATGGTGGTGGCCAGGGCCACGCCCGCGGCAAGCAGGCGGCGGCGCGTGGTGGAGGTCTGGGAATCTTGTCTCATCGGTAATGCTCCGGTGCTATGTCGTTCCGGCGGTGATCGGGTACCGCGGGAGGTTGTGCTGAATGGCGTGATTGCCGTTCCCGAACGGAGCGCGCACACGCGCGCTTCCGGTGGGCGGCCCGTTCATGGGCCGCCATGCGTGACGCTTGGTTAACGTCTCTTCTTGTTGAATGCTTGAGTCGCGCAGGCCGGCCGGTCTTTACACCGGCGCCACGCCCAGCGTGGTGCCGCCGCACACGTACATCACCTGTCCGGTGACGAAACCGTTGTCCGGCGACAGGAAGAACAGCGCGGCGCGCGCCACGTCTTCCGGGGTGCCCATGCGCTTGACGGTGATGCTGGCAAGGATGCGTTTGGTCTGCTCCGCGCCCTCCGGATTGCTCTTGCGGAACAGCTCGGTGGCGATCGGACCCGGTGCCACCGCGTTGACGGTGATGCCGTCGCCGCCCAGTTCCATCGCCAGCGTGCGGGTCATGCCGATCAGGCCGGCCTTGGTGGCCGAGTAGACCACGCGCTCGGGCTTGCCCAGCGCGGCGCGCGACGCCATGTTGACGATGCGGCCGAAGCCCGCGGCGCGCATCGCCGGCAGGCAGGCTTGCAGCAGCAGCAGCGGGGCTTGCAGATGCAGGCCGGTCACGTAGTCCAGGTCGGCGACGGTGGCGCTGTCGGCGGTGCCGGGGCGGGTGGCGCCGGCATTGTTCACCAGGCGCGTGACGGCGAAGTGCGACGTGGCCTGCTCCGCCACGGCGCGGGTGGCCTCGGCGTCGGTCAGGTCGGCCTGGAAGAAGGTCATGTTGGGATGCGACCATGCCGGCGCGGCGTAGTCGACATTGACCACCTGGGTCACGCCATCGGCCAGCAGCATTTCGCAGATGGCGCGGCCGATGCCGGAACTGCCGCCGGTGACGAGGGTGGCTACGGGGAAGGACATCTTTGACTCACTTTCAAAACGACTGCGGTCTTGCTCCCTCTCCCGCGTGCGGGAGAGAGTGGGGGTGAGGGCGGGTGCTGGCAGGAACGACTGCACGGCAATCCGTCCTGACGCCTGTCAACGCATTCTTGCAGCGCGTCGCGACTGCATGCGCCTGCCCTCACCCCCGGCCCCTCTCCCGCACGCGGGAGAGGGGAGCAAACAAGCGGTAGAACTAACTACCTGGCTACGCTTAGACCCGCTCAATCACCATCGCGATGCCCTGCCCCACGCCGATGCACATGGTGCACAGCGCGAAGCGGCCGCCGGTGCGGTGCAGCTGGTACATCGCGGTGGTGACCAGGCGCGCGCCGCTCATGCCGAGCGGGTGGCCCAGCGCGATCGCGCCGCCGTTGGGGTTGACGCGCTTGTCGTCGTCGGCCACGCCGAGTTCGCGCAGCACGGCCAGGCCCTGTGCGGCGAAGGCTTCGTTGAGCTCGATCACGTCGATCTGGTCCAGCGTCATGCCCAGTTGCCTGAGCAGCTTCTGCGTCGCCGGTGCCGGGCCGATGCCCATCACGCGCGGCGCCACGCCGGCGGTGGCCATGCCGACGATGCGCGCGCGCGGGGTCAGGCCGTGCTGCTTGATGCCGGCTTCGCTCGCCAGCAGGATCGCGCAGGCGCCGTCGTTCACGCCCGAGGCGTTGCCGGCGGTGACGGTGCCGTCAGGGCGGACCACGCCGCGCAGCTTGGCCAGCGCTTCCATGCTGGTGGCGCGCGGGTGCTCGTCGCGCTCGACCACGATGGCATCGCCCTTCTTCTGCGGGATCGTGACGGCGGTGATTTCCTGGGCCAGCGTGCCGTCGGCCTGCGCGCGCGAGGCCTTTTCCTGGCTGCGCAGCGCCATCAGGTCCTGGTCTTCGCGGCTGATCTTGTAGTCGGTGGCGACGTTCTCGGCGGTCTCGGGCATCGAGTCCACGCCGTAGGCGGCACGCATCGCCGGGTTGATGAAGCGCCAGCCGATGGTGGTGTCGAAGATCTGCGCATCGCGCGAGAACGCGCTGGTGGCCTTGCCCATCACGAACGGCGCGCGGCTCATGCTTTCCACGCCGCCCGCAATCATCAGGTGGGCTTCGCCGGCCTTGATCGCGCGCGCGGCGGTGCCGGTGGCATCCATGCCGGAGCCGCACAGGCGGTTGATGGTGGCGCCCGGCACGTCCTGCGGCAGGCCCGCCAGCAGCGACGACATGCGCGCCACGTTGCGGTTGTCTTCGCCGGCCTGGTTGGCGTTGCCGTAGATCACGTCGTCGACGGCCTTCCAGTCGACGTTGGCGTTGCGGGCCATCAGCGCCTTCAGCGGCACCGCGCCGAGGTCGTCCGCGCGCACCGCGGACAGGCTGCCGCCGTAGCGGCCGATGGGGGTGCGGATGGCGTCGCAGATAAAGGCTTCGGTCATGGTGCGTCTCTCTCTCGTTGTGATGGATATCGATGCCGGCGCTCAGGCCTGCTTCAGGGGCACGCCGGTCAGGCGCTGCAGTTCGTCAAAGCTCAGGCCCTCGACCAGGTCGCGCGCGACCAGGCCGTCGGCGGTCACGTCGAGCGTGGCAAGGTCAGTGTAGACGCGTGTCACGCAGCCGATGCCGGTGAGCGGATAGGTGCACGTCGGCACGATCTTGCTTTCGCCCTGCTTGGTCAGGTGCTCCATCATCACGAACACCTGCTTGGCGCCGATCGCGAGGTCCATCGCGCCGCCCACGGCGGGGATGGCGCCGGGCGCGCCGGTGTGCCAGTTGGCCAGGTCGCCCTGCTGCGAGACCTGGAACGCGCCCAGCACGCAGAAGTCGAGATGGCCGCCGCGCATCATCGCGAACGAATCCGCGTGGTGGAAGTACGAGCCGCCCGGCTTGATCGTCACCGGCTGCTTGCCGGCGTTGATCAGGTCGCCGTCTTCTTCCCCGGCGGCGGGCGCGGGGCCCATGCCGAGCAGGCCGTTCTCGCTGTGCAGCAGGATTTCCTTGTCGGCCGGCAGGTGGTTGCCGACGAGCGTCGGCAGGCCGATGCCGAGGTTGACCACGGCACCTTCCGGAATGTCTTTGGCCACGCGGGCGGCCATCTGGTCGCGGGTCAGGCGTTGCATGCTAATTCTCCTGTTGCCGCGCTCAGGCGACCTTGACGACGCGCTTGACGAAGAGGCCCGGCGTCACGATGTGTTCGGGGTTCATCTCGCCCAGCTCCACCACCTTGCTGACCTGCACGATGGCGCACTTGGCGGCCATGGCCATGATCGGGCCGAAGTTGCGCGCGGTCTTGCGGTAGGTGAGGTTGCCCCAGCGGTCGGCGGTGTCGGCCTTGATCAGCGCGAAGTCGGCGTGGATCGGCGCTTCGAACACGTAGCCCTGGCCATCGATGAGGCGGGTTTCCTTGCCCTCCGCCAGCGGCGTGCCGTAGGCGGTGCGGGTGAAGAAGCCGCCGATGCCGGCGCCGGCCGCGCGGATGCGCTCGGCCAGGTTGCCCTGCGGCACCAGTTCCAGCTCGATCTCGCCGGCGTGATAGAGCGAGTCGAACACGTAGGAATCCGTCTGGCGCGGGAACGAGCAGATGATCTTGCGCACGCGCTTGGTCTTCAGCAGCGCGGCCAGGCCGGTGTCGCCGTTGCCGGCGTTGTTGTTGACGATGGTGAGGTCGCGCGCGCCTTGCTCGATCAGCGCGTCGATCAGTTCCGCGGGCATGCCTGCGAGGCCAAAGCCGCCAATGAGGATGGTGGCGCCGTCGTGGATGCCGGCAACCGCCGCTTCCACCGAGTCGAATAGCTTGTTGATCACTTGCGTTCCAGGTCGGAAGATCCGCCAGGCTACCGGAGCGGGCCGCAAGCGGCGGCGCATGAAAGACGGTCTCCGGTAATCCTGCCGGAAGGAAGTTCGTTGCGGCGGGCGGCGTGGCCTGCCCGGTGAACGAGCCCAGCAGTCTGCGCGTGCTCTGCTTTGGCCGACGTCGACCAGGCACTCGTCGATCGAATCTTCGAAAATACGGGGAAATCCGAAATGTTCTATATACGAACTTGAATTCGCAGAATGAACAGGTTACACCTGGCCGTCGCCGGCGGTCAAGCCGACCAGGCGGTCGGCAAACCAGTTTGTGCGATCAGCGCGCAAGGTGATACAGACACCCCTCTGTAGGACGGAGCCGACATCACAATCGGCTCGCGCGGGATAGAGCGCGACGCCGCCCCGGCCTATCGTTGAATCAGAACACGGCAGCGCCGCACAGCCACCTCCGGACCACCCGGCTGAGCCGGCCTCGCCAGGCAACACACAAGAACGAGGAGCCCGTCACCATGGCCACCGCAAACGTCCCGTTTTCTTCCACGCCCCATGCAGTAGCACTTGCCCGCATCCTGCATGTCACCCGCAGCGCCTGGGCACTCGAGCTTGACCCGATGCCAGCCACGACAACGCGTGCCGCAGCGCGCGCCGTTACGCAGGCTGCCACGCCGGCGCTGTCGCGTCGCGCCCGCCTGGCGCGAGCGGCCGCCCGCGCTTTCGAAGCGCAGGTGATGGCGATCCGCTGCCGCCAGGCCGTGGTCGCCTGACCCTGCCCTTTCCCTGCCCTTTCCTTTCCGTCTAGGCCGCCACCGGCACGCCGGTCAGCAGCACGCGGCTGCCGCCCGTGCCGGGCCGCACTTCCAGCCGCACGTCGATGCGCTCGCGCAGCTCGGTCACGTGCGAGATGATCCCGACTAGGCGCCCGGCCTGCTGCAGGTCCAGCAGCGTGCGCAAGGCGAAATCCAGGCTTTCGGGATCGAGCGTGCCGAAGCCTTCGTCGACGAACAGCGTGTCGAGCTGGATCCCGCCCGCGCGCGACTGCACCACGTCGGCCAGGCCCAGCGCCAGCGACAGCGAGGCCAGGAAGCCTTCGCCGCCTGACAGCGTATTGGCCGGGCGCGCCGCGCCGGTATCGTGGTCGAACACCTCGATATCGAGGCCGCCCGCGCTGCGCTGGTCGGCCTGCTCGCGCACGCGCTGCAGCACATAGCGGCCGCGGCTCATCGCCAGCAGGCGCGTGGAGGCGGCCTCCAGCACCTCGTCGAGCAGCGTGGCCAGCACGAAGCGCTGGAACGTCATGCGGCGCGGGTTGTTGCCGTTGGCCACTTCGGCCAGCCGGCCCAGCACGGCAAAGCGGGCTTCGATATCGCGGCCCTCGTGGTCCAGCTGCTGCAGCCGCTGCTGGCATTGCCGCAGCGCGTCGCGCGAACGGCCGCGCTCGGCCTGTTGCCGCACCAGGTCCTCCACCGTTGCCGCCGAAGCCGCCAGCGCTGCGCGCAGCCCGTCCAGGTCGGGCGCCTCGAGCGCGTGCGCGGCAGCTTCCGCGCGTTCGCTGCGGTCCGCCGCGGCGGCCAGCTGGCTATCGAAGGCGCGCAGCATGGCATCGAGCGCTTGCATCGCGTCATCGTCCAGGCGGGCAGCGGCGTGCGCGCGCGTATCGCCAAAGCCGTGCTGCGCGAGGGCCTGCGCCAATGCCGCTTCGGCGTTGGCCAGGCGTTCGGTGATGTGCGCGTGAGACTGCCGTGCCGACACCAGCGCGGCCTGCGCACCGGCATCTTCGGCGGCAGCCTGGCGCTCCGCCGCCTGCGCGGCGGCCAGCGCCTGCTCCAGTCCCGCCAGCGTGGCCTGCGCCTGGCACAGTGCCTCGCTGAGCGCCGCCGGATCGCGCGAGTCCTCGGGGACCTGCGCGCTCTCGGCCTGCCATTCGCCGCGGCAATGCGCCAGTGCCTGGGTGGCGGCATCGGCAGCGGCGACGGCGTCGCGGTGCACGGCTTCGGCGCTGTCGCGCGCCGCGCGCGAGGTCGCGATTGCGGCTTCGCGTTGCGCCAGGCTTGCCGCTGCCTGCCGCTGCTGCGCCAGCGCCGCTTGCCGCGACTGGATCTCAGCGTTGACGCTGGCGGCCGCTGCCTCGCTGGCATCGCCAAGTGCCGCGGCCAGTTCTTCCAGCCGCTCGCGTGACTGCGCGATCGCCAGTTGCGCGGCCTGGTGCTGGCTGGCACCGCGCACCGCTTCGGCCTCCGCTTCCAGCAAGGCATGGCGCGCAGCCTCCAGCGCCAGGTCCGACAGCGGCTGCGCCACGTGCCGGGCCGGCTCGGGATGCGCGGTACTGCCGCACACCGGGCAGGCATCGCCCGACGCCAGCGTCTGCGCCAGGCGCGCGGCCTGGCCCGCGCGCCACGCGGTTTCGGCTTCGGCCAGCGCGGTGCGGCAGCGCTCGCGCTGATGCAGCGCCTGCTGTTCGGCTTGCGCATGCCCGGCGGCCTGCGCGTTCGCGCTGTCCAGCGCGCGCGCCGCTTGCCGATACCGTTCGAATTGCCGCGCGCGGTCCTGTAGCGCGGCCAGCTGCAAGGCGCTCGCCTGTGCCTGCGCCGCGGCGAGCTGCGCCTGTCCCAATGCCGATTCGGCGGTCACGGCGGCGGCGCGGCATGTTTCAGCCTGCGCCATGGCGTGATCGCGTGCGGTGGCGGCTGTGGCCTGCCTGGCCTCGGCCTCGTGCAAGGCGCGCTGCAACGCCCCCAGCCGTTGTGCGCGCGGCAGCATCGCTTCCAGTTGTGTAACCCGGCGCTGCGCGGCCTGGCGTACGTCGGCCTGCTGCACCTGTGCCTGCAAGGCCGCGGCGGCCTGCGTGGCCCGTTGCCCCGCGCGAGCGGCGTGCTCGGTCGCCTGCGACAATGCCGCGGCGGCGGCGGCGTGATCGCGCTGCGCGGCCTGCGCGGCCTGCACCGCGGGCAGCACGCGCGCGGCGCGCTGCGCCGCCTGCAAGCGGCCGCGCTGTTCATCGATGGTCGCCTGCCGCGCCAGCAGCGCGGCATGGGCGGCCTGCGCCTGCTGGCGCTCCTGCAAGCGCGCCGCCACCTGCTCGCCCGCCGCGAGGGCGGCCTGCGCGGCGGCTTGCGCAGCGCGTGCCCCCTGCTCCTGGCCTTGCAGCGTCTGCAGCTCGGCCTGCATGGCCGCGATGCTGTCCGCCAACGCTTGCGCCGATGCCACGCCGGCCTGCCGCAACGCTTCCTCGCGCTGGATCGTGATGCGCTCGGCGTCGCGCCGGATGCCGGCGGCTTCGCTCTTCAGCAACTCTTCGACGCGGCGGTACAGCTCGGTGCGGAACAGCCGCTCGAGGATGGCCTGTCGCGCCTGCGAGCTGGCGGTCAGCAGTTCGCGAAAGCGACCCTGCGGCAGCACGATCACCTGGCGGAACTGCGCGCTGTCGAAACCCAGCAGGTCACGCACGGCCTCGGTGACCTTGCCCGGCTGGCTGGCCTTGCTGACCCAGCCGTTGCCGTCGTGCAGGTCCAGCTGCGCCCTGGCCGGCTCCGTGACCCAGCCCTCGCCGCGCTGCCTGGGCCGCTCCTGCGCCGGCGAACGCACCACGCGCCAACGCTGCGCGCCCAGGCTGAACGCCAGCGACACCTCGGTGCGCAGGCCCGCCGCCGCATTGGCGCTGCGCATCGCCTGCGCGCTGCGCTCGCCGCCGGAGGTGTCGCCGTACAGCGCAAAACAGATGGCATCGAGCAGCGTGGTCTTGCCCGCGCCGGTGGGGCCATGGATCAGCACGAAGGCCTGCTCGCCCAGGCGCGTGAAATCGATCTCCTCGGTCGCGGCAAAGGGGCCGAACGCCTGCAGTGTCAGATGCAGCGGTCTCATGCCGACTCCCGCTCGCCCGCGGCGATGCCGGCCAGCACCTGGTCGAGCGCGGCGCGCTGGTCCGGGTCCAGCTCGGCATCGGCCACTTCGCGGAAGAAGCTGGCGAACAGCTCGCCGGTGCCGAGTTGCCGCAGCTGGCGCCCGGCTTCCGACGCCATGCCGCGGCGCGCCAGCACCGTGCGCTCGATCGCGAGCGCATTGGGATAGACCTGGCGCAGCCGGGCCATCGGGTCCAGCAGCGCGCCGGTGTCGGTGAGGCGCGCGTGGATGTAGTCGTCGCGCTGCGGGTCGTCGGCTCCGGCGGCCAGCAACTGTGCCAGCTCGCCCTCCACCACGCGCACGTCGCGCAGCGGCTGCAGTGCTACCGGCGTGATGGCGACGGCGCCGTCCGCATCGAGTTCGATGTGCGACACCGACTTCTGGTGCGCGCATTCCGACAGCGAGTATTTCAGCAGCGAGCCTGCGTAGTGAATGCGGCCGCCGCCCAGCGTCTGCGGCCGGTGCAGGTGGCCCAGCGCGACCAGGTCGAAGCCGGCGAACAGCTCCGCGGCCACGGCCCCGCTGCCGCCCACCGACAGCGGCCGCTCCGATTCGCTGGCCGCGCCGCCCACCACGAAGGCATGGCCCACCACCACCGCGCGCACGCCGGGCGGATGCACCGCGCGGATGGCATCGAGCTGCGCGCGCAAGGCGGCTTCATGCGACGGCACCTCGGTGCCGATCGCATCGCGCACCACCGCGGGCTCGGCATACGGCAGCGCGTAGATGCGGACTTCGCCGTGCGCGTCCTGCAGGCGCACGCAGCTGGCCGCCGCCAGCGTGCGGCCGGCCACGTGCAGCCCCTGCGCGCGCATCAGGCGCGCGCCGAATTCCAGCCGCTGGGCGCTGTCGTGATTGCCCGCGATCATCACCACCGGCACGCCGGCGTCGACCACGATGCGGCCGAGCGCGTCGTCGAGCAGCGCCACCGCCTCGGGCGGCGGCACGGCGCGGTCATAGACGTCGCCGGCTATCAGCACCGCATCCGGGCGCTCGGTGCGGACCAGTTCGACAAACTGGTCGAGGAGATGGGCCTGGTCTTCCAGCAGGCTGCGCGCATGGAAAAGGCGGCCGAGATGCCAGTCGGCGGTGTGAAGGAAACGCAATCCGGGGTCCGTTGAAGTATCGGCGAAACCCGCATCATAATGCGTCGCAGCCCGCCCCCCGTTCAGCACAGGTTCAGGCGGGCGCGCGCATCATGGCCGCAGTCGCCCCTCGATCGATATCAACGGAGAACGCACATGAACCGCATCCTGACCACTACCACCCTCGCGCTGGCGCTGGGGCTGGGCGCAGCCGGCGCCGGTGCCCAGTACACCGGACCCTCCACGGTGCCCGTCATGACCGTCAAGTCGCTGCAGGCCGACGGCAAGGACGACCAGCAGGCGGTGCTGCGCGGCAAGATCGTCAGCAGCGTCGGCGACGAGCGCTACCTGTTCTCGGACGGCACCGGCCAGATCAAGGTGAAGATCAAGGCCAGGACGTGGCCCGCGCAGAAGCCGGTGGATGCGCAGACCACGGTGGAACTGGTCGGCGAATACGACAAGGAACTGATCGGCGAATCGCACTTCGACGTCAAGGAGATCCGCCTGCCCTGATGCGCGCGGCGTTCAGACCGGCTCGGCCTCGCTGTCGGCGATCTGGTACTTGCGCATCTTTTTCCACAGCACCTTGCGGCTGATGCCCAGGCTTGCCGCCGTGTCCTGCCGCCGCCAGCCGTTGGCGTCGAGCGCGGCCAGGATGCGGCGGCGTTCCTCCATGTCGCGGCGCAGGTCGGCGCGCTCGCCGCCATCGAACGCGCCCGGATGCAGCGCGCGGAACAGCGGCCGGATGCGCTCCTCGTCCCAGTGCCCGGTCTGCTGCACGGTGATGCCGACGCGCTCGGCCAGGTTGCGCAACTCGCGCACGTTGCCGGTGAAGTAGGCGGTGCCGACCGCGCCCTTGAGCCAGTCCGGCATCGGCGGCAACGCATCATAGCCGGATGCGCCCAGCATATGGCGCAGGAACGACTGCAGCAGCGCCACCTTGTCGGCCGGGCCGCGCTCCTCCAGGCTGGGCATGCGCATCTCGATCACCGCCAGGCGGAAGAACAGGTCGGCGCGGAAGCGCCCCTGCCGCACCGCGTCGCGCAGGTCCTTGTTGGTCGCGGCGACCAGGCGGAAATCCAGCTTGACCGCCAGCGTCGAGCCCAGCCGGGTGATCACGTTCTCTTCCAGCACGCGCAGCAGCTTGGCCTGCTGGAACAGCGGCAGGTCGCCGCCGATCACCGCGATGCACGGCTTCAGGCGCGGCTCGGCGGGCAAGGCCTCGAGCGCGCCGGCGCGGATCACGTCCACGCGCAGCGGCGCACTCGCCGCCGGTTCAGCTGTCGGTCAGGCCGTGGCCAGGCCACTCTTCACCTGCATCGTGGCCCGACGGTCCGCGGGATTGACCGCGCAGCCGGGTGAGATCCGCCGTGGCGCTGGCGACGTCCAACAGCGTGTCGCTGCCGCACCGCAGCCTGTCGTCGGTGGCCGTGGGCGCGCGCTTCTCGTCGAATTCCGGGGATGGTGCAGGTACGCACGAATTGATGCGGTTGACTTCGTGGATGCGCCGCCCTCACCCCCGCCCCTCTCCCGCAGCAAGCGGGAGAGGGGAGCAAACAAGCGGGAGGGAAAGGTCCATGGCATCGCCGGCACCAACGCGTGCGAGCGCAGCGACGCACTCCGTGCCAGAGCAGTTGACCTGAGATAGGGAGCGCGCGCAGCGCAGCCGAAGGCGTCCCACCAATAGCGTGATAAGCAGGCGGCCACCGACCTAAAGTCGGTTCGTCCATCCGACCGCGAACGCCAGGCACCTCCAGGTAGCGTCAGCAGGCTGGAACCCCCAAACCGCCTGAGCGCAAGTCACCACCGCCGGAGCCACCAACGCCGCCTTAGCCAGCCGCTAAGGCGACGCGTTTCTTGCCTACTTTTGTCGCTCGGACAAGAAGTCGGTCGCCGGCTACGCCGGCGAAACAGCCACGCCCCCCAAGCACGACAAACAAAGCAACCCCGGTACCCCATCATCCCGGCCGCAGCGGCGCCGGCGCCGCTATTTCGCAACACTTCTGGCAAATCCGCCCCTGACCGCGCTCCTCAGCCTTGACTTGTCAACTTTCCTCAAATGATAATACTTCTCATTATTGTTTCGTTTTACCAATACATTAGAGGCGCAAAGTGCAGTATTCGGCAGTCATAACGAGAAAGAGCCACGGGAAGCTAGGTGCCGTTCCACGTTTGACCGGCATGGTCGGCGCAGCCGTTGCAGCGGCGCCGGTTGCCGCACAGCAGGCGCCCAAGCCGGTCGACCTGCCGCAGGTCACGGTCACCAGCGACAGCGGTTTCAAGGCGGAAAGCTCGTCGTCGATCAAGAATCCCGAGCCGCTGCGCGATACGCCGCGCTCGATCACGGTGATTCCGCAGGAGGTCATCCAGAGCACCGGCTCGACCACGCTGACCGACGTGCTGCGCACGGTGCCGGGCATTGCCTTCGGCGCGGGCGAGGGCGGCAACCCGGTCGGCGACCGGCCGTTTATCCGCGGCTATGACGCGCAGGCCAGCACCTTCCTCGATGGCTTCCGCGATATCGGCGCGCAGTCGCGCGAGCTGTTCAACGTCGAGAGCGTCGAAGTGACCAAGGGCCCGGCCGGCGCCTACGACGGGCGCGGCTCGGCCGGCGGCAGCATCAATATCACCAGCAAGGCGCCCAGGCTGGGTAATTTTGCCGAAGGCAACATCGGCGTCGGCAACGCGCAGTACGTGCGCGGCACCGCCGACGGCAACTGGCAGTTCGCCGACCACGCTGCGTTCCGCCTCAATGCGATGTTCCACGACCAGGACGTCGCCGGCCGCGATGCCGTGCACCAGAAGCGCTGGGGCGTGGCGCCGTCGGTGGCCTTCGGCCTGGGCACCGACACGCGCCTGACGCTGTCGTACTACCACATGCAGACCGACGACATCCCCGACGTCGGCATCCCGTACAACAACCCCGCCTTCACCGCGCGCCGCGACGGCCTGCCGCGCACGCGCCAGACCGGCGACGGCTCGCCGGTCAACGTGCCGCGCAGCACCTACTACGGCCTGCTCGACCGCGACTTCCGCAAGGACCAGGCCGACATGGGCACGATCCGCTTCGAGCATGATTTTTCGCCGGCGCTGAAGTTCCGCAACCAGACCCGCTTCTCGCGCACCAACCAGGACTACATCTACACGCAGCCTGACGACAGCAAGGGCAATATCTACTACGACCTGCTCTGGCGCCGCGTCAATACGCGCTATTCCACCGCACGCACGGTGGCCAACCAGACCGATCTGTCGGGCGAGTTCCTGACCGGAGCGATCAAGCACAAGTACGTCTTTGGCGTCGAGTTCTCGCAGGAAAAGAGCGAGAACGACAGCTACACCGTCGACACTGGCAACAGCAGCTGCCCGAACGGCGCCGGCGCGGCCAGCGGCTACAACTGCACCACGCTGCTCAACCCCAATCCCAATGACCCGTGGGCGGGCAGCATCGCGCGCACCAACAACCCGACCAACGCCAAGACCAACACGGCGTCGGTGTACCTGTTCGACTCGGTCGAGCTGAGCAAGCAGTGGATCGTCAACGGTGGCGTGCGCTTCGACAGCTACCGCACCAGCTTCACCGCGGCGCGCGCGGCCAACGGCTCGCGCGCCGAGTACGCACGCGACGACAACCTGTTCAATTACCAGCTGGGGGTGGTGTACAAGCCGGTGGAAAACGCCAGCTTCTACGTCTCGTATGGCACCTCGTCGACCCCCGCGGGCGCGTTCCTGGCGCAGGGCTCCGACCCCAACGGCCTGGCCCCGGACCGCGGCGGCAACCGCGGCGACCAGCTCGCGCCGGAAAAGAACCGCTCGTTCGAACTGGGCACCAAGTGGGACGTGCTGAAGAACCGCCTGGCCCTGACCGCGGCGATCTTCCGCATCGAGACCACCAATGCCCGCATCGTGCAGCAGGACGGCACCGCGGCCATGGCCGGCAACAAGCGCGTGGACGGCTTCGAGCTGGGCTTCTCCGGCAACCTGACCGAGAAGTGGGCCATGTTCGGCGGCTACACCCACCTGAAGAGCGAGCTGCGCAACAACGGCGGCGCCGGCTCTGCCTTCGGCCAGACCAACGGCCAGACATTCCCGAATACGCCGGAAGACAGCTTCAGCCTGTGGACCACGTACCAGCTGCTGCCGAACCTGACCATCGGCGGCGGTGCGTACTACGTGTCGAAGATCTGGGGCAACCAGGGCACCAACAAGTGGGTGCCGCCGTACTGGCGCTTCGATGCGATGGCCGCCTACCGCATCAACAAGAACGTCGCGCTGCAGCTGAACGTGCAGAACCTGACCGACAAGACCTACTACAGCCAGGCCTATACCTCGCACTATGCGACGGTGGCACCGGGCCGCACCGCGGTGCTGAACCTGAACCTGCGCTACTGAGCGCGGCGGCCGCCAAGGCCACACCACGCGGCACGCGGCCGGCTCCGGTCGCGTGCCGTTTTGCCTTTTTCAACCGAAGCTCTTTGTATGGATACCCTGCCCTTTCGCGTCGCCACGCCGGTCGAACTGGAGCAGCTCGGTCCCGCCGGACTGCGCGACAAGCTGGCTGGCCCGCCGCAGCTGGCGCTGCCGTGGCTGGGCGGCGCCGCGGTGGCGGGCCACCTCGACGCGCAGATGGTGCTGGGCCAGTGGTTCCTGGCCGGCCATGGCGTCGCGCGCGACCCGGTGCAGGCGTTCGCGTGGTTCAAGCACGCGGCGCACGCCGGCCATGCGGGCGCGGCCAACCTTGCCGGCCGATGCTACGAGAACGGCTGGGGCACCGCGCCGGACGACCGCGCCGCCGCGCACTGGTACACGCTGGCGGCGGAGCGCGGGTCGGACTGGGGCATGTACAACCTGGCCACGGCGCTGGTGATGGGCCGCGGCCTCGCCGCGGACCGGCGCGCCGCGCTAGGCTGGTACCAGCGCGCGGCGGCGCTGGGCCATGCCAAGTCGCTCAATATCCTCGGCGGCTTCCATGAAGATGGCTGGGAGGTAGCGCAGGACCCGGCGCGCGCGGTCGCGTACTACCGCCAGGCGGCCGCAGGCGGCGACTTCCGCGGCCAGTTCAACTATGCGCGCATGCTGGCGCTGGCGGGGCGCGAGACTGAAGCGCGGCAATGGATCCGGCTGGTGCCGCAGACCGCCACCGGGGCCTTTATCGACAAGATGCTCGCGTTCCTGCGCGACGCGCCGCAGCCAGCGCTGCAGCGCCTGTACGCGCACGCCAGCGAGGCCGCGCAGGCGATACCGCTGGCGGCTGCCGCGGCCTGATCGCAGTCAGGGATCAGGTCACGCGGAATCCCACCTTCAAGGTGACCTGGTAGTGCGCGATCTTGCCATTCTGGATATGGCCGCGCGTTTCCACCACTTCGAACCAGTCGATGTTCTTGATGGTCTCGCCAGCCTTGGTGATGGCGCTCTGGATGGCCTGGTCGCAACCGTCGGGCGAAGAGCCGACAATCTCGACCAGCTTGTAGGTGTGGTTGGTCATTGCCTCTCCTTGGCGGCCGCGGCCGCGGGGTTGCATCCATCATAGGCGCCGGCCGCGGATTGCCCCAAGGCCGCGGCGCAACGCCGCGCGCGCCACAGATCCTGTTACACAATCCCCCTTTGCCAGTGGCGTATCCGGCTGCTACGCTGCGTTCCCGCCCCGGACAGGTGCGGCGCGCGGCGCGCGCACGCTGTTCTTCACCGACGCCAAGATCCGCCGTGACTTATCGCTTCCTTCGCCGGGCCGTGCTGGGCCTGGGCCTGGCCGCCGCCTTGTCGGCCTTTACTTCGTTCAGTCCCTTCGCGCTGCTGGCGCACGCCCGGTCAGCCTCGAGCTTCGACGAGGTCTCCGAGACCATCGCCAACAGCATCAGCGAGACCTTCAACGAGGCCATCGCCAATCACTTCCCGTCCCGCACCGGCAAGCCCGCGCAACCGGCCCAGCCGCCCGACGCCAGGCCGCTGCCGAGCAAACCCTTTGCCGATGGCAGCGGCTACACGCTGTGCTTCGTGCCCGATGGCGCGAGCTGCCAGGCGCTGCTGATCAATGCGATCCGCAGCACGCGCCAGCGCCTGCTGATCCAGGCCTACTCGTTCACCAGCGCGCCGATTGCCGAGGCCGTGGCGCAGGCGCACCGGCGCGGCGTCGACGTGCGCGTGATCCTGGACAAGAGCCAGCAGAGCGAGCGCTACACCAGCGCCACCTACCTCAAGCACGCCGGCGTGCCGGTGGTGATCGACAACAAGCCCGCGATCGCCCATAACAAGGTGATGGTGTTCGACGACCAGGCGGTCTTCACCGGCTCCTTCAACTTCACCAAGTCGGCGCAGGAGCGCAACGCCGAGAACGGCATGCTGATCCGCGGCGACGCGGCGGTGGTCAAGGCCTATACCGACAACTGGCACAAGCGCTACCGGCAATCGCGCGCGTACTGAAGCGCGGGCCGGCGCACGGCCCCGCCTGCACGATGCGGCGCGCGATGGCACACTGGCGGGCTGAGATGGCGGCAACCGCCCGCCAGGCCTTTTCCGGAGAACCCTTCGCCATGACAGCCATTCCCGACAGCCAATGGATCCGCGTCGACACCGCCGCGGGCAGCTTCGATGCCTATCTGAGCCTGCCGCCGGCGGGCGTGCAGCCCGGCGCGCCGGGCATCGTGCTGCTGCAGGAAATCTTCGGCGTGAACGAGCACATCCGCGCGGTGGCCGACCAGTACGCCGCCGACGGCTATGCCGTGCTGGCGCCGGACGTGTTCTGGCGCCAGGCCCCGCGCGTGCAGCTGGGCTACGAGGGCGACGACATGGCGCGCGCCATGGCCTTGCGCAAGGCCGTGGACGTGGAGGCCACAGTGGACGATATCGCGGCCACGGTGCAGGTGCTGCGCCAGCATACCGGCGCCGGCAAGGTGGCCGCGGTGGGCTACTGCTTCGGCGGGTTGCTGTCGTACCTGAGCGCGGCGCGCGGACTGGTGGATGCGGCCGTGCCCTTCTACGGCGGCGGCATCCAGAATCAGCTGCACGAAGCCGCCAACATCCGCGTGCCGGTGCAGTTCCACTACGGCGCGCTCGACGCGCATATCCCACCCGACGCCGTGCAAGCCGTGCGCGACGCGATGGCCGGCAAACCCGCCACCGAGATCTACGTCTACCCGCAGGCCGACCACGGTTTCAACTGCTGGGCGCGCGGCTCCTACCACCAGTCCAGCGCCGCGCTGGCGCACGGGCGCGCACTGGTGTTCCTGTCGGGCTCGCTGTAGTCCGCCCCCGCCCCAAGGACCGCCGGCTTGCCATGGCGAGCCGGCACACCTTATCCTCGGCGCTCGGCTTCAAGACTTGCTGGACCCCAACCATAACAATGGAGATCACCATGCATTGACATCCTCCCGCCTAAAGGCGGCGGATTCCTACGGTGCTCAATCAAGCATCGAGCCGGATTGAGTCGCTTCGGCGGGTTCCTGCTGCTGGCGGCATTCCTGCACCGCTCACTTCACAGGCGAACCGGGCTTGTCCCGCCCGTAGAACATTGATTGCGCCAACCACATCGGCGTTTTCCTCGAAGCCACACCCCACGCACTCGAACCCGGCTTGCATCTGCCGGTTATATTTCGACACATGGCCGCAGCTCGGACAGGTGCGGCTCGTGTTCTGCGGTGGCACAGCGATGAGCCAGCCGCCGCTCCACGCCAGCTTGTAGTCCAGTTGGCGGCGGAACTCGAACCAGCCTTGATCGAGGATGGACTTGTTCAGGCCAGACTTGGCCCGAACCTGCTTTCCCGGTTGTTCGGCGCTGCGCTTGGCAGACTTGGACATGTTCCGCACCTGCAGGTCCTCGATACACACCATCGCGTTGTTTTGGCTGATCGTGGTTTAGCACTTGTGCAGGTAGTCGCGGCGAGCGTTGCCAATGCGGGAATGAATACGCTGGATGCGGGCTTTCGCCTTCTTCCAGTTGTTGCTGAACTTAACCTTGTGGCTCATCGCCTGGTGCGCCTTGCGCAGGGCTGTTTCATGTAGCTTGAAGCTGTTGAGCGGGGTATAGAACGTCCCGTCCGAGAGCGTGGCAAACCGTGCTACGCCCATATCAATGCCGATAGCGCCGCCATTCGGTAGCGGCTGTTCGACCTCGCGTTCAGTCTGAATTGACACGGACCACTTGCCGCAGGACTGGCTGATGGTGACGTTTCTCAGGGTGCCCAGCACCTCCCGGCTGTTGCGGTAGCGCAGCCAGCCGAGCTTCGGCAGGAAGATGCGACTGTTGTCCTGATCGAGCTTGATCTGCTTCGGGTCCGGATAGCGGAAGCTGTCCTGCTGGCCCTTCTTCTTGAAACGCGGGAAGTCGGCCCGTTTGGCGAAGAAGTTGGCATAGGCGCGATCCAGGTCCTTGAGTGCCTGTTGCAGCGGGTGCGTCGGCGCATCCTTCAGCCACGGCATCTCTGTACCGTTGCGCCACGCGGTGAGCAGCTTGCACAGCCCGGCATAGCCGAGCTTCATCTCGCCTTGCTCGTAGCGCTCCTTCTGCAACGCCAGCGCCTTGTTGAACACGAACCGGCACGACCCGGCGAAGCGGCGCATGTTGCGCTGCTGTTCGCCGGTCGGCATCAATGCGTATTTGAAGGCTTGAAGTCGGTGCATGAGCCCCATCTTACCCTTGGACGAGACCATGCAGGACGTGGCGCCTGGCGAACTGGGAGAGATCGTGCATCGCTCGCCGCAACTGCTGACGCAATCCTGGGACAAGCCCGAACAGACCGCCGAAGCCTTCACCGGCGGCTGACCCCTGCGCGTTGCGCAAGCGCGGCCATGAGGGCGCCACCGAGGAAGAGCTGATCGCGCATGCGCGCCAGGCACTGGCGCCGTTCAAGGTGCCCAAGCGCATCGTGTTCGTCGCGGACCTGCCGCGCAATACCGCCGGCAAGCTGCTCAAGCGCCAGCTGCGCGAGGATTACGCGCAGCTGTTGGGCACCGACTGACGCGCTCAGTACGGCACGGCGACGCCGTTCTCGATCCGGACGCGGTCGCCGATGCGCATCTGGTAGGCGTTGGCCTGGGTCAGCGTCAGGTAGGCGTTGTCGCTGGTGCGCACGCGCACACGGTAGGCCGGGGCACTGGAGCCGGTGCGCTTCTCGACCTCGTTGCCGGCCACCGCGCCCGCCACCGCGCCGCCGATGGTCGCCACGGTATTGCCGCGGCCGCCGCCCACCTGGTGGCCCAGCAGCCCGCCGACGATGCCGCCCACCACGGCGCCCGCGCCGCTGGTCGACGGCGGCTGGCCCGGCACCACCTCGATGCCCTCGATCCAGCCGTAGCGCACGCCGTAGGCCTGGTTGCCGTAGCCGTTGCCATAGCTGCCGTCCTGATACGACGGCTGGGGATACGGCTGCTGCGGGTACGAAGACTGCGGGTAGTCCTGTTGTGGATAACCTTGCTGCGGATAGTTTTGTTGCGGATAGTTTTGTTGCGGATAGTTTTGTTGCGGATAGCCCTGTTGCGGATAGCCCTGTTGCGGATAGCCCTGTTGCGGATAGCCCTGTTGCGGATAGCCCTGTTGCGGGTAGCCGCTGATGGTGGTGCCGCCGCCGTAGCCCGTGTTGCCATAGCCGTTGTTGCCATAGCCGCCGCCATACCCTGCGCCATAGCCGTTGTCATAGCCATACGGCGTGGCACACCCGGCCAGCGCACCGGCGCCAAGCACCGCTAGCACAACCGAACGAAAGGGGATGGACATGTCAGGACTCCTGCGCGCTGCGCGTGTTGGGGATGCGCGCGAGTCTAGGGCCGCCGCCGGCCAGCGGGTGTCACCGGAGCTTGTGATTGGTAACCGCCTGTAACCGCCTGTGAGCGCCCGCGATGCCGGCCTGGCGGCGCTCAGCCGCGCTCGGCGCCGTCGTCGTTGAACTGCGTGATGCGGGCCACGCGGAACGTGCCGCGCAGCGATTCCAGCTCGGTCCGGTGCAGCAGCGCCAGCCGGTTCAGGTAGCGCTCGCCCTTGGCCGTCAGGTGCACCTGCACCACGCGGCGGTCCTCGGGGTTGACCCGCCGCTTGACCAGCCCGGCGGCCTCGCAGCGATTGACCAGCGCCACCACGCCGTGCTGCTTGGCCTGCAGGCGCTCGGCCAGCTCGCCGATCGAGGCCCAGTCCTTGTCGGCACAGCCGTGGATATGCAGCAAAAGCAGGTACTGCTGCACCGTCAGCCCCTCCTCGCGCGCCGCGTCTTCGGAAAACCGCAGGAAGCGGCGCAACTGGTAGCGGAAGTCGGACAGTGCCTCGAAGTCGGCCTTGGTAAGCGGGGCGGGAGGCGGCGACGAGGCGGGCGTGCGGGGCATGGGCGGCAGAAAACGCGAAAGGGAATGAAGGCGCGGCAGTCCGCGCAAGCCCCCGGCGGGGCGCCCGCAATTATAGGGGCCGCACGGCGCACCGGCAGCCGATCCCGGTTTGCCCCGTGCGCGCGCCCGGCTATGGCAGAATCTGTGCGGTTGCAGACACCTTCACCCGTCACCGGAAAACGCACCGATGTTCTCGGAAATCGCCCTCTTCCTGCTGGATACCGTCTTTACCCTGTTCGGCATGGCGCTGCTGCTGCGCGTCTGGATGCAGCTGACGCGGCTGCCCACGCGCAACCCGGTCTCGCAGGGCGTGTTCCAGATCACCGACTGGCTGGTGCGGCCGCTGCGCCGGATTATCCCGGGCGTGGGCGGCATCGACTGGGCCACGATCCTGGCCGCGTGGCTGACCGCGGTGGTATTCCTGGCGCTGGTCGCGCTGATCAGCGGCATCGACCTGCCCGGCTTCGTGCCCGCCATGCTGCTGACCGCCGTGCTCTATGTGCTGAAGTGGTCGATCAGCCTGGTGATGTGGGTCACGCTGCTGATGGCGATCCTGTCGTGGGTCAACCCGCATTCGCCGATCACCCCGGCCATCGACCACCTGACCGCGCCGGTGCTGCGCCCGATCCAGCGCGTGGTGCCGCGCCTGGGCGGCTTCGATGTCTCGCCGCTGGTGCTGTTCGTGGTTGCGCAGATCCTGCTGATGGTCCTCGCCCGGCTGGGCGCCGGCATCATCGGCCTGCATTGAGGGATCCCGGCGCGCCACGGTCGCAGCATCTTCTCCGGCGGCGCCCTCAACCCGCCGTGCGGGCCTCTCCCGGTGCCGGCGCGTCCGCGGCGGCATCGAGCCCAGGGTCCCGTGCCGCCTCGGCATCCCCTTCCGGCGGCAGCTCCGACACCATCATCGATTCGATCGCTTCCATGAAGGCGCGCACCTTGCGCGGCTGCAGGCGCCGGTCCGGCAGCAGCGCGAACACGCGCAGCGGCGGCAGCGGATAGTCGGGCAGCACGCGCACCAGCCGCCCTTGCGCGATCTCGGCCTCGCAATAGATCACCGACAGCCGCGCGATGCCCAGCCCCGCCAGCGCGCCCTGCAGGCGCAACTCGGCGTTGTGGGTCTGCATGCGCGGGCGGATCGGCACCGATACGGTCTGGTCGTCGCGGGTGAATTCCCACACGGTGTCGCCGGGCGTGGTCAGCGTCGGCATATTGGCCAGGTCTTCCGGGCGCAGTTGCGCCGGCAGGCTGGCCGCCAGCGCCGGCGCGGCGAACAGGCCGCGTTCGACGTGGTAGATGCGGCGCGCCACCGTGCCTGAGTCAGGCAGGTCGGCGTCGACGATGACAAAGGCGACGTCAAAGCCATCGCGGATCGGATCGACCAGGCCCTGCGTGATTTCCACCGCCACATCCAGCGCGGGGTGCGCCGCCAGCGTGCGGCAGATCACGCCGCCGAGCTGCTGCGCGCCGAATTCATAGGGCGTGGCGATGCGCAGCACGCCTTGCACGCGCTCTTCGCGTGCCAGCGTTTCCTGGCGGATCTCGCGCAGCCGCGCGAACAGCGGCGCGACATCGCGATAGACCGCCTTGCCTGCATCGGTGAGGCGCATGCGGCGCGTGGTGCGTTCCAGCAGCTTGGCGCCGATGGCGGTTTCCAGCCGCGCGACGGCGGCCGAGACGCGCGACTTGGGACAGTCGAGCTGCTCCGCCGCGGCCGTGAACGTGCCCTGCTCGACCACACAGCAGAACGCCTCCCAGTCATTCCATTGGATTGTTTCGTTCACCGGACAATGTTTCCCTGACAACCTGTAGTTCTCGACAGCGGGCCTACATTATGCTTGAGCGATGCAACAAACGCCTGTCCGGGCTGGAGCGGACGCGCTGGCTCCCGCCCTTCCAGCCATCCCCGCCGCCCCCTCCGCCCCCTCCGCCCACGCCGCCACTATCTCCCAGCGCCCGCGCATGCAGATCGCCAGTCACCCCGAGATGGGTCACTGGCGTCTTTCATTGTTCGGCCTGACGCTGGGTCTGGTCACGGGCATCGACTTCTCGTCCACGCTGATGATGGGCGTGGCCAGCCAGCATATCCAGGGCGGCGTCGGTGCCGCGCCGGAAGACTACCTGTACGCGATCTCCGCCTACGCCGCCACCGCGGTGCTGATGAACATGGTGCTGGACCAGCTCGCGCGCCGCATCACGTACAAGCGCTTCACCATGGTGTCGCTGCTGGTGTTCATCGCCGGCTCCCTGATTTGCGCGGAGTTTGCCAGCCCGGCCGGGCTGATCACCGGCAAGGCGGTGCAGGGGCTGGGCGCGGGCGGCTTGTTCGCGGCCTCGCGCATCCTGGTGCAGCTGGTGTCGACGCCGGCCGAGCGCGCCCCGCTGATGCTGCGCTTCGGCGGCGGCTCGTTCTCGATGCTGGCGATCACGCCCTGGCTGACCAGCATCTTTCTGGACGATATCGGCTGGCGGGCGGTGTTCCTGTTCCAGGCCGGCATTGCGCTGCCGGTGCTGCTGTCGGTGGCGCTGACCTACCCCGCGCGCGCGCCGCGCGATCCGCACCCGCCGGTGTCGACGCTGGACTGGCCCGCCGCCATCGCCGCCGCGCTGGGCGCGCTGGTGTTCCTGCATACGCTGCAGGAAATGCGCTACACGCGCTTTTTCAGCTCGCTGGAGATGCCGCTGGCCGCTCTCTGCGGCGTGGCGCTGTTTGCCTTCAGCGGCTGGCGGCTGTCCCGGCATCCGGACCCGTGGATCGACTTCTCGCGCCTGGCCGGGCGCCAGTACCTGTATGGCCTTGGCTTCTACACGCTTTACTACCTGCTGTCGTCGGCGTGGTCATTCCTGCTGCCGACGCTGACGCAGACCGGGCTCGGGCTGACCTTCCGCACCACCTGCATGCTGCTGTCGACCAGCGGCACGGTCTCCGCCATCGGCGCCATCGTGATCACGCTGGGCATGGCGCTGGTGTTCCGCAAGCGGCGCGTGATCGCGATCGGCTTTGTCGTCTACGCGTGCGCGGCGATGCTGCTGTCGCACCAGCTAATGCCGGGTGCGCCGGACTACGCGCTGGTGCCGGTGGTGCTGCTCGAGGGGCTGACCCCGGTGCTGCTGATGGTGCAGGTGGCGTCGATGACCTACCTGGATGTGCCGGTCGAGGACTTCTCGCACGCCTACCAGTTCAAGAATGTATGCAAGCAAATCGCCTCGGCAATGGGCACCGGGCTCGCCAGCGTCTTCATGCAGGACGGCCTGGCGCAGCACCGCACTCACCTGGTCGAGCACATCACCCGCTTCAACCCGGTGCTGCAGATGCCCGACGCACTGTCCGCGGCCGGACTGGCCAAACTCTCTCAGGAAGTCGACCGGCAGGCGACGCTGCTGGCCGGCATGGACCTGCTGCATGGCTTTGCCGCGCTGTGCGTGGCCGGGGCAGTGTTCGTGCTGGTGCAGCGCAGCTTCCGCTGAGGCCGGGGTTACGGCCGCCGCGGCCCTGTGCGGGCCTGGGCGGGCCCGGTACTGGCGCAATGCCGGCATTTGCTCTACCCTTTCGGCCTTTCCGTGCCAATCCGGCCAACCGCGCCGGGCTACGCAGATGGCCAGTTCCACCGATTCCCGCCAGACCCCGCCGCCAGCATCGCCGACCGCCGACAGCGCCGCCACGCCCGAAAAGCCGAGCGACAGCTATGTGCAGTCCTTTGCACGCGGACTGTCGGTGATCCGCGCCTTCAACGCGCAGCACCCGGCCCAGACCCTGACCGAAATCGCCCAGGCCAGCGGCCTGACGCGCGCCGGCGCGCGCCGCATCCTGCTGACGCTGGTGGGGCTGGGCTATGTGCAGGCCGACGGGCGCCTGTTCCGGCTCACGCCCAAGATCCTGGACCTGGGCTTCGCCTACCTGACCTCGATGCCGTTCTGGAACCTGGCCGAGCCGATCATGGAGACGCTGTCGCAGCAGGTCCATGAAAGCTGCTCGATCTCTGTGCTCGACGGCACCGAGATCGTCTACGTGCTGCGCGTCCCGGCGCGCAAGATCATGACCATCAACCTGTCGATCGGCAGCCGCCTGCCGGCGTATTGCTCGTCGATGGGACGGGTGCTGCTGGCCGGGCTGAGCGAGCCGGAGCTCGACAGCGTGCTGCGCGCCACCGACCTGCGCGCGCGCACCGGGCGCACCGTGACCGACGTGGCGGCGCTCAAGGCCATCGTCGCCGATATCCGCCAGCGCGGCTGGGCCCTGAACGACCAGGAGCTGGAAGAAGGGCTGGTGTCGCTGGCCGCGCCGATCCGCAACCGCGCCGGCCATACCATCGCCGCCATCAACATCAGTGGCCAGGCCAACCGCACCAGCGCGCAAGAGATGCTGGAGCGCTTCCTGCCGCCGCTGCTGGAAGCTTCCGAAAAGATCTCCGGACTGGTCGGGCTGCGCACCTGAGCGCAGCCGCGCCGGATCAGCCCACGGCAGGCAGCTCGACGCTGCCGAACTCGGCCGAGCGCGTGCCGTCCAGCGGACGGTTGCTGGCGCCAAAATAAGCGAACGCCACCGACAGCTTGACCGCGTTGGACGCATTGCGGCCGGCCGCGTGGAACAGCCGGCTGTCGAAGCACAGCACGTCGCCGCGGTGCAGCGCCAGCGGCTGCGCGGCATCCAGCAGCGGCTGGCTGGCCGGGTGCGCTTCGATCAGGAATTCGGCCGGGTCCAGCTGACCGGGCTCGAGCCGGGCCTGGTGCGAGCCGGGGATGACGCGCAGCACGCCATTGCGCTCGTCCTCGTCGCCCAGCGCCAGCCACACCGTGACCAGTTCCGGCCGCGCAAACGACCAGTAGCGGGTATCGCGGTGCCAGCCGGTCTGGCTGCCGTAGTGCGGATGCTTGGTCATCACGCAGTTGTGGTGCGCCAGCGTGATGCGGGCGGGCTCGCCCAGCAAGGCCTGCACCACCGCCACCAGCTTCGGGTCGCTGGCCCAGCGACGGAACACTGCATCGCGCCCGTATGCCTGGCGCAGGCGCCTGACCGTGCCGCCGCCGGCGGCATCGCGCGTGGCCGGGGCGCCCGGATAGCCGAGGTCGGCCTCGAACTCCACCGGCGGCACCGCCGCGGCCAGATGCTGGCGCGTCACCGCCTCCAGCGCCGCGCACGCCGGCTCGTCGGCGAAGCCGCGCAGGATCACGAAACCGTTGGCATGGAAGGCCTGCACCAGGCGCGGCAGCGCGCCGGCATCGGCGGACAGGGTGGAAGCGGGCAGGTCGGCGCAGGGATCCAGCGAGGTCATTGCAGAGGTGCGGCGCAAGGCCGCGCAAAGAGGCGAAAACAGGAACAGGGGCCGCGGTGGCCCGACAGGCTCATGATGCCAGAACCGGCGCCGTCTGGCGCAGGCGCCGCATCCGCAGCCTGCGCGCCGCGCCGGGCCAGCGGCCGCCTGCGTACGGCAACAGACGGTCGCGCCCGCGGTGCGCGCCGCTACAATGCGCTGGTCTTTGCCCGATAATTCCTGCATCCACCGCGATTTTTTCAGGCTCTGCGCCGAGGTCCCACGTGACTGCACGCCCCCGCATCGTCGCTTCGCTGGCCGAGGCCCAGGCCCAGCTGGGCCGCATTGTCCTTGGCAAGCCACAACAGGTGCGGCTGGCGCTGGCCTGCATGCTGGCACGCGGCCACCTGCTGCTGGAAGACGTGCCGGGTGTGGGCAAGACCACGCTGGCGCATGCGCTGGCGCGCACGCTGGGGCTGCACTACCAGCGCGTGCAGTTCACCAGCGACCTGTTGCCGGCAGACCTGATCGGGGTTTCGGTCTTCGTCCGCGACGCCGGCGAATTCCGCTTTCACCGCGGCCCCGTGTTCGCGCAGGTGGTGCTGGCCGACGAGATCAACCGCGCGCCGCCCAAGACCCAGAGTGCGCTGCTCGAGGCGATGGCCGAGCGGCAGGTGACCCATGACGGCGCCACGCACGCGCTGCCGTCGCCGTTCTTCGTCATCGCCACGCAGAACCCGCTGGAGCAGATCGGCACCCATGCGCTGCCCGAATCCCAGCTGGACCGCTTCACCATGCGGCTGTCGCTGGGCTACCCTGACCCGGCCTTCGAGCGCGTGCTGTACCTGGGCGGCGCCAGCGCGGGGGAGCTGCCGCCGGTGATGAATGGCAGCCAGGTGCTGGCGCTGCAGGAAGCGGCCGCGCAGGTGTACGCCAGCCCGGCGCTGGTCGATTACGTGCTGGCGCTGGTGCAGGCCACGCGCAGCCACGGCGGCCTTGCCGCGGGACTGTCGCCGCGCGCCGGGCTGGCGCTGCTGGCATGCGCGCGCGCCTGGGCGCTGCTGGCACAGCGCGACCTGGTGCTGCCCGAGGACGTGCAGGCAGTGTTCACGGCCGTGGCCGCGCACCGCCTGTTGCCGGCCGGCGCCGGCGGCCACGCCGCCGTCGAGGGCCAGCTGGCCGCGCTGCTGGCCGGCGTGGCGATCCCCTGAGCGCCATGGCGGCGCGCAAGGGCTTGCTCGGCGGCACGCCACCCCTGGTTCGCCGAGCCGCCAGCCGGCGCCCCGCCGGCGGTGCCGGCGGCGTGGTGCTGCTGGACCGGCGCCATCTCTATATCCTGCCCACGCCCGGCGGGGTCGGCTTTGCCGTGGTGCTGGCGGCGATGCTGATGACCTCGCTGAACTACAACATCAGCCTGGGTTTTGCGCTGACCTTCATGCTCGCCGGCATCGGCATGTCATGCATGTGGCTGGCCTACCGCAACCTGCTCGACCTCGCCGTGGCCGCGGGGCCGGTGGCGGCGGTCCATGCCGGGCAGGACGCGACCTTCCATGTGCGCGTCGACGGCCGTGGCGACGACGCGCGCATTGGCATCGAGGCGCGCGTGCCGGCGATGCCGGAAGTCGCTGCCGCGACGCTGACGCTCGATGCCAATGCCAGCGGCATGCTGGCGCTGCGCGTGCCGGCGCCACGCCGGGGCCGCCTGGAGCTGCCGCGCGTGACCATCGCGAGCCGCTTTCCGTTCGGCCTGTTCCAGGTCTGGAGCCATGCGGACCTGGAGCTGTCGACGGTGGTCTACCCCGCGCCGGAGCCCGGCGCCCCACCACCGCCGCCGGCGCACCGCCCGGATCATGGCGACGGCGCGCACGCTGCCGCCAGCGCGGCGCGCAGCGAAGGCGGCATCGACCAGCTGCGCCGCTACCGCAGCGGCGACCCGCTGCATCGCATCGCCTGGAAGCACAGCGCACGCACCGGCCGCTGGCTCAGCCGCGCCGGCGACCCGCCGGGGCAGCCGGCGCGCTGGCTGGACTGGCACGCCCTGCCCGCCGGCATGGAGCCCGAGGCCCGGCTGTCGCGCCTGTGCGCATGGCTGCTTGCCGCCGGCGACGAAGTCGAGATCGGCCTGCGCTTGCCCGGCATGGAATTGGCGCCGGCGCGCGGCGCCAGCCACCGGCGCGCGTGCCTCGAGGCGCTGGCCATGTGGCCACAGCGTCCCGGCCCAGTTCGCGCAGCGCAACACGCATGAAAGCCGCGCCCCGGCCGCTGCGGCACGAAGACCACGGCCTGCTGCTCGGCCAGCTGGCGCTGGTGCTGGCACCGCAGGCACGCACGCTGCCCGTGGCGGTCAGCCTGCTGCTGGTGCTGTTGCTGGCGTGGCGCTGGCTGCTGTGGCGGCGGCGGGCGCCGCTGCCGTCGCGCTGGATGCTCGGCACCACCGCGATGCTGGTGCTGCTGGTGGCGGGTGCGCTGGTGTGGCAGGACGGTGGCGGCATCGGGCGCGAGCTCGCGGTGGCGCTGCTGGGCGCCTTCGTGATCCTCAAGCTGCTGGAATGCCGCGCGCTGTCGGACGCGACCCTGGTCACGCAGCTGTCGTTCTACTTGCTGCTGACGCTGTACCTGTCCGACCAGCCGTTCTGGCTGGCGCTGTACAGCCTGGCGATCGGCGCCTGGGTACTGCGCAACTGGCTGCTGCTGCATCACCCGGAGGCGCGCAGCCGGCTGGCGATCTGGCCGCTGCTGGGCCGCATGGCGCTGCTGGGCTTGCCGTGGGCGCTGGCGCTGTTCGTGCTGTTCCCGCGCCTGGAGCATCCGTTGTGGCAGCTGCCCCAGTCCGCGCCGAGCGGCACCACCGGCATCAGCGACACCATGCGCCCGGGCAGCGTGGGGCAACTGATCCGTTCGCCGGAAATCGCCCTGCGTGCCGAAATCGCCGGCGCGCCGTTGCCCGCGGCCGCGCTGTACTGGCGCGCGCTGGTACTGTGGGAATACGACGGCACCACCTGGCACCCCTCACGCCTGCGGCGGCAGCAGCTGGCCCCCACGGCCGGCACCGGCGGAACTGGCGGCACTGCCGGCATCGACATCAGCATCACGCTGGAGCCCAGCCGGCAGCGCTGGCTGTTCGTGCTCGACCGCGGCCAGGCGCTGTCCGCCGGCGCGGATGCCGCCATCACGCCCGATGGCGAGTTCATGGCGCGCCGGGCGGTGGACCAGCGCATCCGTTATCGCACGCATTCCACGCTGTCGCCGCCGGCGGAATTGCTGCCGCCGGCCACGCTGCGGCTGGCACTGAGCCTGCCGCCAGGCAACCCACGCGCGCGCGCGCTGGCCGCGCAATGGGCACAGCGCCATGCCGATCCCGCCGCGCGCGTGCAGGCCGCGCTGCGGCTGTTCGCGGCAGCGCCTTTTGCCTATACGCTCGCCCCGCCGCCGCTGGGGGCCGAACAGGTCGACAGTTTTGTGTTCGACACCCGGCGCGGCTTCTGCGAGCACTACGCCAGCAGTTTCGTCTTCCTGATGCGCGCCGCCGGCGTGCCTGCGCGCGTGGTCACGGGCTACCAGGGCGGCGAGTACAACCCGATGGCCAACCACTACGTGGTGCGCCAGTCCGATGCGCATGCATGGGCCGAGGTCTGGCTCGAGGGCCGCGGCTGGGTACGCGTGGACCCGACCAGCGCGGTCGCGCCCAGCCGCATCGAGCAGGGGCTCGATGCGGTGGTCGGCAACGAAGCCGCTGACTGGCGTCCGTCGCGGCAGCCGGCATGGCTCAAGGATTTGCGCTGGGCCTATGAGGGCATGGTCTACACCTGGCAGCGCTGGGTGCTGCAGTACGACCATGCGCGGCAGCAGCGGCTGCTGCAAGCGCTCGGCACCAGTGCCGGTGCCGGACCGCTGCTGGCGGCCGTGCTTGGCATGCTGTGCCTGCTGGCGCTGGTGCCGCTGTGGCGGCGGCGCGCGCCCGCGGATCCGGTCGGCGCGGCCTATGCGCGCTTCTGCGCGGTGCTGGCCCGCCACGGCTGCACGCGCGCGTCTGCCGAAGGCCCGCAGGACTTCGCGGCGCGGGCCAGCGCGCAGCTGCCGCGCGCCGGCGAGGCAATCGCCGCCGTCAGCGCCGCCTATGTCAGCCTGCGCTACGGCAACCTGCCGGCCGAAACGCAGGCGCAGGTGCTGGCGTCGATGCGGGCCGGCATCCGCGGGATCCCGGCGGCCTTGCGTCGATAACGGGCAGGCGGGACCAGGGCGCGCCGGCCACGCAGCACGCTACGCTTTTCGCTTGCGAGGATATCAAGGGTCTGCTTGCCGGACTGGCTAGAACCGCGCCGGCTGTAGGCTACGCTCGGGAACTGCAGAAACGACTGGGGAAGATCAGGGGAGAAGCGAAGGCACCGCGCGCGAAGGGTGGGCGCGGACGGGTCGCAGTGCCGGCGGTCGCGGCACCGGCGAAGATCCTGCTCAGAACAGCGACAGCTGGCGCATGCCGAAACCGATGGTCTCTTCCACGCGCGCACGGGCGTGGGCCAGCGAGCCTTCCGCGCCGGAATAATTGCCGGCGGCCCAGTGGTAGACCACGGGAAGCTCGCCGCGCTCGGACAGGCGCACTTCACCAAGCTTGTCGCCACGCTCGTTGCGGTAGAAGTGCGAACGGTAGCCGCGCTCCCAGTGCGGGGCGACCTCTTTCTTGCGCCGCCCGGGCTTCGGCGCCGAGCCGGTGGCTGACGTCGTTGACGTCAGTCGCCGCGCTCTATCGGTACCCGGCATCGGGGCACGGGTGAAATCCAACTGCATAGACTTCCTCTTTGTCGATTCAGCAGAACCAGGGCCGGCGGGGGCTGCCGCCGCATGCTTCGTGCATCGCAGTCGAGATGATACCTGCTGGCGCGCTTTCTGTAAGCAGTTCGTTGCGCTGAATCCCGCCTCCGGTAAGGCTTAGCGGGCCGTATACCCGCACGTAAACCGGTTCGTAAACGTGTCGGTATACGTGCGCGTATACGGCCCGCGAGGACGTCAAAGCCTTGCTGGTTAACGGCTTGCGGGCACACAGCGGTGCCCGCGAGGATCAACCGAGATCGAGCGGAATGAAGATGCGCGCATCATCGCGCTGCACCAGCAGCGCTACCTGCTTGCCCGACTTGCCCACCAGCGTGCGCAGCTGATCGACCGATGCGATCGGCGTACCGTTGAGCGACAGGATCACGTCGCCGGGCTGGATGCCGACGCGCGCGGCGGGGCCGGTCACGTCCTCGACCACCAGGCCGCCTTCGATGCCGCTTTCGCGCTTCTCCGCCGGCGACAGCGGGCGCACGGCCAGCCCCAGCCGGCCGTTGGCCTCCTTGCCGCCCGCTTTTTGCGCCATCGCCTGGTCCCGCGCGGTGCCGACCGTCACCGCCAATGTCATCGGCTGGCCCTTGCGAATGATCTTCAGCGAGCTCTGCGTGCCCGGCTTGATATCGGCCACGTGCTCCGGCAGGTCGCCCGAATGATCGATCACGTCGTTGTCGAGCTGCACGATGACGTCGCCGGGCTTCAGTCCCGCGCGCGCGGCGGGGCTGTCAGGCTCGACCGAGTTGACCAGCGCCCCGGTCGGCTTGGGCAGGCCGAACGACTGCGCCAGCGCCTGGTTGACCTCCTGCACGCTGATGCCGAGGCGTCCGCGCGTGACCTTGCCGTGCGCCACCAGTTGCTGCTGCACCTTGGTCGCCACGTCGATCGGGATTGCGAACGAGAGGCCCTGGTAGCCGCCGGTCTGGCTGTAGATCTGCGAGTTGATGCCGACCACCTCGCCGCGCTGGTTGAACAGCGGACCGCCCGAGTTGCCGGGATTGACCGCCACGTCGGTCTGGATGAACGGCACATAGGTATCGTCAGGCAGCGAGCGCGACTTCGCGCTGACGATGCCCGCGGTCACGGTGTTCTCGAAGCCGTAAGGCGAGCCGATCGCCAGCACCGGCTCACCCACGCGCACCTGCGACGGATCGCCCAGGCGCACGGTCGGCAGGTCCCTGGCATCGATGCGGATCACTGCCACGTCGGTCTGCGGATCGGTGCCGAGCACCTTGGCCTTGAACTCGCGGCGGTCGGTCAGCTTGACCGTGACTTCCTGCGCGCCGTCGACGACGTGCGCATTGGTCAGGATCAGCCCATCGGGGCTGACGATAAAGCCCGAGCCCTGCCCGCGCACCAGTTGCTGCTGGCCACCTTGCGGCCCCTGGAACTGCGGTCCGAAGCGCTTGAAGAACTGGAACAGCGGATCGTCCGGATCGATGCCGGGCGGCATCTGCACCGCAGTGCGCTGGGCGCGCGCGGTCACGCTGATATTGACCACCGCGGGTCCGTATTGCGCGACGATACCGGAGAAATCCATCGGCCTGGCCACGGCCGCCGCCGGCTGGGCGGCAGCCACGACGGGAGCGGGAGCCGCGTAGCCCGGGGGGATGACTTCTCGCTGCAGATAGGCATAGCCGCCGCCTAGCGCGGCCAGGGCCGCGATACCAACGGCGGTGCGAGCAATGGTCTGGCGCATCATAGGAGTTCCTTTCCTTTAAGCATCTGGCGTCGGCACGATGCGACGCAACACCGTCATGCTAGCGACCAAGACTTAAAACAGACTTAAGGCTCAGGCGCGATGTCCAGCCACGCCCTTGTCCGAGCGTGCACGGAAAAATTTATCTTGCACACAATCAAATTGCGTCTAATATATCGACATGGACCGCGACAACGAATCCGCCACCGACTGGCTTTTGCTGGACCACCAACTATGCTTTGCGCTGTACTCGAGCTCGTTGGCGATGACCAAGTTGTACAAGCCGCTGTTAAGTGAGCTTGGGCTTACTTATCCGCAATATCTCGTCATGCTGGTCTTGTGGGAGACGGAAACGCTGTCGGTCTCGGAACTTGGCAATCGCCTGGCGCTGGACTCGGGGACGCTGACGCCACTGCTGAAGCGGCTCGCTGCGACGGGTCTGGTGACCCGCACGCGGGACGCTGCGGACGAACGCCGGGTCCTGGTCAGCTTGACCGAAGCCGGCCGCGCACTGCGCCAGCACGCGACCGGGATTCCCGAACAGATGTTATGCGCCACGCAATGCCCGGTCGAAGAGATCCAGGCGCTGACGCGGCGCTTGCATGAACTGCGGTCGACGCTAGAACAAGCGCGGACCGATTCCAGCTTGTCGGACTGACGGCAGGCATTAACGATGGCGCCCCTGCGGGCAACCAAACCGGAGCCTTAAATGAAACTCGAGAAAGTCGTTTATACCGCCCATGCCACCGCCACCGGCGGCCGCGATGGCCGTGCCACCACGTCCGACGGCCAGCTCGACGCCAAGCTGGCCGTGCCGAAGGAAATGGGCGGGGCCGGCAATGGCCTGAATCCGGAGCAGTTGTTTGCTGCCGGCTATTCGGCCTGCTTCCTGGGCGCGATGCGCTATGTCGCCAGCCAGCAGAAGATCAACGTGCCCGCCGATGCATCGATCCAGGGCGCGGTCGGCATTGGTCCGATTCCGCAGGGCTTCGGCATCCAGGTCGAACTGAAGATTTCCCTGCCGGGCTTCGAGCGTGAAGCAGCCGAAAAGCTGGTCGAACAGGCGCACCAGGTGTGCCCCTATTCGAACGCGACGCGCGGCAATATCGATGTCACGCTGACCGTGGTCTGAAGCGGCAAGTCAAAAGAAAACGGCCCGTATCGCGCTTGCGATGCGGGCCGTTTTTCTTTGATCTCACGCCGTCTGTTCCTCCGCGTCGAGGGCAGGCAGTTGCGCGCAAAATGACCGCTTCTGCGCCGAACTCATGCGTTTGATCTCGATTTCTGCCTTCAACGCTTCCGATTTGGAGGCGAAGCGCACCTGCCCCAGCACGCGAATCGGCTTGCGCGAGCGCGTATATTTGGCGCCTTTACCGGACTGGTGTTCGGCAAAACGGCGCGCCACGTCCGTGGTGATTCCGGTGTAAATGGACTCGCCGGTGCATTCAAGCAGGTAGAGATACCAGGCGCAGTCAGCGGACATGTGCGGAAATGGGAAGCTGCGGCAATGGTATTACGGCACTACGGCAATGGCGAGCGCGGCCAGCGAACCGGCGACGAAAAAGCAAAAACCCCTCGCAGCACACGCTGTCGAGGGGTTTTGCACAATAAGAGCCTGGCGATGACCTACTTTCACACGGGTAATCCGCACTATCATCGGCGCGGAGTCGTTTCACGGACCTGTTCGGGATGGGAAGGGGTGGTTCCAACTCGCTATGGTCACCAGGCATGAGGGGTTGTGGCGCTGTCGTGGGACAGCGTCACGAATCGGGATGTAGTGTTGGTTGTGTGTGTATCGAGGCACAAGGCGATCGCTCACCAGGTGAAACACACTGGTTATAGGATCAAGCCTTACGGGCAATTAGTACTGGTTAGCTTAACGCATTACTGCGCTTCCACACCCAGCCTATCAACGTCCTGGTCTCGAACGACCCTTCAAGGCGGTCAAGCCGCCAGGGAATCCTCATCTTCAGGCGAGTTTCCCGCTTAGATGCTTTCAGCGGTTATCTCTTCCGTACATAGCTACCCTGCGATGCCTCTGGCGAGACAACAGGTACACCAGCGGTACGTCCACTCCGGTCCTCTCGTACTAGGAGCAGCCCCCGTCAAGATTCCAACGCCCACGGCAGATAGGGACCAAACTGTCTCACGACGTTTTAAACCCAGCTCACGTACCTCTTTAAATGGCGAACAGCCATACCCTTGGGACCGGCTACAGCCCCAGGATGAGATGAGCCGACATCGAGGTGCCAAACACCGCCGTCGATATGAACTCTTGGGCGGTATCAGCCTGTTATCCCCAGAGTACCTTTTATCCGTTGAGCGATGGCCCTTCCATTCAGAACCACCGGATCACTATGTCCTGCTTTCGCACCTGCTCGACTTGTCGGTCTCGCAGTTAAGCACGCTTTTGCCATTGCACTTTAGGTACGATGTCCGACCGTACCAAGCGTACCTTCGAACTCCTCCGTTACACTTTGGGAGGAGACCGCCCCAGTCAAACTGCCTACCATGCACTGTCCCCGACCCGGATTCACGGGCCAAGGTTAGAACCTCAAACAAACCAGGGTGGTATTTCAAGGACGGCTCCACGTGAACTAGCGTCCACGCTTCAAAGCCTCCCACCTATCCTACACAGATCGGTTCAAAGTCCAATGCAAAGCTACAGTAAAGGTTCATGGGGTCTTTCCGTCTAGCCGCGGGGAGATTGCATCATCACAAACACTTCAACTTCGCTGAGTCTCGGGAGGAGACAGTGTGGCCATCGTTACGCCATTCGTGCAGGTCGGAACTTACCCGACAAGGAATTTCGCTACCTTAGGACCGTTATAGTTACGGCCGCCGTTTACCGGGACTTCAATCAAGAGCTTGCACCCCATCATTTAATCTTCCGGCACCGGGCAGGCGTCACACCCTATACGTCCACTTTCGTGTTTGCAGAGTGCTGTGTTTTTATTAAACAGTCGCAGCCACCATTTTATTGCAACCCCTTCACCCTTCTGGCGCAGGCCAGTCAAGCTACCAGGGCGTACCTTATCCCGAAGTTACGGTACCAATTTGCCGAGTTCCTTCTCCCGAGTTCTCTCAAGCGCCTTAGAATACTCATCTCGCCCACCTGTGTCGGTTTGCGGTACGGTCTCGTATGACTGAAGCTTAGAGGCTTTTCTTGGAACCACTTCCAATTGCTTCGCAGCACTAGGCCGCTCGCCCCACACTCTTGAATCCCGCGCCCGGATTTGCCTGAGCGCCTTCTCCAATGCAGGGACCGGGACTTCCAACACCCGGACAACCTTCCGCGATCCGTCCCCCCATCGCATCATACGACGGTGCAGGAATATTAACCTGCTTCCCATCAGCTACGCATCTCTGCCTCGCCTTAGGGGCCGACTCACCCTACGCCGATGAACGTTGCGTAGGAAACCTTGGGCTTACGGCGAGGGGCCTTTCACCCCCTTTATCGCTACTCATGTCAGCATTCGCACTTCTGATACCTCCAGCATCCTTTACAAGACACCTTCACAGGCTTACAGAACGCTCTCCTACCACGCACTTGCGTGCGTCCGCAGCTTCGGTATATAGCTTAGCCCCGTTACATCTTCCGCGCAGGACGACTCGATCAGTGAGCTATTACGCTTTCTTTAAAGGGTGGCTGCTTCTAAGCCAACCTCCTGACTGTTTTAGCCTTCCCACTTCGTTTCCCACTTAGCTATATTTGGGGACCTTAGCTGGCGGTCTGGGTTGTTTCCCTCTTGACACCGGACGTTAGCACCCGATGTCTGTCTCCCGTGATTGCACTCTTCGGTATTCGGAGTTTGCTATGGCGGGGTAATCAGCAATAGACCCCCCAACCATGACAGTGCTCTACCCCCGAAGGTGAGACACGAGGCACTACCTAAATAGTTTTCGGAGAGAACCAGCTATTTCCAGATTTGTTTAGCCTTTCACCCCTATCCACAGCTCATCCCCTAACTTTTCAACGTTAGTGGGTTCGGTCCTCCAGTACGTGTTACCGCACCTTCAACCTGGCCATGGATAGATCATCTGGTTTCGGGTCTACACCCAGCGACTCAACGCCCTGTTCGGACTCGCTTTCGCTACGCCTTCCCTAATCGGTTAAGCTTGCCACTGAATGTAAGTCGCTGACCCATTATACAAAAGGTACGCCGTCACCCCTTACGAGGCTCCGACTGTTTGTATGCATGCGGTTTCAGGATCTATTTCACTCCCCTCCCGGGGTTCTTTTCGCCTTTCCCTCACGGTACTGGTTCACTATCGGTCGATCACGAGTATTTAGCCTTGGAGGATGGTCCCCCATCTTCAGACAGGATTTCACGTGTCCCGCCCTACTTGTCGCACACCTAGTTCCACAAGTCTGTTTTCGCATACAGGGCTATCACCTGCTATGGCCGGGCTTTCCATCCCGTTTTGCTAACAGTCCTGCTAAAGAGTGCAAGGCTCTTCCCATTTCGTTCGCCACTACTTTGGGAATCTCGGTTGATTTCTGTTCCTGCAGCTACTTAGATGTTTCAGTTCGCCGCGTTCGCTTCCCACACCTATGGATTCAGTGTGGGATGACCCATACGGGCCGGGTTTCCCCATTCGGACATCTCCGGATCAAAGCTTGTTTGCCAGCTCCCCGAAGCTTTTCGCAGGCTACCGCGTCCTTCATCGCCTGTGATCGCCAAGGCATCCACCACATGCACTTGTTCGCTTGACCCTATAACAAGTGTGTCTCATCGACACGCTCACTACAGGTTGAGTTCTCGCATTTGTGCCGTATTCCAAGTCATCTTTCGATCACTTAAATACATTTTGGTTGATACAATCACAACCCGGTATCACGTTAAACTACATGTGCGTCTCATCAACGCACCGTGACACCTTTACTACATCCCATATTGTTAAAGAACAGCCGATCTTGCGATCGCTTGGCAATGCCAAATGAAAACACTCGCAACCTCATCGTCGCGATGCGCTTTCATTTGACAACCAACCCAAGGCACCAGGTAGTGGTGGAGGATGACGGGATCGAACCGACGACCCCCTGCTTGCAAAGCAGGTGCTCTCCCAGCTGAGCTAATCCCCCTTCGGATAACTTGGTGGGTCTGGTAGGACTTGAACCTACGACCCCCGCCTTATCAAGACGGTGCTCTAACCACCTGAGCTACAGACCCTTGGCTGTAACAGCAAACAAACCGATAAGTGTGAACGCTAGGCTTGAGACACAAGCCTCTGGAAAGGAGGTGATCCAGCCGCACCTTCCGATACGGCTACCTTGTTACGACTTCACCCCAGTCATGAACCCTGCCGTGGTAATCGCCCTCCTTGCGGTTAGGCTAACTACTTCTGGCAAAACCCACTCCCATGGTGTGACGGGCGGTGTGTACAAGACCCGGGAACGTATTCACCGCGGCATGCTGATCCGCGATTACTAGCGATTCCAGCTTCACGTAGTCGAGTTGCAGACTACGATCCGGACTACGATGCGTTTTCTGGGATTAGCTCCCCTCGCGGGTTGGCAACCCTCTGTACGCACCATTGTATGACGTGTGAAGCCCTACCCATAAGGGCCATGAGGACTTGACGTCATCCCCACCTTCCTCCGGTTTGTCACCGGCAGTCTCTCTAGAGTGCCCTTTCGTAGCAACTAGAGACAAGGGTTGCGCTCGTTGCGGGACTTAACCCAACATCTCACGACACGAGCTGACGACAGCCATGCAGCACCTGTGTCCACTTTCCCTTTCGGGCACCTAATGCATCTCTGCTTCGTTAGTGGCATGTCAAGGGTAGGTAAGGTTTTTCGCGTTGCATCGAATTAATCCACATCATCCACCGCTTGTGCGGGTCCCCGTCAATTCCTTTGAGTTTTAATCTTGCGACCGTACTCCCCAGGCGGTCAACTTCACGCGTTAGCTACGTTACTGAAGAAATGAATCCCCAACAACTAGTTGACATCGTTTAGGGCGTGGACTACCAGGGTATCTAATCCTGTTTGCTCCCCACGCTTTCGTGCATGAGCGTCAGTGACGTCCCAGGGGCTGCCTTCGCCATCGGTATTCCTCCACATCTCTACGCATTTCACTGCTACACGTGGAATTCTACCCCCTCTGACATACTCTAGCCTGACAGTCACAAGCGCCATTCCCAAGTTGAGCTCGGGATTTCACGCCTGTCTTATCAAACCGCCTGCGCACGCTTTACGCCCAGTAATTCCGATTAACGCTCGCACCCTACGTATTACCGCGGCTGCTGGCACGTAGTTAGCCGGTGCTTATTCTTCCGGTACCGTCATCGACGCCGGGTATTAACCAGCGCCATTTCTTTCCGGACAAAAGTGCTTTACAACCCGAAGGCCTTCTTCACACACGCGGCATTGCTGGATCAGGGTTGCCCCCATTGTCCAAAATTCCCCACTGCTGCCTCCCGTAGGAGTCTGGGCCGTGTCTCAGTCCCAGTGTGGCTGATCGTCCTCTCAGACCAGCTACTGATCGTCGCCTTGGTGGGCCTTTACCCACCAACTAGCTAATCAGACATCGGCCGCTCCTGTCGCGCGAGGCCTTGCGGTCCCCCGCTTTCACCCTCAGGTCGTATGCGGTATTAGCTAATCTTTCGACTAGTTATCCCCCACGACAGGGCACGTTCCGATGTATTACTCACCCGTTCGCCACTCGCCACCAGGCCGAAGCCCGTGCTGCCGTTCGACTTGCATGTGTAAGGCATGCCGCCAGCGTTCAATCTGAGCCAGGATCAAACTCTTCAGTTCAATCTCTGTGTGGGTCCGAAGACCCTCGCTCTTTCGAGCGGTCGCTCACTCTCAGAAAACTGACTGACCAGATCCGAAGACCCGGTCACGTTTTGCTGTGCGAGCACTGTATAACTTGAAGCATCACTGTCCGTAGACAGCGGCGTCCGCTACCCAGCGCCCACACTTATCGGTTGTTTGTTTGTTAAAGAACTTCGCCACCCGGCTTTGCCGTTCAGCGCGCTGCGTTGTCTGCAGCAGAGAAACGAGATTATGCAGAGCTTTCTTCGTTTCGTCAACCGTTTCAGCAAACTTTATTGCTGCGGTCAGCGCTGCAAACCTCGCTGCGCCAACCTCCCGGCCGACCTCGCAACCCTTGCTGCGCCTGCCTTGCAGGAACCGCGTTGTGTTGCGAGGGGGCGAATAGTAAGCGAGCGCGGCGGGATTGGCAAGGGGTTTCTGCGAACCAGTCGAAATTGGCACAAATGCGCCTTTGCCGGCGCTTCTGACCGGAAGCCGGGCTGCTTATAGAATGGCCGTTCCGGCCCGCGGGGCCGCTCCTTTAAAGAGATGGGGACGTTCGATGACTATCCAAGCGACATGGAAGCCAAGCCAGGGCAACAGCATCTGCCAGCTGACCAATGGCACCGCCGAATGGCAGGCCGATCTGGACGCATCCGCCGGCGGCGACACGCGCTACCCGAACCCGCATGACTTGCTGGACTCGGCCCTGGCTGCCTGCACGACCCTGACCTTGCAGCTCTATGCAAAGCGCAAGGGCTATGCGGTCACTGACGTCCAGGTCTCGGTCGGTCATGAGGAAGCCAATGGCACCTACACCATGCAGCGCGAGGTCAAGGTCAGCGGCGACCTGTCGCCCCAGATCCTCGAAGACCTGCTGCGCGTCGCCAATCGTTGCCCGGTGCACAAGACGTTGTCCGGACAGTTCTCGATCCAGACCTCGATGGCATGACCGGCGCATGCCCGCTCATCTGATGGGGTTGCCATAGAAAATGAGAATCGTTAGCATTTGACCCCTCGGGTTCTGACACCACCTGAGTCAGCAAATGGGTTGGCCGGACACGCTATCGTGTCCGGCTTTTTTCTTTTGCGGGGAGCGGTGTCACGGTCCTGACAGCCAGCCGCAATACGCTACGCCGCGATCCGCCCATCCGACCCAACGCCCCCATGTGCTGTGTTGGCTGGCCCACCAAGTTCCGTTCGGGAAGCGGTCAAAACGGCGGTGTCGACACACTCTGCGCCCCACCGCCGGCTTACCATGGAACAAAGCAAACAATAAAAACGCTTAAATAACGAAGCGAGCGGGGGGATGCCTTGACCAACTTCATTGAAGCCTATTGCGCGCAGATTCGGCAAACGGGCGCCGGCAGCGTGATCGCGAAACCCGTCGTGGTGGCGCGGGACAGCACCTACGCCATGCATTACGTACCGTGCGAATACCTGAATCCGCAGGCCGCGCTGGTGCTGGTCAGCACCACGCCGGGCCATGCCCATGTGCGGCTGGCTGCTGCGGTGACCGAGGAACTGCTGCACAACCACGCGCCGGGCCGCGTGGTCCAGCGCGAGAACAAGCGGCGCGTCGAACTCGGCGGCAAGCTGGTGCGGCCCAACCTGATCCGCATGCTCGACCACTTCCGCGTGCCGGAACTGGTGGGACTGCCGCACGCCGCCGCCTTGTGGAACGATGGCTTCGAGCGCCTGCAGCCGCTCGCCCTGTTGCCGCATGCCACCACGCGGCGCGGGCTGGCTTTCGACGGCCCGCTGGAAGAACTGCTGGACGCGCCGATGTTGCGCGAAGTCTTCGAGACGCAGTTCCTGGGCGCCGTGCGCCAGATGCGCACTGACGCGCTGTACATCGCCCTGGGCCGCACCGCCTGGGCGGCGCTGCAGCATGCGGCCACGCGCAGGTTGCTGGCGCGCCGCCAGTTGCTGGGCATGATGCCGGTGCCGGCGCGTGCGGGCAGCATGGTGCGCTACTTCCTGCGAGAGATCGCCGCCAGCGCCCTGTCGGCCAAGGATCCGGTGCGGCACCGCGTGGACTGGCTCGACGCCGCCCACGCCGAACTGGAAGGCAATGTCCGGAAATTGCGCAGCTCCATCCGACCGGATCCGCATCCCGCTTACCTGATCGCTTAAGCGGCCGCTCGCCTACCTTGTTGTGTTCATAGACCCCACGCAAGTGGGGTCTTGCGAGGCCGGTTTGCGTCGATAACGTCTCCTGAGGAAATTGACACTCCTCGCATTCCCGATTTGCGGCCCCTCGTGGGCCGCGATTTTTTTGTGCTGGTCAAAGCGGACAGGGTGCACAGCGCTCGGGCACACGGTTTGCGTTGCGTCTCAGGTCTCGTATTCCGCTGATCCGCCATGATGACCATCCGTGCGTTGCCCCTTGTCTTGTATGCCACCCTGCTGCTTGCCCCGCTGTCAGCGGCGGCGCAAAGCGGCAAGCCTGGGCTCGTCGTTTCCCAGCGCGAGCCGGGCGGCGCGCTGCCGGCGGACTGGAAAAATTTACCGGTGGCCGAAGGCAAGGCGAGGACCGAGTACCAGCTGGTGGCCGATGGCGGCACCACGGTGCTGCGGGCGCAAGCCAATGGCTCGGCGTCCGCGCTGATGCATGCGGGCGACGTGGACCTGTCGCGTACGCCCGTGGTGGCCTGGCGCTGGAAGGCAGAAGGCGCGATACCCGGCGCCGACAACCGCGACGGCGCACGTGAAGACGCGCCAGCGCGGCTGGTGTTCTTCTTCGACGGCGACTCCAGCAAGCTCCCGCTGGGCGACCGCGCCGCAATGCAGCTGGCCAGGACCATGGCCGGCGAGGAACTGCCCTATGCCACGCTGATGTATGTGTGGTCGACCAGTGCCGCGCCCGGCAGCGTCATCCCCAATCCACATACCGGCCGCGTGCAGATGATCGTGGTATCCGGCGCCGACGACGCCGGCAAATGGCAGAACCTGCGGCGCAACCTGGCACGCGACTATGAACGCGTCTTCCACGAGCCGCCCGGACCGCTCAAGGCCTACGGCATCATGAGCGACACCGACAACACCCACGCCGCCACCCGCGCCTGGTACGGCGACATCCGCTTCCTGCCGGCCACCGCGGCGAAGGATTAGGCCGGGACAGGATGCTGCCCGAGGCCTGACCGCAGCGCCGCCGCGACCATTGCCGTCAGCGCGGCACCGTCCGGCGCGCCACGCCCGCTGGCCTCAAGCGCCTGGTGCACGCTGACCACCTTGCCCGCGTCATAACGCCGTTCGCTGCCGATCGCCGCCTCGAAGGCATTGGCGCGCGCATTGATCTGCTCCGGGTCGGCGCTGACCAGCAGCACCGCATGGGCCAGCACCAGGTGGCGCTGGCCGTCGGCCGCCTGCATCGCCGCTGGCGCGCGCCGCCAATACTGGGCCGTGCCGGCGATCTTGCGGGCGGCTTCGGGCGGACCCCAGGCAAGGTTGTAGCGACCATCGCAGAAGGACCCGGCCACCGCCTGCCAGTGGGTCTCGATGCCTAGCGAGCGCAGCGCGCCGCCAATCACCGCGCACAGGTGCAGGTAGACCGCGTCGCTGAGCGCGCCCGGGGGCTGTCCGACCGGGTAAGCCAGGCTCAGGTTGAGGATGCCGGGCCCCTGCGGGACCAGGCCGCCGCCGGACATGCGCAGGAATACCGGACACCCCTGCCGGGCGAAATCGGCGCGCGCGGTTTCCAGTGCCGCGTGGCGCAGGTAGGTGCGCGGCACCACCAGGGACAGGGGTGCCTCCCACACCTGCGCCACGTGCCGGCCCTGGCCAGCAAGCTCGAGCAGCGCCAGTTCCTCCTGCAACGGGTCGCCGCCGGCGTGGCCGGCGGCACTGGTCTCGACAAAACCAAACGGCATCGGATCGTACCCGCGCGGGAATGGCAATGCGCCGAGTCTAGCAAGGCTAGCCGTTGAGCGCATCGAAATACGCCAGCGCCTTCGACGCATACATCGCGCCCGGGCCGCCGCCCATCTCGATGTTGAGTGCCAGCACTTCGGCCAGTTGCCCGCGCGCGGCGCCGTGGCGCAATGCCTGCGCGGTGTGGAACAGCACGCAGTCATCGCAGCCCTTTTGCACGGCCAGCGCCACCGCGACCAACTCCTTGACCGAGGCCGGCAGGCTGCCTTCCTGCGTGGCGGCCTTCATCAGGCCCTGGAATGCGCTCATGGCCGCCGGCTGGACCTGCGCGAGCGCGGCAAACTGCTTGTTGATCTGGGCCAGGCGGGTCTTCAGTTCTGTGCTCATGAAATATGTCGTCGTGATTCGGTTGAGATAGACCACGGCGGGGCGGCAGCACACGCGGCCGCCCGCGCCGCGGCATCAGCCGCCGAGGTGCTGCCTGAGCAGCGCGTTGAAGTCGTTGGCCTTCTCCATCTGGCTCATATGGCCGGCATCGGCAAAGACCTTGACGGTAGCGTCCGGCGGCGCCGCCTCGGCATGCTCGGCCGGGATGATGCGATCCTGGCCGCCCCACACCACCAGCACGCGCTTGCCGCTGTCGGCCAGGCGCTGGCCCGGCTGCTCGCTCTGCCGGCCGCCGCCGAACAGGGCCTGGCCGAGCGCGCTCAGCGCCTCGTCGACGCCATCGAGCCGCTTGTAGCGCAACAGGTCATCCAGCATTTGCCGGCTCACCAGCCCGGGGTCGGCAAACAGCAGTTCGACCACGGGCTTGAGCTCGCGCCGCGACTGCGCCTTGACGAAGCCATCGGTATAGTCGCTGTTGACGGCCTCGCCGAAGCCCACCGGCGACACCAGCGCCACCGACAGCACCCGCTGCGGCGCAGCCACCGCGAGCTGCGCGGCCACGCCGCCGCCCATCGAATGGCCGACCACATGCGCGGCGTCGATGCCGGTCTCGTCCATGAAGCGCGCTACAAAGCCGGCCATCTGCGCCAGCGACGTGCCCGCGAGCCGCGGCGACGACTGTCCGTGGCCGGGCAGGTCGAGCGCCACCACGGTGTACGCGTCGGCGAGGGGGTCGAGGTTGAACAGCCAGTTGTCCAGGTCACCGCCAAATCCGTGGATGAAGAGCACGGTCTGGGCGCCTTCGCCCTTGCGGGCATAGCGGACCCGGATGCCGTCGACCTCGGCGAACTGGTACGCGGCGGCGGCGTCCTCGTCGCCGCCGTCGTCCGCCGGCGTTTCATAGGCCGCCACGTATTCATCGATCTGCGCATCGCTCACCTCCGCTGGGGCCAGCACGCCAAGCAGCGCCTTCACCGGCAGCACATCGCCGGCCTGCGCCACCTTGCGGCGCAGCGTGCCCGCGTCGGGCGCTTCCACCGCATTGGCGATCTTGTCGGTCTCCACGTCGAGAATCGGCATGCCCACGGTGATCTCGGTGCCTTCGTCGACCAGCCAGGCATTGACCGTGCCTTCCTTCATCGACAGGCCCCATTTGGGCATCACGATCGGGGTAATTGCAGGCGTGGCCATCAGTGCTTGCCTCCCTTCACGGTCTTGCGCGCGGCATTGACGATCTGTGCCGCGCTGGGGATATACAGGTCTTCCAGCGTGGGCGAGAACGGCACCGGCGTATGCGGCGGGCATACCATCTCGATGCCGGCCTTGAGCGCACCGAAGGCCTGCTGCGCAACCTGGGCGGAGATATCGGTGGCGATATTGCAGCGCGGGCTGGCCTCATCCACCACCACCAGGCGCCCGGTGTTCTCGACCGATTCCAGCACCGTGTCCATGTCCAGCGGCGAGAGCGTGCGCAGATCGACGATCTCGGCCTCGATCCCTTCCCTGGCCAGCGTCGCCGCCGCTTCCAGCGCGCGATGCACCATCAGCCCGTAGGTGACGATAGACACGTCCTTGCCGTCGCGCACGATATTGGCTTCGCCGAACGGGATGGCATAGGCGCCTTCCGGGACATCGCCCTCCAGGCCATAGAGATTCTTGTGCTCGCAGAAGATCACCGGGTCGTTGTCGCGGATCGCCTGGATCAGCAGGCCCTTGGTGTCGTACGGCGTGGACGGGCACACCACCTTCAGGCCGGGAATATGCGTGAACAGCGGTGTCAGCATCTGGCTGTGCTGCGCGGCGGCGCGGAAGCCCGCGCCGACCATGGCGCGGATCACCACCGGGGTCTCGGCCTTGCCGCCGAACATGTAGCGGAACTTGGCGGCCTGGTTGAAGATCTGGTCGAAGCAAACGCCCATGAAGTCGATGAACATCAGTTCCGCGATCGGGCGCATGCCGCATGCCGCGGCGCCGATGGCGGCGCCCACGTAGGCCGATTCGGACAGCGGCGTGTCCAGCAGCCGGTCGCCGTGCTTGGCATACAGGCCCTTGGTCACGCCCAGCACGCCGCCCCACGCGTCCTTCTCGCCGTCCGCGCCGGCGCCGCCGACGATGTCCTCGCCCAGCATGATGACGCTGGGGTCGCGGGTCATTTCCTGGTCGATCGCCTCGTTGATCGCCAGCTTGATGCTCAGTTTGCGAGCCATGTCTGTCTCCTGTGAATGGGTTGCGCGTGGCGGATCAGTAGCTGACGTAGACGTCGGTCAGCAGGTCCTCGGGCCCCGGCTGCGGCGCCGCCTTGGCTTCCTGCACGGCGTGCTCGATCAGCGCGGCGACTTCGCGGTCGATGGCGTCGAGCTCTTCGCGTGCGATCACGCCGGCCTGCGTCACGGTGCGGCCGAACAGCTTCAGGCAGTCCTTGTTGGCGCGGATGTCGTCGAGTTCGCCGGCGGCGCGGTAGGTCTGCGCATCGCCTTCGAAGTGGCCGTAAAAGCGGACCATCTTGCATTCGAGCAGCGACGGCCCGCCGCCCTCGCGCGCGCGGCGGATGACTTCGCCGGCGGCTTCGTGGACCGCGAAGAAATCGGTGCCATCGACGGTCACGCCCGGGATGCCGAAGCCCGCGGCGCGGTCGACGTAGCTGTCCACCGCGGTGCCGTAGTCGCGCGAGGTCGATTCGGCGTAGCCGTTGTTCTCGATCACGAAGATCACTGGCAGATTCCACACCGCGGCCAGGTTCAGGCTTTCGAGAAAGGTGCCCTGGTTGGAAGCGCCGTCGCCGCAGAAGGTGATGCCGACCTCGCCCTTGCCGCGGAACTTGGCCGCCAGCGCGGCGCCGCAAATCAGCGGTGCGCCCGCGCCGAGGATGCCGTTGGCGCCCATCATGCCCTTGGACAGGTCCGCGATATGCATCGAGCCGCCCTTGCCGTTGCACGAGCCGCCCTTCTTGCCGTAGATCTCCTTCATCATCGCCACCGGATCGACCCCCTTGGCAATGCAGTGGCCATGGCCGCGGTGCGTGCTGGCGATGCGGTCGCCGTCGTGCAGGTGGTGCAGGATGCCGACGCCCGCGGCTTCCTCGCCCGCGTACAGGTGGACAAAGCCCGGGATGTCGCCGCGCGCGAAGTCCACGTGCAGGCGTTCCTCGAAATCGCGGATGGTGCGCATCTTGCGATACGCCGTCAGCAGCGTCTCCTTGTCGAGCGGCAGCGCGCCGCGGGGTTGCGCCGGATCTTGCGAAGCTCTGGCTGTCATGTCTGTCTCCTTCGTTGTGAGGTGTTGCACTTCAAGAAAAGCGGGGCATGCGCGGTCGGGCGTGCTCAGGCCAGCGCGTGCTGCGGCACGCTGCGCATCAGGTGGTGGCGCGCCGCGTGGCGCATGCAGGCGGCGACGTCGATGCTGCGGAAGGCATGGTCGTGCAGCGTGACCGTGACTTCGTCGTCCGGGCCGAAGGTCAGCTCACGCTCGCCGTCCAGCGCGACGACGCCACTGCGCTGGCGCACGCGATGGGGGCGGCCGTGCGCGAGCCGCTGCCAGCCGGCAATCGGCACGGTGCACATCAGGCCCGGCGCGATCGGCGCGCTCAGTTCGAATTCGCCCGCGCCCGGCGCAGCCAGTTTGATGGCGAGGCCGCCGGCTTCGCGCCGACCCACCGGCTCGAGCAAGCCGGCGATGGAGGACAGCCCGATCGCCTCGGGATCGGCAAACGACACGTAGACCGCGGCCAGCGTGTCGGTCTTCCACAGCGCGCGCGCGCCGATGAAGTGTTCGTGCGAGATCACCGCGTCGACCAGCGCGATATCGCGGCGGAAGTTGCCATTGCCATCGCGGATAACGACGTCCAGGCGCTTGTTCGACGCCAGCGCCTGGCTGGCCGGAATGCGCCCGGTGGCATAGAGCCCGGTGGCGAGGCCGGTGACGGTGGGTTCGCGCATCTCGGGGTAGGCATTGTTGGTGCCGGTCGACAGGCCCGCGATCGGCACTGCGCCGCATTCGCGCACCACGGCGCGGTGGGTGCCGTCGCCGCCCAGCACGATGATGGCGGCCACCCCCGCATCGGCCATGCAGCGCGCGGCGTGCAGCGTGTCGTCGACGCGCGAGGCCACCGGCATGTCCAGGTAGGCGACCTCTGGCAGGCTCGCATCCGGTCCCTGGCGGTGCGCCAGGTGCCGCGCCAGCATGACGCGCAGTCCCTCGCGGTCGGGCATCATCAGCACGCGCCGCACGCCGCAGGACGACAGCGCGGCCAGCAGGCGCAGCACGATATTGACGCGGTCGGCCAGCTGCAGGCTGTTGGCGTTGGCGATCACGCGGCGGATGTCGCGCGCCGAAACCGGATTGGCGATGATGCCGACCAGCGGCGCATCGGCGAACCTTGGCTGCCCCATTGCCTGTCTCCTGATTGTCGTTGTGGTGACAGGCGTATTTGCAATGGCTGTGCCAGTGGCCGGATGGCATCGCGATGGCGCAACTCGGGCATGGCGGTGCCCCTGGCTTCAGGGATAACCCGCAAAAACTCGCGCCGATTTCGCCAGACGGGCGGGCTGGATGGCCGCCACGGCGAGACAGGTGTCACAGTACAGGTGTCCGCAGTGGACACGCGTAACGGCTCATGACCGGCGTCCGGCCCGCCTGGCAAGGCCGACGAGTAGCGCAGTCAGGAAAGCGGGAGGGCGCGAACGCCGTCGCAGAAACGGGTACGGGAGCCGCCAGCTGTGTCGGCCCCGTGCCGATGATGGGGCGCTACGACTGCTCCCCGCCGTCGCGCCGGTTAGGCGACTGGATGCCGTAGCGCTCCATGCGACGGTACAGCGTCATGCGGCTGATGCCGATCTGGCGCGCGACCGCGCTCAGGTTCCAGCCCGATGCGCGCAGGTACTGCATCAGCAGCATGCCCTCGGGGGGCAGCTGGTGCGGGTCGAACGGCGCGGGGGCGGCGTGGTCCGGGGCCCGGTCCACCGATGCCACCGATGCCACCGATGCCACCGTGGCCGGCGCGGCAGCGCCGGCCACGGCATCGGGCAGGTCGTGCACGTCGATATAGCCGCCGCCGCAGACCGCGCGCGCGTATTCCAGCACGTTGCGCAGTTCGCGCAGGTTGCCCGGCCAGCGGTGGCGGCGCAGCCGCTCGCTGGCGGCCGGCGACAGTGTCACCGGCTCGCCCGCGCCTTCCTGCAGCAGCTTGCGCACCAGCCAGTCCAGGTCGGTGCGGGCGCGCAGCGGCGGCAGTTCGAAGCGCGCGCCGTTCAGGCGGTAGTACAGGTCCTCGCGGAAGCGGCCTTCGGCCACCAGTTGCTCGAGTCGATGGTGCGTGGCCGAGATCACGCGCAGCCGCACCGGCACCGGGCGCGCGGCGCCCACTGGCAGCACCTCGCCCTCGGCCAGCACGCGCAGCAGCCGCGACTGCAGTTCGCGCGGCATGTCGCCGATCTCGTCCAGGAACAGCGTGCCGCCGTCGGCCTCCTGGATCAGCCCGCGCTTGCCGCGCGAGCCGGCGCCGGAGAAGCTGTTGGGCAGGTGGCCGAACAGCTCGCTCTCGATCAGGGTCTCCGGAATCGCCGCGCAGTTCACCGCGACAAAGGGCCCGGCGCGGCGCGCGCTGGCCTGGTGCAGCGCCTTGGCGAAGAACTCCTTGCCGCTGCCGGTTTCGCCCTGGATCAGCAGGTGGATCGGCGAATCGACCAGGCGCGCGGCGCGCTCCAGCTGCTGCGCCAGCGTGGCATCGCCGCCGCTGAGCGCCGCCAGCGGCGCCGGCATCGCCACCGGCGCCGGGGCCGCGGGCGCCTGCCAGCCCAGCGCGGGCGGCATCACGCTCAGGTACAGCAGGCCGCCGCTGCGGTTGAGCGCAACCAGCCGCTGCTCGCTGGGACGCGAATAGACATAGTGGCCCAGGTCTTCCAGCCTGGCGTCGAACAAGGTCTCGAACGGCTGCCCCAGCACGGTGGCGCCCGGCATCCCGGCCAGTTCGGTCTCCAGCATCAGGCGGGCGCGATGGTTGTGCCCGACGATGCGGCCGCCATCGTCGAGCGCCAGCAGGTATTCCGGGTTGACGTCGACAAACTCGGGCGCGACGTTCAGCTTCAGGATCCAGTCGCGCCGGTGCGCGCGCAGGAAGTTGGCGTTCTCGATGTGCGCGGCGTAGATGCGCACCATCTGCAGCGCCAGGCCCTGGCTGTCCTTGGCCTGCGGCGAGACCAGCGCCGAGATGTCGAGGATCGCGTGCAGCTTGCCATGCGTGTCGAACAGCGGCGCCGCGGTGCAGGTCAGCGGGATATGGGTGGCGTCGAAATGGTCGGCCTGGTGCACGGTCAGGGCCTGCCCGGTGACCAGCGCGGTGCCGACCGCGCAGGTGCCGGCGCCGCTCTCGCTCCATTCCGCACCGAGGTAGAGGCCGGCGTGCCGCAACGCGGCATCGCTGTGGGTGTCGCCGAGATAGTCGACCGTGACGCCCTGCGCATCGGTCAGCAGCACCACGTAGCCCAGCGCCGCCACCTGGGCGTGCAGGCTCTGCAGGCCATGGCGCGCGATGCGGGCGAAGTCGTCGATGCGTTCCTGGTGTTCGCGCAGGCGCGTCTGCGGCAGGATGCGGGCCTCCTGCATGCGCGAGGGATCGAGCCCGTACTGGTGCACGCAGCGCCGCCATGAGTTCTGGATGATCGCGTCATGCGCGATGCGGTCCGCGAGCAGGGCTGGCGGGGATAGGTAGGCGGTGGCCTGGACCACCGTCTCGATGTGCTCGCGTTGCCGCAGGTCCATCGCTGTCTCCTGTCGTCGCTGCCCTCGGCGCCATGGCATGCGCCTGGGCGCGCATGGCTCGCATGAAGCGGTGGATCGGGCGGACTGCGGGCGCGTGCTGCGGGAGCCGCGCCACTGTCATTGTCTTGGGCCTACTAATGTATCCGAGCCCGGCGGCGCTGCGCAAACAGGATGCGTGGGGAAGCGGGCGGCCGTGCGCCGCAAGTGCGGCGCACGCCATTCCGTCGGCGGTGCCCCTCAGGGCGCCGGTGCCAGCTGGAGACGGCGGGCCGCGTCCGCGGCGATGGCGAAGGAGCGCAGGCGCGCCGCGTGGTCGAAGATCTGGCCGGTGATCATCAGCTCGTCCGGGCGCAGGTCCTCGACAAAGCGCTGCATGCCGGCGCGCACGGCCTCCGGGTCGCCCACCACCGAGCAAGCCAGCGAGCGCCGGATGTGGTCGGCCTCGCTCTCGTTCCACAGCGTCTCGATATCGTCGACCGGCGGGCGCAGCTGCCCCGGCGTGCCGCGCACCAGTGCCAGGAACTGCTGCTGCAGCGAGCTGAACAGCCGGCGCGCCTCGCTCTCGCTATCGGCCGCGAACACATTGAGACCAAGCATCACGTAGGGTCGGTCCAGCGTTTCGGACGGGCGGAAGGTGCGCCGGTACAGGTCCAGCGCCTGGCGCATGAAGCCTGGCGCAAAGTGCGAGGCGAAGGCGAACGGCAACCCCATCGCCGCGGCCAGCTGCGCGCTGAACAGGCTCGAGCCCAGCAGCCAGATCGGCACCTTCAGGCCCGCGCCCGGGACCGCGCGCAGGCGCTGGCCGGGACGCACGTGGTCGAAATATGCCTGCAGCTCTTCCACGTCCTGCGGGAAGGTATCGGCGCTGTCGCTGGCCAGATGGCGGCGCAGCGCGCGCGCCGTGGCCTGGTCGGTGCCGGGCGCGCGGCCCAGGCCCAGGTCGATGCGGCCCGGATAGAGCGAGGCCAGCGTGCCGAACTGCTCGGCAATGACCAGCGGCGAATGGTTGGGCAGCATCACGCCACCGGAGCCGACGCGAATGCTGTGCGTGCCGTTGGCGACATAGCCGATCAGGACCGCGGTCGCGGCGCTGGCGATGCCGGGCATATTGTGGTGTTCGGCCAGCCAGTAGCGGTGGTAGCCCAGTTGCTCGGCATGGCGCGCCAGGTCGAGCGAGTTGCGCATGGCCTGGCCGGCATCGCTGCCCTGCGCAATGGGGGCGAGGTCGAGCACCGAGTAGGCGACGCCGTTGCCGGCGGGAAGAGAGTCGCGATTCATGTCGTGGTCGGGCGGGCGGCGTACGCCATGCGTGCGCGGCCCGCTGCAATGCGGATGGTTCGCTATGTTAGTGAGGCTGCGCGGATCGTGCTGGCGGCGGCGTTGCGGCCCTGCGCGCGGCGTGGGTATCGCGGGGCGCCGGCCCGGCGCAAGGATTGAGCCGCGCGCCGCTTGCGCTTACCATTCAGCCCGATGCGAAGGAACGATCGATGACTCTCAAGACACTGGACGGCGCGCTGGCCCTGCTGACCCACTTCACCGTGCGCCAGCCCACCTGGGGCGTGCGCGAACTGGCCAAGCACAGCGGCGTGCATTACGCCGTGGTGCACCGCGTGCTGGCCACCTTCGCCGCCAACGGCTTCCTGGTGCAGGACGCGGCCACCGGCAAGTATTCGCTCGGGCTGCGGCTGTTCGAGCTGGGCCAGGTGGTGCGCAAGAGCTTCTCGCCGGACGAGATCGTGCGCCCGGTGCTGGAAAAGCTGGCCGCGCAGAGCGGCGAGACCGTGTTCCTGTCCTGGCTCGACGGCCATGAAGGCCTGTGCGTGGGGCTGGTGCACAGCCAGTACCAGCTGCGCTTTTCGATCGAGCTGGGCGAGCGCTTTCCGCTCTATGCCGGCGCCCATGCCAAGGCCATGCTGGCGTTCCAGGACGAGGCCTTTCGCGACGAGGTCTACCGCCAGGGCGTGGCGCGCATGGGTCCGCACACCGCGCTCGAGCGCGAGCGCATCGAGCAGCAGCTGGCCGAAGTGCGCGAACGCGGCTGGGCGCATACGCGCGAGGAAGCGGCCGCCAGCGTCGCCGGGCTGGCCCTGCCGCTGTGGTCGCGCGACCGCAGCGCGGTGGTGGGCTCGGTCGCCATCGCCGGTCCGCAGCAGCGGCTCGACGATGCCGCCGTGCCGCGCCTGCTGGAGGCGTTGCGCGATGCCAGCGGCCGGCTGGAAGACGTGATCGGTTTCGTGCGCTGAGGCCAGCTCAGCGCGCCATCACGCCAGCAGCGCCTGGCCCACTTCGCCGTACAGCACGCGCTTGCCGATCGCATGCCCGAGGGCCCGGTAGCTTTCCCATTGCGCCTCGTCGAAGAACTGGTCGCCGGTGCCTTCCTGCGGGAAGTCCGGGTGGGTGGCGCCATAGTGCCGCACATCGGCCGGCGCCCATGACACCAGCCGCGGCTTGATCAGCACGATGCGGCAGACGCGCGCGCGCGGCGCGGCGCAGGCCGGGTCGGTACGGAACACGTCGAGCAGCACCGCGCATTTGTCGGCGGCGCCGGCGCTGGCCGGGTGACCCGGCACGAAGTCCTCCGGCACGCCGAAGACGCGGCTCAGCACCGGGTGCGTGGTGGCGGCCCCGGTATCGACAACGAGTTCCAGGCCATGGTCGATGCGCGCGAGCCGGATCAGGTTGGCGAGGTCGCCGAAGCGATAGTCGGGATCGGCGCCGCAGTCGCACAGCACGATCAGCGCGACGTCCCGCCCCGGACGCAGCAGCTCGTACACACCGGTGTTGTCGAAATGGCCGCCGTCCGACAGGTACTGCCAGCCGCGCCGCGTGCCATGGAAGCGCGCGCTCAGCTCGCATCCCAGGTAATACTGCGTGCGGAAGATGCCGGCGGCCAGCAAGGGATGCGTGGCGCGTTCGGGATGGCGCCAGCGCTCGCCTTCGCGCCCGCCCTGGCGCGCGTAGCGGGCCGGGAACGATGGCCACCACGTGCCCAGCCGCAGGTTGGCCAGGCCCAGCAGCAGCGAGGTGCCGAGCGTGGTGGCACGGCCCAGCCCGGTGGACACCGCCGCGCCCGAGATCGCGATCCAGTCGCCCACCGTGAGTGCCTGCGCCAGCTTGCCCGACGACGGCCATGACGCGTCCGGGCAGCACTGCCAGCCATCGACGGTGAAGCGCGCATAGGCGTCCGGCGCGATCGCGCTGGCCGCGCCCGGTTGCGCCAGGCCGGCACCCGGTGCCAGGCACAGCGGCTTGCCCTTGCGGTCGCGCTGGACCAGTTGCTCGGCCGGATCGACGGTCAGATTCAGCGTCACGTTGACCAGGTGCAGCGGCGCCAGCACGCGCGGATCGTAGTAGGCGTTGAGGCTGAGCTGGTCGCCGGGCACGGGCTCGGCCACGCTGTAGCGCGCGCGCCGGCGCCGGTCCGCCGCCGGATCGGGATCGGGGGCGGCAAAGCGCTCGCCGTTGGACGCGCCCAGGTAGGCGCGCGTGAGGCGCGCCGCGTAGAAGGGCTGGAGCGTGGACAGGTTCAGGAAGCCGGTAAAGCGGCCGGCGACCAGCGCCAGCACCAGCGCCACGACCGTCAGCGTGGCCAGCGCCGGCCCGGTGTAGGCGGTGCCATACACCAGCCAGTCGACCGGCTCGCGACCATTCCAGCGCACCCACAGCACCAGCCAGGACCACAGCACGTACAGCAGCAGCGCCAGCACCGCCGCGGCCGTCCCGGCCAGCAGCGAGACCGGCAGGCGTGCCCACAGTGCGCGCCAGGCAGTACCGGCGCTGCCCTTGCGGCCCTGGTCGAGCCAGCGCGCGCCGTAGCGCACCAGCCAGACCAGCACGCCCAGCGCGCTTGCGGGCAGCGCCACGCCCCACGGATGGCCGGCGGCGTGGGCATACAGGTAGGTGGTGCGCGCGACGGTATCGGCCACGCCCAATGCCGCCAGCCACAGCGTCAGCGTGACCGCGGTGCGCAGCGCACGCGTGGCGCGCACGCGATAGCCCGACACCGTGCGCGGCTCGCCCTGCAGCATCGCCAGGCAGGTCAGCACACCCAGCCAGGTGAGCACGCCGAGCGCGGCAAACAGCTGCGCCGGCAGCGGCAGCGCGCCGATCCGTTCCGACCAGTGCGCGGCGGCAAGCAACAGCAGTCCGAGCAGCGTGGCCACCATCGGCGCGGGGCTGAAGAAGCGGCCCGGCGCCTGGGGCTCGCTGGCGCGCGGATAGACCAGCCAGTACGCCAGCCCGGGCGGCACCGCGCCGAGCACCGCCGTGGCCAGCGGCAGCCACAGCAACGGGCTCCACCAGATTGCGCATTCGCCCTGATTGAAGGCTTGCCGCGCATCGTGGAGCAGATCCATCTCGTAGCGCCCGAAGCCGTACCACGTGCCCGCCGCCCCGTGCAGCAGCAGCGCCAGCAGCGACAGCAACACCAGCAGCGCGCTGCCGATCACGTAGTGCATCGCCAGCCAGTTGCGCGCCACCAGCGCGGCGGCATAGAGGTTGTCGCCCGCGCCCGTGGGCGACAGGTAGCGGCCGTTCTCGCGCAGCCACGCCACCGCGCCGCGGCCGGGATCGGCGGCATAGGAGACCGAGGTGTGGATGCGGCCCGGCGGCTCGCATTGCAGCGTGTGGTAGGCGTCGGCGGCGGCCTGGACCGGGCCGCTGCCCCGACGCAGGCGCCCGGGCACGAACAGGCTGACGAAGAACGCGCCGAGGTAGCCGCCGCCGCTGACGGTGGACAGGTAGTCGAACTGGGCCAGCAGCGAGGCCAGCCCCGGCACCGTCTGTGCCGACGCGGCGGTGCCCGCCGCAGGCGTCCGCGGCGCCCCGCTTTCCGGGGTTGCCGCGGTGGTGCCGGCCGGCATGTCGGTGCCGGCCAGCGCCTGCATCACGCCCAGGCAGAACGTGGCGCTGCGGATGCCGCCTCCGGACAGCGCCAGCGCCCAGTGGCGCTGGCCCTCATGCGTGCGCGGCGCGATGCCGAGCTGGCGGCGGCGGTGCGCAATGCGGGCCGCTTCGTCGCCGTAACCGTGGTCTTCCGCAGCCATGGGCGCCTCCCCGTAGCAGTCGGCCTGCGCCAAGTATAGGCAAGAGCGCATGATCGATATTCGCCCGGCTCGGGAGGGCGACTGGGTGTTAACCCTGATTGTTGCGAGTGGGGGCGCGCCCTAGCATTTCTCTATTACAGAGACGCCGTCTCTTATATAGAGACAAAAGCAATTCGAAATTCTTCCCGGCAATGCTCAAGACCCTGGACGGCGCGCTGGCGCTGTTGACCCACTTCACCGTGCGCCAGCCCAGCTGGGGCGTACGCGAGCTGGCGCGCCACAGCGGCGTGCACCACGCCGTGGTGCACCGCGTGCTGGCGACGTTCGCCACAAGGGCTTCCTGGTTCAGGACGCGCAGGGACGGTACGCGCTCGGGCTGCGCTGGTTCGAGCTCGGACAAGTCACGCGCAAGACCTTTTCACCGGCCGAGGTGGTGCAGCCCGCGCTCGAGGCACTGGCGCAGGAATGCGGTGAAACCGTGTTCCTGTCGTGGTTGGACGGTGACCATGGCCTGTGCACGGATATCGCGCACAGCCAGCACCAGTTGCGCTTTTCGATCGAGGTCGGCCAGCGCTTCGCCCTCGACACGGGCGCGCATGCCAAGGCCATGCTGGCGTTCCAGCCGGAGGCGTTCCGGCGCCGGCTTGGCGGCGACGCGCCCGGGCTGGAAGCGCGGTTGGCGCAGATACGCGCCGACGGCTGGGCCTACACCTGCGAGGAATCCGCCGCCACGGTGGCCGGGCTGGCGCTGCCGCTGCACCACCGCGACACCCAGGCGGTGGTGGGGTCGCTGGCCATCGCCGGTCCGCTGCAGCGGCTGACGCCCGACGCGGCGCCGCGCTGGCTGCAGGCGCTGCGCACGGCGCGCAGCACCATCGGCCCGGTGGCCGGATTCATGCGCTGAGCGCGCGCCAGGCATCACACACGACAGACAAAACCAGACAACACTACGGGGAGCGGTGGAAGACATGACCATGCCAACACAACTGAACGCGCCGATGGCGGCGCAGACCGCGACACGGACACGCTTCATGGAGCCCTTGCTGTTGCTGGTCTCCGTGGCGCTGTCGGTATTCGGCGCCATGATCGGGATGCAGCTGATCGTGTCGCTGGGGATCTCTGCCAACACTTCGATCATCGGCGCGCTGATCGCGATCGTGTTCTCGCGCATCCCGCTGGAAATCACGCGGCGCTTCCGCGTGCTGGAGCGGCAGAACCTGGTGCAGACCGCGATCTCGTCGGCCACCTTCGGCGCCGCCAACTCGCTGATGATCCCGATCGGCGTGCCTTATGCAATGGGCATGCCGGAGCTGGCCACGCCGATGCTGATCGGCGCGGTGATCGCGATGTTCGTCGACGGCGCGATGCTGTACTTCCTGTTCGGCAGCAAGATCTTCCCCGCCACCGGCACCTGGCCGGCCGGCATCGCCACCGCCGAGGCCATCTGGGCCGGCGACCGCGGCGGGCGCAAGGCGGCCTTCCTGGGCCTGGGCATCGCCGTGGGCGTGGGCGGTGCGTGGCTGGGCGTGCCGATGTCCGCGTTCGGCGCGGCCTTCCTCGGCAACCTGGCGGCGCTGACGATGTTCGGCATCGGCCTGCTGGTGCGTGGCTATTCGGTGGCGCTGACCGGCATCGATATCGCCAAAGCCTATATCCCGCACGGGCTGATGATTGGCGCGGGCATCGTCGCCCTGTTCCAGGTCGCGCATGAGATCCGCCGCGCGCGCCACGCGCCGGCCGCTGACACGCGCACCATCGAAGTCCCGGCCTCGCGCGCCAGCCGCATCCTGTCGGGCGGCTTCCTGATCTACCTCGCAATCGCGCTGCTGATCTCGGTGCTGGCCGGCCATGTCTCGGACATGTCGCTGGGCATGCTGGTGCTGTTCGTGCTGTATGCCGCCTTTGCCGCTTACGTGCACGAGCTGATCGTCGGCATCGCGGCGATGCACTCGGGCTGGTTCCCGGCCTTCGCGGTGGCGCTGATCACGCTGACCATCGGCATCCTGATCGGCTTCCCGCCGACCGCGCTGGCGGTGCTGGTGGGCTTCTCGGCCGCCACCGGCCCGGCCTTTGCCGACATGGGCTACGACCTCAAGACCGGCTACCTGCTGCGCGGCGAAGGCCGCGACATGGAGGCCGAGCTGGCCGGGCGCAAGCAGCAGTTTCTCGCTGCGATGATCGGCTTCGCGGTGGCCGCGGTGGTGGTGCTGGTGTTCCACGGCAGCTTCTTCGCGCAGGGCCTGATCCCGCCGGTGGACCGCGTCTACGCGGCGTCGATCAAGGCGGGCTCGTCGGCCGAGATCGCGCGCAACCTGATGATCTGGGCCGTTCCCGGCGCGCTGCTGCAGTGGCTCGGCGGCTCCAAGCGCCAGCTCGGCGTCCTGCTGTCGACCGGCATGCTGATCGCCTCGCCGCTGGCCGGCTGGGCGGTGCTGGCGGGCCTGGCGATCCGCTTCGTGCTGCAGCGGCTGCGCGGCGACCAGCACGTGGCAGAGATGAGCGCCTTCGCCGGCGGCGTGATCGCCGGCGACGCCCTGTTCAGCTTCTTCGGTTCGGTCACCAAGCTGAAGAAGTAAGCCCTACCTGCGGGCGCACGCGCTGCGCCCCTCTGTCATTTCCCGAGACGTTCCATGGATATTCAGGCAATCCGCGCCGACACCCCGCTGACGGCTTCCACCATCTATCTCGACACCGCCGCGGCGTCGATCCCGCCCGACGCCGTGCTCGACACCGTGCGCGGCTACCTGCTCGATACCGGCCATGTCGGCATCTACCTGCCGGCGTTCCGCAAAGAGACCTATGCCCGCGTGGAGGCCGTGCGCGCCACGCTGGCCGGCTGGCTGAACTGCGCGGCCGACGAGCTCGCCTTCACCAAGAACGCCACCGAAAGCATCTCGATCGCCGCGCGCGGCATCGCCTGGCAAGCCGGCGATGAAGTGCTGGTGGCCGACACCGAGATGCTGAGCAACCTGCTGCCGTGGCGCCGGCTGGAGCAATCGCACGGCATCGTGGTGAAGATGGTGGCCGCGAACGCCGAAGGGCTGCTGAGCGCCGCGGCCTTCGCCGCGGCGATCACCCCGCGCACGCGCCTGCTGACCTTCTCGCACCTGCCGAATTCCACCGGCGCGGTGCAGCCCGCCGCGCAGATCTGCGCGGTCGCGCGCCAGCACGGCGTGCTGTCGCTGGTCAACGGTGCGCAGAGCGTGGGCATGCTGCGCTCCGACGTCGCCGAGCTCGGCTGCGATGTCCTCGCCGGCTGCGGCCGCAAGGCGCTGCGCGCGACCGAAGGCTCCGGCTTCCTGTACGTGCGCCGCGCGCTGATCGCGCAGATCGAACCGATGCTGGTGGGCTGGTGGAACGGCGCCTATGACCGTGCCACCGGCGCGCTGTCGCTGGTGCCGGGCGCAAGACGCTTCGAAGCGGGCTGCCCGATCGTGCCGGCCATCCTGGGCCTGGGCACCGCCATCGACTACGCCGCCGCGATCGGCATCGACGCCATCGAGGCGCGCGTGCGCGACCTGACCGAGTACGCGGTGGCGAAGTTCTCGTCGATCCCCGGCTTCGAGCTGTATGGCCCGGCCGACGTGGCCCACCGCATCGGCATCGTGCCGTTCAACGTGCGCGGCGTCGACCCGGCCCGCATCGTCGCCGCGCTGGAGACGCAGCAATGCATCATCGAAGCGGGCAACTTCATGGCCGACGCCATCCTGGCGCGCTACGGCGTCTCGACCATGGCGCGCGTGTCGCTGCACTACTTCAACACGCATGAAGAGATCGACCGCGTGGCCGCGCTGATCCGCGCCGCCATCGCCTGAACCCGATCCCGACCCCGAACCGACGGAAACCAAGACATGACCCAACGCATCCTCCTGATGAGCAGCTCGCGCAAGGACAACCTCGGCTACCTCGAGCATGCCGGCGAGCAGATCCATACGCTGCTGAAGCATGAGCCGCGCAAGGTGCTGTTCGTGCCCTTCGCCGGTGTGACTTTCAGCTTCGACACCTACGAGGGCATGGTCAAGCCGGTGTTCGAGAAGCTCGGCTATGCGCTCGAGTCGATCCATCACAGCACCGACCCGCTGCGCGCGGTGCAGGAAGCCGACGCCATCGCGGTCGGCGGCGGCAACACCTTCGCGCTGCTCAAGCGCCTGTACGACGCCGGTATCATCGATGCGATCCGCGCGAAGGTGCGTGCGGGCACGCCATATGTAGGCTGGAGCGCCGGCAGCAACGTCGCCTGCCCGACCATCCGCACCACCAACGACATGCCGATCGTGCAGCCGCCGTCGCTGCGCGCGCTGGGCCTGGTGCCGTTCCAGATCAACCCGCACTTCATCAGCGGCAAGCCCGCCGGGCACAACGGCGAAAGCCGCGAAGAGCGGCTGGCGGAGTTCCTGCACATCAACGCGCCGGAACAGGTGTTTGCGCTGCCGGAAGGGTCGGCGCTTTATGCGGATGGCACCACGGGTCTTGTACTGGGCGAGCGTAATGCGCTGTGGTTTCCCGCTGCAGGCAAGGTCGAAACGATTCGGGAAGGCGAGCCGTTCGCGCTGACGCAGATCACGGGGCCGGCCGGGATGGAGCAGTGGCCGGGCTTTGCGGCTTAAGTGGCGCGTTAAACGCTGAAGCCAAGACTGTTGGCTTCCCTCTCCCGCAAGCGGGAGAGGGGAGCACGCCAGCGGCATGCTTGTGTGATCAGTGATTAGCGACTAGCCACTACTCCCCACAACACAAACAGACAACAACCCGCCCGCGAGCCGCCCCGCGCCGCCCGCGCGGTCCCCCTTTTACCCTCTGGAGGAGAAACCACAATGAGCCAACCGCTTCGCCACGCCGCGCGCCTGGCCTTGCCGATGATGCTGGCCTTGCCCGCCACCGCGATGGCGCAATCCGGCGTCACGCTGTACGGCGTCATCGATACCGCGCTGACCTACCAGACCCACTCGAACCCCGCCGGCGACGCGCAGGTCGGCCTGCAGCAGGGCGGCGAAGGCTTCCTGTCCGGCAGCCGCTTCGGCCTGAAGGGCGTCGAGGACCTGGGCGGCGGCGTGAAGGCCGGCTTCGTGCTGGAGAACGGACTGCTGGCCGATACCGGCCGGCTCGACCAGCAGGGCCAGCTGTTCGGCCGCCAGGCCTACGTGAAGATCGGCAACCGCTGGGGCGAGCTGGCGCTGGGCCGGCAATACACTACCGCCAACACCATGCTGTATTTCGTCGATCCGCTCGGCGTGGGCGCGGCGCCGTCGAATTCGTGGATGGTTTACCTGACCGGCCAGCGCTACGACAACGCCGTCAGCTACACCGGCAATTTCGGGCCGGTGTCGGTGATCGCCGAATACGCGCTCGGCGAAACCGCGGGCAACACCCGCGCGATGTCGTCGATGTCGTTCGGCGTCAAGTACGCGGCCGGGCCGATCACCGCGGTCGGCGATTTCCAGCAGACCCGCGACAGCCAGAGCCGCAACGCCAACATTTACCTGGCCGGCCTGAAGGCCGCGGTCGGCCGCGCCAGCCTGTTCGCCAACTACATCCACAGCGACCGCGACGCGGGCTTCGACTCGTCCAGGGGCGGCACCGATACGGCCACCATCACCAGCATGTCGACCGCCGCCACGCCGGCCAACCGCGCGGCGATCAACTCGGTATTCGGCGGCAGCCGCCACGACGACTTCTTCACGCTGGGTGCGAGCTACGCCGTGACCGGCAACGTCACCCTGACCGGCAGCGTGATGCACAACCGCACCCGTGCCGACAACTTCGGCGGCAACCGCACCACCGCGTATGCGGTGGCCGGCTACGCCTTCAGCAAGCGCACCGATGCCTACCTGGCGCTGGCCTATGACCGCGTCCACGGCGACTGGTCGGGCCTGTTCGGCAACAACACCACCAGCTGGACCGGCGACAGCGGCACGCCGCTGGACGGGCACGACACCCAGACCACGGTAATGGTCGGGCTGCGCCACCAGTTCTGATCGATTTGTAGAACGCCCTGCCCGCGCCGCGCGGCCAGGGCAAACCTTTGGAGAAAGCCATGGCCCTGCAGCAGACGCTGGTCATTCACGAAGCCCTGGACAGCCCGCACGCCAACGGCGCGGTCGTCAGCGAACTGTTCGCGCCGTACGCCGCGGACGGCGTGTCGGTGCAAGTCACCACGGTCCACAACGCGCCGCCCGAGAACACGGCCAACACCACCGACTTCATCACCATCGTGATCCCGGGCAGCGCCGGCAAGCGCGGCGGCGGCAAGGCACCGACGCTGGGTGTAATCGGCCGCAACGGCGCCATCGGCGCGCGGCCGGAACTGGTGGGGCTGGTCTCCGATGCCGACGGCCCGATCGGCTGCCTGGCGGTGGCGCTGAAGCTGGCGCAGATGAAGGCGCGCGGCGACCACGTGCCGGGCGACGTGATCGTGACCACGCACCTGTCGACCAATGTCTCGATGGTGCCGCACGACCCGGTGCCGTTCATGGGCATGCCGGTGTCGTCCGACACCATGAACGACCACCAGGTGCTGCCGGAAATGGACGCGATCCTGTCGATCGATGCGTCCAAGGGCAACAGCATCGTCAAGCACCGCGGCTTTGCGATCTCGCCGACGGCGATGCAGGGCTATATCCTGCGCGTGGCGCCGGATCTGGTGGCGGCGATGGAGTCGACCACCGGCTGCCCGGCGGTAACGTTCCCGATCTCGCTGCAGGACATCACGCCGTACCACAACGGCCTGTACCACTTCAACAGCATCATGCAGCCGCACGTGGCCACGCCGGCGCCGGTGGTGGGCGTGGCGGTGACGGCGCTATCGGTGGTGTCGGGCAGCGCGACCTCGGCCAACCACGAGATCGACATCGCCGAGGCGGTGCGCTTCTGCGTCGAGGTGTCCAAGCGCTTCGGCGCCGGCAAGTGCCAGTTCGTCAACGCCGCCGAGTGGGAGAAGATCCGCGCCATCTACCCTGACCTGTCGGTGTTCCAGACCGCCGGCCAGCGCTGAAGCCCGCGGCTCAGCGCGCCGTCGCCTGGCCCGGTTCGGGATGGGAGACGGCAGGCGGCACGGTGGCGCCATGCCGCCGCTTCCATTCATCGAAGCCCCCGGCCAGCGCCCAGGTGCGGGGATAACCGGCCACGCGCAGGCGTTCGGCCAGCAGCGCCGCCGACATCTCGTTCGGACAGGCGCAATAGACCACGATGTCGGCCTCGGCGGGCGTCACGCCGAGCGCGTCGAGGCTGTCGAGCGCGCCCTGCATGTCGAGCACCATCGAGCCGGGAATGCGCTCCATCGGCACGTCGCCGTGGGCGCGCACGTCGATCACGACCGGCAACGCGCCGGCCAGCCGGCGCGATTCGAGCTCATCCACGCTCATGCGCGGCACGCGTTTGGTAATACGCAGCAGCCGCAGGCGGCGCCACGAGCGCCACGCCAGGAATACCAGGAAGGCGCCGACCACCGCCACCAGCGCCATATGGCCATACGTGCTGAAGCCTTCGAGAATGGCATCGATAAAGTCGCTGAACACCACGCCGATCAGCAGGCCGCTGCCGGCCCATACCATCGCACCGATCGCGTCGTAGAACAGGAACAGCGGCAATGGCGTGCCGGTCATGCCGGCCATCGCGGTCGACAGCGCGCCCGCACCCGGCAGCAGCTTGGCCACGACCAGCGAGCGCGGCCCCACGCGCAGGTACAGCGACTGGGTCTGGCGGATGCAGGAGTCGGGCGAGATCGATACCTTGCAGATCGTGCGCAGCATCGGCTGCCCCAGCCGGCGCCCGGCAAAGTACCAGCCGGTGTCGGCAATCAGGCAGGCGACGATGACCGCGGCCAGCACCGCGCCGATCGATGGCCCGGTGTCCTGCACGCCCAGCGCGCCGGCGACGAACAGCATCGGATAGGCCGGCACCGGCAGCCCGGCCTGCTCGACCAGTACGTTCAGGAACACCAGCATCAGCCCGTGGTTTTCCAGCAAGGCCTGTAACTCTCCCACCGCGCTCTCCCCTTTGGTCCAGGTCGCCAGTGTGCCAGCCGGCGGCGTACCGTGGCACGGAAGCTTTGCATGGTCGGTTCAAATTGACTGAGTGGATCATCCGGCACACGACTTACGTTGTCCTACAACATCGCCTGCCAGCAGACACCGGTGCCGGGCAAGGCAGTTGCAGTCGGAAGCTAAAGCGCGCACCGGCAAGGCACTTCGCGCGGGCTCCCTGTTAACCCGCGGTACGCCCCACAAGCTATTGCCTTCCCCGGCCTCTTGTCGTACGATGACTGATAACTCGACTGAACTGCCATGCCGCAGTTCAGCCGCTTCTGCCACCCCGGGCCATCGGCCCGCCCTGGATTGCCGCAATGCTCGCACCGAACGAACTCAAGCAAATCGTCTCCGAAGGCCTGCTGTCCTTCCCCATCACCGACTTCGACGCCCAGGGCGACTTCGCGCCGAAGTCCTACGCCGCGCGCCTGGAATGGCTGGCGCCCTACGGCGCCACCGCGCTGTTCGCGGCCGGCGGCACGGGCGAGTTCTTCTCGCTGACGCCGCAGGACTACTCGGCCGTGGTCGACACCGCGGTGCGCACCTGCGCCGGCAAGGTGCCGATCCTCGCCGGCGCCGGCGGCCCGACCCGCACCGCCATTGCCTATGCGCAGGAAGCCCAGCGCCTGGGCGCCGCCGGCGTGCTGCTGCTGCCGCACTACCTGACCGAGGCCAGCCAGGACGGCATTGCCGCCCACGTGGAAGAAGTCTGCAAGGCGGTCGATATCGGCGTGATCGTCTACAACCGCGCCAATTCGAAGCTCAACGCCGAACAGCTGTCCCGCCTGGCCGAGCGCTGCCCCAACCTGATCGGCTTCAAGGACGGCGTGGGCGACATCGAAGCGATGGTCAGCATCCGCCGCAAGCTGGGCGACCGCTTCTCCTACCTGGGTGGCCTGCCCACCGCCGAGGTCTATGCCGCGGCCTACAAGGCGCTGGGCGTGCCGGTGTATTCGTCGGCGGTGTTCAACTTCATCCCGAAGACGGCGATGGACTTCTACCGCGCCATCGCCGCGGACGACCACGACACCGTCGGCCGCCTGATCGACGACTTCTTCCTGCCCTACCTCGCCATCCGCAACCGCAAGGCCGGCTATGCGGTCAGCATCGTCAAGGCGGGCGCGCGCCTGGTGGGCCGCGACGGCGGCCCCGTGCGCGCGCCGCTGACCGACCTGACCGGCGAGGAAATGGAGATGCTGGGCGCACTGATCAACAAGCTCGGCCCGCAGTAACCCCGCACGCGGACGGCCAGCGCGCCGTCCTCGCCTTGCATTCCGACCAGCCGGCCGCGGGGCGCATGCCCTCCGGCCGGCTTCCCATTCCAACGCTGACAAGGATTCCTTCCATGCAAATCACCGGCGACATGCTGATCGGCGCGCAAGCCGTGCGCGGCACCGAAGCGACGCTGCAGGCGATCAATCCCGCCACCGGCGCGGCGATCGGCCCCGACTTCCACGGCGGCGGCGAGGCCGAGGTCGAGCGCGCCTGCGCGCTGGCCGAAGCGGCCTTCGACACTTACCGCAACACCACGCCCGAACAGCGCGCGGCCTTCCTCGAGGCCATCGCCACGGGCCTCGAAGCGCTCGGCGACACGCTGATCGAGCGCGCCCACCTGGAAAGCGCGCTGCCGATCGCACGCCTGCAGGGCGAGCGCGGCCGCACCGCCGGCCAGCTGCGCCTGTTCGCCACGGTGCTGCGCGAGGGCCGCTGGCAGCAAGCCACCTTCGACCCCGCGCTGCCCGAGCGCAATCCGCCGCGCCCGGACCTGCGCATGCAGCGCATCGCCATCGGCCCGGTTGCGGTGTTCGGCGCCAGCAACTTTCCGCTGGCCTTCTCCGTGGCGGGCGGCGACACGGCCGCGGCGCTGGCCGCGGGCTGCCCGGTGGTGGTCAAGGCGCACCCGGCGCACCTGGGCACCTCCGAGCTGGTCGGGCGCGTGATCCAGCAGGCGGTGCGCGACGCCGGCCTGCCCGAGGGCGTGTTCTCGCTGCTGGTCGGCGTCGGCAATGCCATCGGCACGGCGCTGGTGTCGCATCCGGCGATCCAGGCGGTGGGCTTCACCGGCTCGCGCGCCGGCGGCATGGCGCTGATGCGCGCCGCCAACGCGCGCCCGCAGCCGATCCCGGTGTACGCCGAGATGAGCAGCATCAACCCGGTGTTCCTGCTGCCCGCCGCGCTCGACGCGCGCGGCGAGGAGATCGGCCGCCAGCTGGTCGATTCGCTGGTGCTCGGGGTCGGCCAGTTCTGCACCAACCCCGGACTGGTGATCGGCATCGAAGGCCCCGCGCTCGACAAGTTCCGCGCGGCGGCGCTCGGCGCGCTGCAAGGCAAGCCGGCCGCCACCATGCTGACGCCCGGCATCCATGCCGCGTATCAGCAGGGCGTGGCCCAGCTGGCATCGCTCGACGGCTTGCAGCGCATCGGCAATGGCGTGGACGCCGGCGGCGCCAACCAGGCCCGGCCGGAGATGTTCGAAACCACCGCCGCGCAGTTCCTGGCGGACCATCGCATGCAGGCCGAGGTGTTCGGCCCGTCGACGGTACTGGTGGTGTGCCGCGATATGGACGAGATGCTGAACGTGGCGCGCCAGCTTGAAGGCCAGCTGACGGCGACGATGCAGCTCGACGACGCCGACCACGCCGCCGCGCAGCGCCTGCTGCCGGTGCTGGAGCGCAAGGCCGGGCGCGTGCTGTGCAACGGCTATCCCACCGGGGTCGAGGTCGCGTACGCGATGGTGCATGGCGGGCCGTTCCCGGCGACTTCGGACGTGCGTACGACTTCGGTCGGTGCCACGGCGATCGATCGCTTCCTGCGTCCGGTTTGCTACCAGAACCTGCCACAGGGATTGCTGCCGGCGGCGCTGCGGAAATAGCGAGAGACGATGCGATGCGGCCCCGCCTGGTGCGGGGCTTTTTGCTTTTTGGACGCGGCGAAAGTCTACGGACACAGCGAAATTCCGCAGTCTTTTCCAATCCCGATTGGGTACTCCCTCTCCCGCTTGCGGGAGAGGGGAGCAAACCATCAAGCCTCGAGCTTGATCCCCGCCTGCTTCACCACCCCCGCCCAGCGCGATTGCTCGGCGACGAAGAACTTGCCGGTTTCCCCCGGCGTCATTGTCACCACTTCGGCACCCTGCGCCACCAGCTGGGCGCGCAGGTCAGGCGCACGGATGATGCGGATCAGTTCGGCGCTGATGCGCGCCACCATCGCGTCGGGCATGCTGGCCGGGGCCATCACGCCCTGCCAGGTACCCGACTCGAAGTTCGGCACGCCCTGCTCGGCGATGGTCGGCACGTTCTGCAGCAGCGGCATGCGCGTGCGCTTGGATTGCGCGATCAGCTTGAGCTTGCCCGACTGCACATGCGGCAGCGTGGCGAGCATGCCGTTCATCAGCACCTGCGCGCTGCCGCCGACGGTGTCGGCAATGGCCTGCGAGCCACCCTTGTACGGCACGTATTGCCACTTGGCGCCGGTGGCCTGCTCCACCGCCACGCCGGCCAGGTGCGGCGCGCTGCCGATCGCGGTCACGGCGAAGTTGAGCTGGCTGCGCTGCGACAGCACCACCAGCTCCTTCACGCTGGACACCTGCACCGACGGATGCACCACCAGCAGGTGCGGCGAATACGCCAGCATCGACACCGGCTTGAGGTCCTTGGCGATATTGAAGGTCAGCTTGGTATAGACCGACGGACTGATGGCCAGCGCGCCGATATCGCACAGCAGCAGCGTATGGTTGTCGGTGGCCTGCGCGACCAGTGCCGCGCCGACGTTGCCGTTGGCGCCGGGGCGGTTATCCACCACCACCGACTGGCCCAGCGCCTCGCCCAGCTGCTTGCTGACCAGGCGCGCGATGATGTCGGACGAGCCGCCGGCGGTGTATGGCACCACCAGGCGGATCGGGCGATTGGGCCAGTTCGCGCCGTGCGCGGATGGCGACAGGCCGGCGAGCGGCCCGGCGGCAAGGCCGGCGGCCAGTGCGGAGGATTGCTTGAGGAAGTTGCGGCGTCCGTAGGTCATGCTGTGGTCTCCAGTCGAGGGCGCGCGCCGGCGCGGCACGATGCACGTGCGGGGCCGGCGCGATCGGTGCGTTGGTATTGGGTTTTATGCGGCGGTGATCAGTCCAGCGAGATCTTGCCCTTCTCGATCACGGTCTTCCAGCGCTGCAGCTCCTGCGCCTCGAACTGGTTGAACTGCTCGGGGGTATTGGCCACCACCTCGAAGCCGCTCTCGGACAGTTTCTGGCGCATCTTCGGATCGTTCAGCGACGACACCAGCGCGCCGTGCAGGCGGCTCTTGATCTCGGGCGGCAGACCGCGCGGCGCGGCCACGCCCTGCCACGAGTAGACCTCGACATCCTTGATCCCGGCCTCGGCCATGGTGGGGACATTGGGCAGCACCGGCGAGCGCTTGTCGGAAGTCACCGCCATCGCCTTGAGCTTGCCGGCACGGATGTGCTGCAGCACCGCGTTGACGTTCTGGAACGATACGTCCACCTGGCCGGCCAGCAGGTCGGAGATGGCCGGGCCGCCGCCCTTGTACGGCACGTGCAGGCCGTCGGTGGCGCTCTTCTGCCAGAACAGCGCCGCGGTCAGGTGGTCGGACGAGCCGGCGCCGGACGAGGCAAAGCTGACCTTGCCCGGGTTCTTCTTCATGTAGGCCACCAGTTCCGCCAGCGTATTGGCGGGGAACTGCGGGTTGGCCACCAGCACGTTGGGCGCGCGCACCGCCACCGTCAGCAGGTCGAAGTCCTTGGCCGGGTCATAGGCCAGGTTCTTCTGCAGGAACGGATTGACCGCATAGACGCCGATCGACGCCACCATCATGGTGTAGCCGTCGGCCGGCGCGCGCTTGACGTAGGTGGCGCCGATGGCGCCGGTCGCGCCCGGGCGGTTGTCGATCACGAACGGCTGGCCCAGCTTCTCGTTGAGCGGCACCGTCAGCATGCGCGCGATGGCGTCGCTGGAGCCGCCCGGCGGGAACGGCACCACCACCGATACCGGACGTTGCGGCCAGTCCTGCGCCGCGGCGCCGGCCGGGGCGCTCAAGCTCAGCGCCGCGACCGCGGCGACAGAGCCGAGCGCGCAGGCGCGCAGCCAGTGGTGCAGGCGCGGCGCGCCCTGGCGTTGGAAGGTGTACATGGTTGTCTCCTGCAGTGTTTTGATGAGAGAGGCCTGCCGCCCCGGGATGGATGACGGGCAATGGCCGTTGGCGTCGTCGCCGGTGCCGCGTCAGCGCACCATGCACGGCGCCTTGTTGTTGAACTTCCAGCCCGGGATCAGGAACTGCATCGCCGCGGCATCGTCGCGCGCACCCAGGCCCTTGCGCTGGTACAGCTCGTGCGCGCGCGCCAGCGCATCCGGGTCGAGCTCGACGCCCAGCCCCGGGGTCTTCGGCACCTGCACCAGCCCGCCTTCGATCTTCAGCGGGTTGCGGGTCAGGTGCTCGCCGTCCTGCCAGATCCAGTGCGTGTCGATCGCGGTGACGCGCCCCGGCGCGGCCGCCGCCACGTGCGTGAACATCGCCAGCGAGATATCGAAGTGGTTGTTCGAGTGCGAGCCCCAGGTCAGGCCCCACTCGGCACACATCTGGGCGACGCGCACCGAGCCTTGCATGGTCCAGAAGTGCGGGTCGGCCAGCGGGATGTCGACCGACTGCAGCCGCACCGCGTGCCCCATCTGGCGCCAGTCGGTGGCGATCATGTTGGTGGCGGTGGGCAGGCCGGTGGCGGTGCGGAATTCGGCCATGATCTCGCGGCCCGAGTATCCGTCCTCAGCGCCGCACGGATCTTCGGCATAGGCCAGCACACCGCCCTTGTCGCGGCACAGGCGCACCGCTTCCGCCAGCGACCAGGCGCCGTTGGGGTCCAGCGTGATGCGCGCCTTGGGAAAGCGCTCGGCCAGCGCCAGGATCGCTTCCATCTCTTCGTCGCCGCGCAGCACGCCGCCCTTGAGCTTGAAGTCGTTGAAGCCGTAGCGCTCATACGCCGCCTCGGCCAGGCGCACCACCGCCTCGGGCGTCATCGCCGCTTCATTGCGCAGGCGGAACCACGCGTTGTCCGCGTCCGGCTCGGTGCGGTAGTCCAGCGTGGTGCGCTGGCGCTCGCCGATATAGAACAGGTAGCCCAGCATCTCGACCGCGTCGCGCTGCTGGCCTTCGCCCAGCAGCGCGGCCACCGGCACCTCCAGGTGCTGGCCGAGCAGGTCGAGCAGCGCCGCCTCCAGCGCCGTGACGGCGTGGATGGTGATGCGCAGGTCGAAGGTCTGCAGGCCACGGCCGCCGGCATCGCGGCCGGCAAAGGCCGCGCGCACGCGGTTCAGCAGGGCCTGGTACTGGCCGATGGGCTGGCCCACCAACAGCGGGCGCGCGTCTTCCAGGGTCTGGCGGATGCCTTCGCCGCCCGGCACTTCACCCACGCCGGTATGGCCGGCGCTGTCGCGCAGGATCACGATATTGCGCGTGAAGTACGGGCCATGGGCGCCGGACAGGTTCATCAGCATGCTGTCATGCCCGGCGACGGGCACCACGGTCAGCTCGGTCACGACCGGGGTGTGGGCGGATGCCATGGGGTTGGCGGTAAGGGTCATCTCGGGACTGTCTCCGGCATGGCCGCGGGCGTACCATTCTCCACCCGGGCCTCTGTGTTGCGTATGTTATCTGTCATCGTATGACTGATAACCCAGTATAATGAGGCAATCTTGCACCGGTCAAGTCCGGGAAACCCCGCCCGTATCCCAGTATTCGTACGTAGCTGCCATGCCGAACGCCCAGCCTCTCGCACCGACCCCGAGTTCCCCCCCCACCCCGATGCGCCGCCGCGGTCGCACGCTTGCCGAGGAAGTCGTACAAGCCCTTGGCGAGCAGATCCGCCAGGGCCAGCTCGGTCCCGGCGACAAGCTGCCCACCGAATCCGAGATCATGGCCACCATGGGGGTCAGCCGCACCGTGGTGCGCGAAGCGCTGTCGCGGCTGCAGGCCAGTGGCCTGGTGGAAACGCGCCACGGCATCGGCACCTTCGTGCTGGAACGCGCGGCCGAGGCGCCGTCGCCGTTCCGGATCGGGCCGGACGCGCTCGGCACGGCCATGGATGTGATGGCGATGCTGGAATTCCGCGTCAGCGTCGAAGCCGAGGCGGCGGGCCTGGCGGCCGCGCGCCGCACCGAAGCGCAACTGGCGGCGATGCGCCAGGCGCTGGACGAGCTCAAGCACGGCGCGGGCGCGGGCAATGACGCGGTGGAAAGCGACTTCGCCTTCCACCTGGCGATCGCGCGCGCCACCGGCAACCGCTACTTCACCGACATCATGGGCCACCTGGGCACCATGGTGATCCCGCGCAGCCGGCTGCAGGTCAACACCCCCGAGCGCGTGCAGTACCTGGAGCGGGTCAGCATCGAGCACGAGAATATCTACGACGCGATCGAGCGCCGCGACCCCGACGCCGCCAAGGCCGCCATGCGCATGCACCTGACCAACAGCCGCGAGCGGCTGCGCAAGGCCTCCGGTTCGGCCAGCCCGCAAGGCTGAGGCGGGACGCGCGTGCGGCGGGCATGCGCCGGCAAGTCATACGATGTCTAACGAATAGTGACGTCGGCGCCTGCGCTAGGGCGTCAGCCGGCAGCGGCGCGCGAAGTCGACCAGTTCGACCAGCGACGACACCTGCAGCTTGTTCATGATGCGGGCCTTGTAACTGCTGACGGTCTTGTTGCTGATAAAGAGGCTCTCGCTGATGGCCTTGTACGACATGCCGCGCGCCAGCATCTGCAGCACCACCAGTTCCTTGTCGGACAGCCGCCGCAGCATCTCGTCGTCGGCCGACATCGACTGGCGCGGCGCGCCGCCGCGGCCAAGCACCGGAAACACGGTATAGCCGGCCAGCACCGCCTCGACCGCGCGCAGGATCTCCTTGATGTCCTGGGTCTTGCTGACGAAGCCCTGCGCCCCCGCCTGCCACGAGCGGCTGACGAACACCGCCGGGTCCAGCGCCGTCACCACCAGGATGCGCACCTGCGGATGGATCGCGCGCAGGCGCGGCGCCACGTCGAGCCCGCTCGAGCGCGGGATGTCGAGGTCCAGCAGCACCAGGTCCGGCATGCGCGCGCGCACCATTTCGATGGCGCATTGTCCGTTGTCCGCCTCGATCACCTCGTCCACGCCAAGCAGTTGCGACAGATGGTGCCGGAGCACCAGCCGCATCGCCGGATGGTCGTCAACGATCAGGATGGTTGTCATGCGCGGGGTCCAGGTTCTAGGCAGGCATCGGCTGAGCCAACATCCCGATGCTGGAACGGGCTGGCAGGAACGGCGCACGCCGGTGCGCGATGCCACGCCAGTATAGGGAGCCGCAGGCGCGCACAGGATGGGAGGAATCCGCTTCGCTTGCAGCGAAAATCCTAGGCCGGCCTCAGACGCGCGGGACCGTGCTCCGGCTGGCCCGGAAGCCGTGTCCCTGCCCGCGGCAGGGGCAACGGGGAGCGGCCAGTGGTGCTACTCTATTCGGGCGTGTTTCATCCATGGAGAACACTGTGCCCCGCAAGACCCCCATCGAGCGCTACCGCAATATCGGCATCAGCGCGCATATCGACGCCGGCAAGACCACGACGACCGAGCGCATCCTGTTCTACACGGGCGTCAACCACAAGCTGGGCGAAGTGCACGATGGCGCGGCCACCATGGACTGGATGGAGCAGGAGCAGGAGCGCGGCATCACCATCACCTCGGCCGCCACCACCGCCTTCTGGAAAGGCATGGCCGGCAACTATCCCGAGCACCGCATCAACATCATCGATACACCGGGGCACGTCGACTTCACCATTGAGGTCGAGCGCTCCATGCGCGTGCTGGACGGCGCCTGCATGGTCTACGACGCCGTCGGCGGCGTGCAGCCGCAATCCGAGACGGTCTGGCGCCAGGCCAACAAGTACGCGGTGCCGCGCATCGCGTTCGTCAACAAGATGGACCGCGTCGGCGCCGACTTCTTCCGCGTGCAGGCGCAGATCGCCGAGCGCCTGCGCGGCCGCGCCGTGCCGATCCAGATTCCGCTTGGCGCCGAGGACCACTTCCAGGGCGTGGTCGACCTGGTCAAGATGAAGGCCATCGTCTGGGACGAGGCCAGCCAGGGCGTGCGCTTCGAGTACCAGGACATCCCCGCCGAACTGCTCGCCACCGCGCAGGAATGGCGCGACAAGATGGTCGAGGCCGCCGCCGAGGCCGACGAGGCGCTGCTGAACCAGTACCTGTCGGGCGAGCCGCTGAGCGAGGAGCAGATCAAGCAGGGCCTGCGCAAGCGCACCATTGCCAACGAGATCGTGCCGATGCTGTGCGGCAGCGCCTTCAAGAACAAGGGCGTGCAAAGCATGCTCGACGCGGTGATCGACTACCTGCCGTCGCCCGCCGACGTGCCTGCCATCCTCGGCCACACCGAGGACGACCGCGAAGCCGAGCGCCACCCCAGCGACGACGAGCCGTTCGCCGCGCTGGCGTTCAAGATCATGACCGACCCCTTTGTCGGCCAGCTGATCTTCTTCCGCGTGTATTCCGGCGTGGTCAACTCCGGCGACAGCGTCTACAACCCGCTCAAGGGCAAGCGCGAGCGCCTGGGCCGCATCCTGCAGATGCACGCCAATGTGCGCCAGGAGATCAAGGAAGTGCGCGCCGGTGACATCGCCGCCGCGGTGGGCCTGAAGGAGGCCACCACCGGCGACACCCTGTGCGACCCCGACAAGGTCATCATCCTGGAACGCATGAGCTTCCCCGAGCCGGTGATCTCGCAGGCGGTGGAGCCGAAGACCAAGGCCGACCAGGAGAAGATGGGCATCGCGCTGAACCGGCTGGCGCAGGAGGATCCGTCGTTCCGCGTGACCACGGACGAGGAGTCCGGCCAGACCATCATCTCCGGCATGGGCGAGCTGCACCTCGAAATCCTGGTCGACCGCATGCGGCGCGAATTCGGCGTCGAGGCCTCGGTCGGCAAGCCGCAGGTGGCGTACCGCGAGACCATCCGCCACACGGCGCGCGACGTCGAAGGCAAGTTCATCAAGCAGTCGGGCGGGCGCGGCCAGTACGGCCACGTGGTGCTAAACCTGGAGCCGATGCCGCATGGCGGCGGCTACGAGTTCGTCGACGCGATCAAGGGCGGGGTGGTGCCGCGCGAGTTCATCCCCGCGGTCGACAAGGGCATCCGCGAGACCATGCAGTCGGGCGTGCTGGCCGGCTATCCGGTGGTCGACATCAAGGCCACGCTGGTGTTCGGCTCCTACCACGACGTGGATTCGAATGAAAACGCGTTCCGCATGGCCGGCTCGATGGCGTTCAAGGAAGGCATGCGCCGCGCCCGGCCAACGCTGCTCGAGCCGATGATGGCGGTCGAGGTGGAAACGCCCGAGGAATTCACCGGCAACGTGATGGGCGACCTGTCCTCCCGGCGCGGCATGGTGCACGGGATGGAAGACATCGCCGGCGGCGGTGGCAAGATCGTGCGCGCCGAAGTGCCGCTGGCGACCATGTTCGGCTACTCCACCACGCTGCGCTCGCTGACGCAGGGACGCGCGACCTTCACCATGGAGTTCAAGCACTACGCCGAGGCGCCGGCCAATGTGGCGGAAGCGGTGATCTCGGCGAAACGGGTGGGCTGACGAAGCGGCCGGGCCGGGGTGCCGCGCGGGACTTCGTCGAGGCCCCGGCCCTCACCCCGGCCCTCCCGCCAGCGGGAGAGGGAGTACCCCGGCGGCATCTCGAAGACCAGCGCGCTGCACTCGGCTGCCACTGCCACTTGCCGGCAGCGGGGCCCGGCCACCCGCTGTCCCGGCGCACCAGCCGGTGCCTGGCGGCCGACGTAGTGCGCGCCCCGCGACGGCGCGGCAGCCGTGCGGACGCGTTGTTTTTTCAAGCCTCGCGAAAGAATTACCTCCGCCGGGGTCCCCCGCGCACGGCGCCGCGCGGCGATCCACGTGGAAATCACGCAAAAGCGGCGCAGGCATGGTCATTGCGCACGCCATGCATTCCACCGTCTCGCGACAAGGAGCACAGCATGCAAACCCAAACTCCCAGCAGTCAAGGCGCAGCCATCGTCGGTTCCGGCGTGGGCGAAGGCCCGGGCCCGGAAGTGATGGCGGCTTCCAGCCTGGATGGCACCAAGGCCTATTCGTCCGACGGCGAGCATGTCGGCAAGATCTCCGAGATCATGCTGGACGTGCCGAACGGCCGCATCGCCTATGCGGTGCTGACCACCGGCGGCTTCCTCGGCATGGGCGACACGCTGCACGCCATCCCATGGAACGCACTGGTCATGGATACCGACGAAAAGTGCTTCCGGATCGCCGTGACGGCGGACCGGATCAAGTCCGCCCCGGGCTTCAACAAGGACAGCTGGCCGAGCATGGCCGACCCGCAGTGGGGCAAGTCGCTGCACGAATACTACGGGCGCGACCCGTACTGGGTCTCTCCGCCGCTGTAAGCCGATTGCGGCACGCTGCGGACCAGGGCCGCGAGTGCGCCACGACAGGCGCCTCGCGGCCCGCTTGCATTGCGCGGCAAGGCTAGGCACAGTCTGCCAAGACGCGCGGGCCGGACGCCGGGGCCGGCGCGCCCCGAGAGACGACCATGAGCACACCCGCCGCCAGCATGACGCCCCTGCCATCTCCGCCGGCCCCGGCCGAATCCGCAACTGCCGGCGCCAGCGAAGCGCCCGTCCCGCTCGCCGACAAGCCCGGCTTTCTCGCCGGCGGCGGCGAGATGGGCGCGCTGATGCGCGGCTTCGACTGGGGCGCCACCCCGCTTGGGCAGCCGCAAGGCTGGCCGCACAGCCTCAAGACCGCGATCCGCATCATGCTGACCTCGCGCCAGCCGATCTGGATCGGCTGGGGCGAGGCCCTGCACTTCTTCTACAACGACGCCTACAAGGCGATCATCGGCGGCAAGCATCCTGCCGCGCTGGGGCAGCCCACCTCGGCAGTCTGGCGCGAGATCTGGCCCGAGATCGCCCCGCTGCTCGCCACCGCGATGACCGGCAGCGAAGGCACCTTCGTCGAGCAGAAGCTGCTGATCATGGAGCGCAACGGCTACCCGGAGGAGACCTACTACACCTTCTCCTACAGCCCGGTGCCGGACGACCACGGCGGCACCGGCGGCATCATCTGCGCCAACAGCGACGACACCGAGCGCGTGCTGGCCGAGCGCCAGCTGAACGTGCTGCGCGACGTGGCGGCAACGGCCAGCGACGCGCGCGCGTGGCGCGACGCCTGCGCGCGCGCCATGGCGGCGCTGTCGGCGGACCCGCGCGACATCGTGTTCGCGCTGCTGTACGTCGCCGAGCCCGGCGCGCGCATGCTGCAGCGCGCCGGCGCCATCGGCATCGCTGACGGCCACCCGGGCGCGCCCGCGCAGATCGCGCTGGAGGCGCACTGGCCGTGGCCCGTGGCCGAAGTCGTGGCGCAGCAGCAGCCGGTGCTGCTCGACGGCCTGGCCGGGCGCTTCGCCGTGCCGCTGCCGGGCGGCGCCTGGGGCGTGCCGCCGTCGCGCGCGGCGGTGATCGAGGTGGCGCCATCGGGCAGCGCCTCGCATCGCGGCGTGCTGGTGGTGGGGCTGAACCCGTTCCGCCTGTTCGACGAGCGCTACCGCGCCTTCCTGACGCTGGCGGCGGGGCAGATCGGCGCCGCCATGCACTCGGCGCTGGCCTATGAGGCAGAACGCAAGCGCGCCGAGGCGCTGGCCGAGATCGACCGCGCCAAGACCGCGTTCTTCTCCAACATCAGCCATGAATTCCGCACGCCGCTGACGCTGATGCTGGGCCCGCTCGAAGAACTGGTGCGCCGCGCCGGTCCCGGCGAGGACCGCGCCATGCTGGAGATGACGCATCGCAACGGGCTGCGCCTGCTCAAGCTGGTCAATGCGCTGCTGGATTTCTCGCGGATCGAGTCCGGCCGCGTGACCATGCGCCGCCAGCCCACCGACGTGGCCGCGCTGACCGCGGACCTCGCCTCGCTGTTCCGTGCCAGCATCGAAGCGGCCGGCATCACGCTGCAGGTCGACTGCCCGCCGCTGTGCCCGCCCCTGGCGCGCGCCGTGGCAGTGGACCGCGACATGTGGGAGACCATCGTGCTGAACCTGGTCTCCAACGCCTTCAAGTTCACCTTCGCCGGCACCATCACCGTAGCCGTCGCGCCGCACGGCGACGACGCCGTGGCGCTGACCGTGCGCGACACCGGCATCGGCATTCCGACGGCGGAACTGCCGCGCATCTTCGAGCGCTTCCATCGCGTCGAAGGCGCCCAGGGCCGCACCATCGAAGGCAGCGGCATCGGCCTGGCGCTGGTGCAGGAACTGGTGCGGCTGCACGGCGGCACGATCGAGGTCCAGAGCGTGCCGGGCGAGGGCACCTGCTTCACCGTGAGCCTGCCGGCGCGTGTGGCCGCGGCCATGGACGCGGCCATGGATCCGGTCACTGACGCGGCAACGCAGGCTGACGCCGCGCCGCCGGCCAGCAGCGTGCAGGCACGCGCCTATGTCGAGACCGCGCTGCGCTGGCCGCGGGCGGAGATGCCGCCGCCGGCAACGCCGCTGGCAACGGAAGAGCCGCCCTTGGCGTTTGCGCAAGCCACAGCGCAGGCCTCGGCCGAAGCCGGTGATGCCGGGCATGCCGGCGCCCTGGTGCTGGTGGTGGACGACAACGACGACCTGCGCGACTACATGCGCCGCCTGCTGGGTGCCGCCGGCCATCGCGTCGCCGTGGCCGCCGACGGCGAGGCGGCGCTGGCGCTGGCGCGCGCGCACGCACCGGCACTGGTGGTGTCGGACGTGATGATGCCGCGCCTGGACGGCTTTGGCCTGGTGCGCGCGCTGCGCGCCGATGCCGCGCTGAGCGACACGCCGGTGCTGCTGCTGTCCGCCCGCGCCGGCGAGGAGGCGCGCGTGAGCGGCCTGGGCAGCGGCGCCGACGATTACCTGGTCAAGCCTTTTTCCGCGCGCGAGCTGCTGGCGCGCGTGGCCAGCAACCTGCGCCTGTCGGCGCTGCGCCGCGCCACCGAGCGCCGCCTGCAGGAACTCAACGCGTCGCTGGAGCGTCGGGTCACGCAGGCCGTGGCCGACCATGACCGGCTGTGGGAGCTGAGCGAAGACCTGCTGATCGTGGCGCGCTTCGATGGCTGCCTGCAGCGGGTCAGCCCGGCGTGGGCGCGCACGCTGGGCCACGCGCCGCAACAGGTGCTGGGACGCGCGTATTTGTCGTTCATCTACCCCGACGACGTCGCCGGCGCGGGTGCGCAGCTGGACGCGCTGCGCCACGATGGCGTGCCGGTGCGCTTCGAATGCCGGCAGCAGCGCGCCGACGGCGCGCTGCGCTGGCTGGCCTGGACGCTCTCGGTCGACCCGGCCAACGGCCATATCCACGGCGTCGGCCGCGACGTCACCGGCGATCGCGAAGCGCAGGCCGCGCTGCGCCATGCCGACGAGGCGCTGCGCACGGCGCAGAAGATGGAGGCGATCGGCAACCTGACCGGCGGCGTCGCGCATGACTTCAACAACCTGCTGCAGGTGATCGGCGGCAACCTGCAGTTGCTGACGCGCGACCTCGCCAGCGATGACCGCGCCGGGCCGCGCCTGCGCAGCGCGCTGGCCGGCGTCGCGCGCGGCGCCAAGCTGGCGTCGCAGCTGCTGGCGTTCGGGCGGCGCCAGCCCCTGGCGCCCCGGGTGGTCAACCTGGGCCGGCTGGTGCGCACGCTGGACGACATGCTGCGCCGGGCGCTGGGCGACGGCATCGAGGTCGAAACGGTGGTCTCGCCCGACCTGTGGAATACGCTGGTCGATCCCTTCCAGGTCGAGAATGCCCTGCTGAACCTGGCCATCAACGCGCGCGACGCCATGCACGGCCACGGGCGCCTGACCCTCGCGGCGCGCAATGCGCGCCCGGGCGAAGCCACCGGCGAAGCGGCGCCGGCCGCGCCGATGCAGTATGTGCTGCTGTCGGTCACCGACACCGGCGTGGGCATGCCGCCCGAGGTGCAGGAACGCGCGTTCGAGCCCTTCTTCACCACCAAGCCCGAGGGCCAGGGCACCGGCCTGGGCCTGAGCATGGTGTATGGCTTTATCCGCCAGTCCGACGGACACGTGAAGATCGCCAGCGAGCCCGGCCGCGGCACCACGGTCACGCTGTTCCTGCCGCGGGTGCTTCAGGACGAAGACCCCGATATCGAACTGGACGCGGGACCCGTGCGCGGCGGCAGCGAGACCGTGCTGGTGGTGGAAGACGACGACGACGTGCGCGCCACGGTGGTCGAGATGCTCGCCAGCCTGGGCTATCAGGTGCTGCGCGCGCGCGACGCGCACAGCGCGCTGGCCATCGCCGAACGCGGCGTGCCCGTGGACCTGTTGTTCAGCGACGTGGTGATGCCCGGCCCGCTGCGCAGCACCGAGCTGGCGCGCAAGCTGCGCGAACGGCTGCCGGACGTGGGCGTGCTGTTTACCTCCGGCTACGCCGACAGCGTCATCGTGCATGACGGGCGTCTCGATGCCGGCATCGAACTGCTCAGCAAGCCCTATACCCACGAGGCACTGGCGCGCAAGGTGCGCCACGTGCTGGCCAACCGCGGCCAGCGCGCCGCGATGGCCGCGATGGGCGCGGCTGTCGCGGGTGCCGCGACAGCGCGGCAGGTCTCGCCCGCGCCGCTGCGCGTGCTGTGCGTCGACGACGACGCACTGGTGCGCGCCGGCACCGCGGAAGTGCTGCGCGCCTATGGCATGCACGCGCTGGAGGCGGACAGCGAATCCGCGGCGCTGGCCATGCTGGCCGGCAACACGGTCGACGTGCTGGTGACCGACGTGGCGCTGGCCGGGGATTCCGGCGTGGACCTGGCGCTGGCTGCGAGCGCGCGCCAGCCGGGGCTGGGGGTGGTGTTCGCCACCGGCTACGTACTGGAGCTGACGCCGGCGCAACGCGCCGCGCTGGGCGCGGTCGCGGTGCTGCGCAAGCCGTATCCGCCGCAGATGCTGCTCGATGTCCTGCGCGATGTCGTGAGCGATGGTGTCGGCGCTGCCGGGGAACCTGCGCCGGCCCATGCGTCCGGCCGGCCGCAACCGGCAAGCTGAGCGCACCGCGGCGCGATCGCTCAGCCTCGGCCGCTCAACCGGCAAACAGCCAGCCGGCGCCCGCGCCGGCCAGCCCGACGAGCGCCACGCCGGGCAGCAGGCGCTGCACCGCGCGCGGCGCGTAGGACAGGCCCAGCGCCACGGCGATGGCACTGGCCGTCAGCGTGCCCAGCCACGACACCGTGCCCATCGGGCCGCCCTGCGCGGCGCTATGCAGGCCCCACGCCAGCGCCAGCGCCACGGCACCGGCCAGGCGCAAGCGCGCCGCCGCACCGCGCGACGGCATGCTGCCGCGGCCATGGATATCGGCATGGTGGCGCTCCAGTGACAATGCCAGCGCGGCAAACCCGGCCAGCGACAGCGCGAATGCAGCCAGCGCGTTCATGCGGCCTCCCGCGTGGCGGTGACGCTGCGCGGGCGCGCTGCCGCGCGCGCGGCCACGGCTTGGCGGCGGCCCGTGAGCCATGCCGCCGCACCCAGGCCCACGCCCAGCGCCAGCGACACCAGGTCGAAGCCGGCCACGGCAGCCGGACCGCGCCCCTGCAGCAAGGTCACGCCCAGGTGCGAGCCGGTGGTCAGCGCATTGAGCAGCGGGATGGTGCCGAACATCGCCGCGCCCGCCCACAGCTGCGCGCACCACATGCCGCGCGTGGGCCGGCACAGCGCCAGCAGCGCGCACGCGGCCCAGGCGATGAAGAACCAGCGGATCTCGGCCTCGGGCCGCTGCGCCATGGCCACCGGCAACAGGCGGTTGGCCCAGAAGTAGCTGGCAAAGGCCACCGGCAGGCCGGCGATGGCGCCGATATTGAGCGCCTCGACCAGGCGCAGCCCGAACCCCGGCCGTCCCCGCGCCGCGATCGCCTTGGCCTGTTGCTGGCGCGTGCGCACCGCCCACAGGATGGCGCCGGTGGCCACCATGGCGGTGCCGGCCAGCCCGCACAGGAAGAACAGCGCGCGCAGGCCGGCGGGCGCGAAGCTGGCGATATGCAGGCCGGTCATGACGCTGCGCGTCAGTTCCGCGGCGGACTTGTCCCCGGCATACGCGCCCAGCAGGGCGCCGCTGGCACCGGCGAATTCGAGCGCGTGCGGATCGTGCGCCAGCGTAGCGGGCTCGGCGCGCGCGAGCGTCACGCTGGCGTTGGCATCGCCCGGCAGGTTCACCACGATGCGGCGCACCTGCCCGCCCTGCCACGCGCGCTCGGCCTGCGCCATCATCTCGGGCACGCTCGCCAGCGGCGCGGCCGTGCCCGCCGCCTTGGGCGGCAGCGGGCGCAGCCTGGTCTGCGCCTGGAACGCGCGCTGGTCGCCGCCGTATGCCGCCTCGACGCCCCACGGCATGTACATGAACAGCAGCGTCACCAGCCCGGTATAGGTGATCATCAGGTGGAACGGCAGCGGCAGCACCGCCAGCGCGTTGTGCGCATCGAGCCAGGAACGCTGGCCCTTGCCGCGCCGGAAGGTGAAGAAGTCGGCGAAGATGCGGCGATGGGTGATCACGCCACTGACGATCGCCACCAGCATGAACATGGCGCAGAAGCCCGCGATCCAGCGCGCCCACCTGGCCGGCATGTAATGCAGGTCGAAGTGCAGCCGGTAGAGGAACTCGCCGCCGCGGGTCTCGCGCGCGGCCTGCAGCGGCGCGCCGGTGGCCGGATCGAGCAGGCGCGTGTCGAAACGGCGCGGCTTGCCGTCGGCATCGAGCGGCGCCTGCCCCGGCTTGTAGGTCCACAGCACGTTGACCGCGTCGCGCCGCCCATCCGGCAGCGTGACGAACCAGCGCGCGGCATCGGGCGCCTCGCGCCCGAGATAGCGCAAGGCTTGCTGTGCCATCTGCGCGGCCGGTACCTGCGCGGCATCGGCGGGCGCGGTGCGATGCAGCTCCGGCCGCATCCACAGTGAAATCTCTTCCTTGTAGTAGCTGGCGGTGCCGCCGCAGAACATCAGCAACAACACCCAGCACACCAGCAGGCCGCTCCAGGTGTGGAGCCATGCCATCGACTGCCTGAATCCCGCGCGCATCACGCCCCCCGCCCGAGCACCAGCATGGCCGACAGCAGCGCGGCCGGGAGCGCCAGGCCCGCCCACGCGCGCCACGCGCTACGCACCGCAAACACCCAGACCGCCGCGCCGGCATAGAAGGCGAAGGACAGCAGCGTCGCCGTGGTCACGGCATCGTGCCGCGCCATCGGCAGATAGAGCGCCAGCACCGCGGTGGCCAGCGCGGCCAGCGCGTAGCCGCCGGCAATGGCGGCGACCGCGCGCGCGCCCACGCCAGCGCGATAGCGCCACCCGCCCGCTTGCAGCGCCTTGCTCACGCCGGCACCCGCAGCGCCGCGTGCGCGGCGCCATCGTGCAGCCGGACGGCGTGGCCGGAGAAACAAGGATGGCGGGCGAGGACGGAAGCGGCAGGCATGGCGCGAGGCGGAAAGGGAGCGATCACAAATGATAACAATTCGCATTTCCAACCTCAAGGCAATCCCTGCCGCCCGCGGCGCGCGCCGGGCTCAATTTATCAATATTTTTGAATAACATTGACAAAGCGTGTCGAGAGAAAGCCTCAGAGCGTTCGCTATAGTTCTGGACATGGCGGCGCGACAAACCCAAAGCGCCGCTACCGACAATCAACAAATTTGAATCGTTTAGGAGAACATCATGTCGAACGCCAAGCTCGAAGTCCTGACCCCGCGCAACAGCCAGCTGATCATCATCGACCACCAGCCGCAGATGGCCTTCGGGGTCCAGTCGATGGACCGCCAGACCATGAAGAACAACGTAATCGGGCTCGCCAAGGCGGCCCGGGTGTTCGACGTGCCGACCACCATCACCACCGTCGAGAGCGATTCGTTCTCGGGCTATACCTACCCCGAGCTGCTGGACGTGTTTCCCGGCAAGCAGACCCTCGAGCGCACCTCGATGAACTCGTGGGACGACCAGAAGGTGCGCGATGCCCTGCAGGCCGCCGGCCGCAAGAAAGTGGTGGTGGCCGGGCTGTGGACCGAAGTCTGCAACACCACCTTCGCACTGAGCGCGATGCTGGAGGGTGACTACGAGATCTACATGGTCGCCGACGCCTCGGGCGGCACCAGCAAGGAAGCGCACGACTACGCCATGCAGCGCATGATCCAGGCCGGCGTGGTGCCGGTGACGTGGCAACAGGTGCTGCTGGAATGGCAGCGCGACTGGAACAGCCGCGACACCTACGACGCCGTCACCGCCATTGCCAAGGAACACTCGGGCGCCTACGGCATGGGCATCGACTACGCCTACACCATGGTGCACAAGGCGGCGCAACGCACCGCCACGCCGCACGCATCGATCGCCCCGGTCCACGCTCCGGTGATCGAGCGCTGATCCACGCCGCCAGCATCCGACAGGAGACCACACCATGAACCCAGGCCGAAGCTTCGCCCATGGCGCGCTGCTGCTCGGATGCTGGCTGGCGATCGGCACCTCGAGCCTGGCCGCCGCGGCCATGGTCGCGCAGACGCTCGCTTGAGCGCACGGGCAGCGCCGGCACGACGCCGCCACGGCGGTGCGGCTAGCGCTGGCGCGCGAACATCGACATATGCCGGCCGATATGGTCGAGCAGTTCCAGCGCCGCCGCCGGCAGGGGGCGGCCCGTTTTCACCAGCAGCCGGGCCTGCGTGCCCAGAAACAAGGGATGCTCGAGCGGCACCACCGCCAGCGTGCCCGCCGCGATCTCGCGGTACGCGGCGAATTCCCCGATCAGAGTCATGTACCGGTCGTAGGCAACGAACTGCTTCAGCGCGGTCAGCGAGTTGCTGACCAGCGTCGCGCGGATCGAGACATTCTCGGCGAACTCGACCATGCGCAAGGCATGGCCGACGCCAAACGAGGCCGGCATCATGGCCAGCGGATAGGCCTGCAGGTCGGCGACGCTGGCCGCGCCGCCGCGCAGCGCCAGCGGGTGGTCGGGTCTGACCAGCAGCACCACCGGCTGCGCCGCGCTCGCGCGGTACTCGATGCGCGGGTGCGGCGGCGGGTTGTAGGCCAGGCCGATATGCGCGCGGCTTTCCGCCACTTCCTCCAGCACGCCATCGACCGCGAGGATGTCCATGCGGATATCCAGGCGCGGATAGCGCGCACAGAACCGCGCCAGCACTTCGTTGACGAGCAGGTCGACGTAGCCCTCGCTCAGGACCAGCCTGACCTCGCCTTGCTGCAGCCCCTGCAGCGCGTGCAGCTGGTCTTCCAGCTTCTCCTGGTGCGAGCGGTAGCCGCGCCAGAATTCCACCAGGTGCGCCGCCGCGGCGGTGGGCCGGAGCCCGCGGGGCTCGCGCTCGAACAGCAGCGCGCCAAGTTCTTCCTCCAGCAGCCGGATCTGCCGGGTGATCACCGAGGGTGAGGTGTTCAGGCTCTCCGCCGCGCCACGGATGGTGCCGTGCGCCAGCACTTCACGGAAGTACCGCAGCCGCTGCTGATTGATTTCTCGCATGTCGAACGCCTGTTCCGCCGTTTTTGCCGCAGCGCTAACGATACCTGAAGGGACCTTGCCTTGCCTGCCACGGACAGCGCGGGGCCACCTGCACCGGTGCGTTGCCCGGAACAGAACGAAGTGTGGCCCGAGTTGCTGTTTGCCAACCGGGCGGCGGCTGCCACGATTCCGTTCACGAGGGCCCGACCAAGCCCCACCGAGCCGCAACCACACCGGAGACAACGAGCATGCTAGCCAACCCCACCGCGGGCGCCATGGATGGCGCTTCCAGCCTGTACAGCCGCATCAACTGGCGCCTGTTGCCCTTCCTGCTGGTCTGCTACCTGTTTGCCTACCTGGACCGGGTCAACGTCGGCTTCGCCAAGCTGCAGATGCAAAGCGACCTGGGCTTCTCCGACGCGGCCTACGGCGTCGGCGCCGGGATCTTCTTCCTCGGCTATGTGCTGTTCGAGCTGCCGAGCAACCTGATGCTGCCGCGGGTCGGGGCCCGCAAGACCTTCAGCCGGATCCTGGTGCTGTGGGGTCTCACTTCGGCGTGCATGGTGTTCGTGCGGGACGTGCCGACGTTCTACGCGATGCGCTTCCTGCTCGGCGTGTTCGAGGCCGGCTTCGCGCCCGGCATGATCTATTACCTGTCGTGCTGGTACGGGCCGCAACGCATGGCACGCGCCATCGCCATCGTGTTCCTGGCCGGGCCGATCGGCGGCATCGTCGGCGGCCCGGTGTCGGCCTGGCTGATGACCGCGCTGGCGGGCCATGGCGGACTGGCGGGCTGGCAATGGATGTTCCTGGTCGAGGGCCTGCCGTGCGTGCTGCTCGGCATGCTGGCGCTGTCGCTGGTGCCGGACCGCCCGGCGCAGGCGAGCTGGCTCAGCGACGCCGAACAGCGGCTGCTGGAAGCCGAGCTGGGACCGGTTGCGGCGCACAAGCATGGCTTCGGCGCGGTGGCCAGGGATCCGCGTGTCTATGTGCTGGCGCTGGCGTACTTCTGCATCATCGCGGCGATCTACGCCATCAGTTTCTGGCTGCCGACCATGATCAAGGCGCAGGGCGTGGACGATACCGTGCGGCTCGGCTGGTATGCGGCCATCCCCTACGTGGCCGCGGCCTTCGGCATGTACTACATGGGCCGCAAGTCCGACCGCTCGGGCGAGCGGCGCCTGCACTGCGCGCTGCCGGCGCTGGGGGCGGCCGCGCTGCTGGCCGCCTCGGTGCTGGCGGACGGCAACCTGGTGGCGACGCTGGTGCTGCTGACGCTCGCCACCATGGGCCTGTGGATGGCCTACACCGTGTTCTGGGCCATGCCGGCCGAGTACATCAAGGGCCCGGCGGCGGCGGGCGGCATTGCGCTGATCAACACCATCGGCCTGTCGGGCGGCTTCTGGGGGCCGGCCATCATCGGCTGGACCAAGACCGCGACCGGCAACCTCCATCTCGGCATGCTGATGATGGCCGCGCTGCCGCTGCTGGCGGCCATCATCATCCTGTGCAACCAGATGCCCGCGCGCCGCTGAGGCGGCATCGCGCCGCCGTGATCCCAACCCTCACCCACCAAGGAGCTCCCGTGCAACTTCATCTGTCAACCTGGGCGGAGATCGAGCAATACCTGGCCCGCAGCCGCACCATCGTGATCCCGATCGGCTCGAACGAACAACATGGGCCGACCGGCCTGCTCGGCACCGACTGGCTGTGCCCGCAGATCATTGCCGGCGAGGCCGAGAAGCAGGCCGATATCCTGGTGGCGCCGACCTTCAATATCGGCATGGCCCAGCATCACCTGGCATTCGCCGGCACGATCTCGCTGCGCCCGTCGACCTTCATTGCCGCGATCGGGGACTGGGTACGTTCGCTCGCCGGACACGGCTTCGAGAAAATGCTGTTCCTGAACGGCCATGGCGGCAACGTCGCCTCGATCGACGCGGCCTTCTCCGAGCTCTACGCCGAAGCCAGCTTCGCCCGGCGCCGCGCCGGCTTTGCGCTGAAGCTGTGCAACTGGTGGGACTTGCCTGGCGTGGGCGAACTGGCGCGCGACCAGTTCCCGACCGGCCATGGCGCGCACGCCACGCCGTCCGAAATCGCAATCACCCAGTGGGCCTTGCCGGATGCGCGCAAACAGGCCGACTATGCGCCCCGGATCGCCCCCAGCGGCCCGATCCGCGAGGCGCTGGACTTCCGCGCGCGCTATCCGGATGGCCGCATCGGCTCGGACCCCGGACTGGCGACGCCCGAGAAGGGCGCCGCGCTGGTGCGGCTGGCGGCGCAAAGCCTGGTCCGCGAACTGGACGCGTTCGGCCGCGAACCCATGCCGGACTGATGCCGCGGCCAGGTGCATGGCTGGCCGCGGCCAGGACTGGTTACGTCATGTATCAAGTCCTGTTCCCGCCGATGGCTTTATCGCGTGCAGGCGAGCCCATAGAGTCCGTGGTGTGAGCACGGCCGCCGGCTCCGACATGCACTTGGCGCCGTCCCCGATGCCACGGCCGGCACTCGCCGTGCCGTTTGCGACACCACCTTCGGATTGGGAGCCAGCATGTCCGTCCAGCAACGACTCGCGGCGCGCGGCCTGGCGCTGCCGCAACCGCCTCAACCCTTGGGCAGCTATACCGCGGTCAGCCAGGCCGGAGAGCTGCTGTTCATTTCCGGGCAGCTGCCGCTGCAGGATGGGAAGGTGATGTGGCAGGGCCAGGTCGGCAAGGACCTGAGCGTCGACCAGGGCAGACGTGCCGCCGAACTGGCCGCGCTGAACGTGCTGGCGCAGATCGACGCGCATCTGGGCGGCTTTGCGCGGCTCGACCACCTCGTGCGGGTCGACGGCCACATTGCCAGCGCGCCGGGTTGGTTCGCACAACCGGTGGTGCTCGACGCGGCGTCGGACCTGTTCCGCGACGTGCTGGGCGACAAGGCCGGCCACGCGCGCACGATCTCTTCGCACTTCCAGCAGCCGGGCAACGCGGCCGTGATCCTGGTGGTCATTGCCCAGGTCCGGCCGGCATGAGCCGAACGGCTACGCCGAGAATTTTTCGAGCAGGAAATCAACGAACACCCGGACCCGGCGCGTGACATGGCGCGCGGACGGGTATAGCAGCACGAACGGGCGCACGCTGCCGCCGTATTCGCGCAGCACCTCCACCAGCGTGCCATCGCGCAGATCCTGTTCCACCACGAAGCGATAGGTCTGGAACAGTCCGGCGCCGGCGCGCACCAGCGTGGCGCCGCCAAGGATGTCCTCCGACGCCGTGTACGAGCCGGTCGTCACGATATCGGTTTCCGAGCCGTCGACCTGCAGGGTCCAGGGAATCCTGCGGCCGCTGCTGGGGCGCTCGAACTGGATGCACTCATGCCGCAGCAGATCCTCCGGCGCTTGCGGCGTGCCGGCTTGCCGCAGGTACGCGGGCGCCGCCACCACCACCAGTTCGGCGTCCTCGAGCTTGCGCGCGATCAGGTTCGAGTCATCCGGCGCGCGTCCGCGCACGCACAGGTCATAGGTGTCATCGGCGAAATCCACGTTGCGATTGCTGATGTGCACATCGATCTGGACCTCGGGATACAGCGCCCGGAATGCCGGCAGCACCGGCAACACGCGATAGTGGGCATACGGCGTCGGCAGGCTGATGCGCAGCCGCCCGGCGGGCGTCGCGTGCTGGCCGCCGATCTGCCGCTCGGCATCGACCAGCTGCGCCAGCGCGGCGCGGCTCTGCTCGAAGTACAGGCGGCCTTCGTCGGTCAGGCGGATCTGCCGCGTGGTGCGCACGAACAGCCGCACGCCCAGCCGCTCTTCCAGCCTCTGCACGGTACGGCTGACCGCGGGCGGCGTCACGCCGGCGGCGACCGCGGCCGCGGTAAAGCTGCCCAGTTCCGCGGCCAGGCAAAACAGTTCGATGCTGCCGAGCTGGAGGTCATCGAATTGGCGTTTCATTGCTTCCCCCTGCTGGTAACGGACCTCGCCCGGGATCCGGCGCAGTCGCCATCATAGGTTTGCGCCCCGCCGAAGTCGACCGACACGCCCGGGCATTAGTACGCGCCACGCATAACTGTTTGTGCGGGCGGTGCCTTCGAAAGCCGGGTCCAAGCCCTTAGATTGGAAGCCATCGGCGCCGCGGGCCCGATCGGCACGCTAGCCGGACCAACCTACATCGAGGTGAAAACATGAGTGCAGCACAGAAAGTCGTCGTCATCACAGGCGCATCGCAGGGCATCGGCGCGGAACTGGTCAAGGCCTTCCGCGAACGCGGCGATCGCGTCGTCGCCACGGCGCGCAGCATCCGCCCGTCCGACGATCAGGACCTCCTGACCGTCGCCGGAGACCTGGCCGACCCGGCCACTGCGCGCCGCGTCATCGGCGAGGGCGTGACCAGGTTCGGCCGGATCGATACGCTCGTCAATAACGCCGGCATCTTCGTCGCCAAACCGTTCACCAGTTATACCGGCGCAGACTACGCAGCGGTCACCGGCATCAACCTGGCCGCCTTTTTCCATATCACGCAGCTGGCGGTCGCGCAGATGGAGAAACAGCGCAGTGGCCACGTGGTCAGCATCACCACCAGCCTGGTCGACCATGCCCTCAGCGGGGTGCCATCGGTGCTGGCGTCGCTGACCAAGGGCGGCCTGAACGCGGCCACGCGGTCGCTGGCGATCGAATACGCGCGCACGGGCATCCGCGCCAACGCCGTCTCGCCCGGCATCATCAAGTCGCCCATGCATGCGCCCGAAACCCACGCGGCCCTGGGCGCGCTGCACCCGATGGGCCATATGGGCGAGATGCGCGATATCGTCGACGCCGTGCTGTATCTGGATTCCGCGCCATTCGTGACCGGCGAGATCCTGCACGTCGACGGCGGGCAGAGCGCCGGCCATTGACCTCGCGGCATGCGACCGCGGCAGCCCTCGGCTGCCGCGGTGATGACTTGCAGGATGGGGGCTGCCTCATCAGGCCGCCCCTCGCTTCAGACCAGCCTGGTCTCGACGTGGATGTTGCCGCGCAGCGCCTTGGAGTACGGGCAGGTCTGGTGCGCGGTATCGACCAGTGCCTGCGCCAGCTCGCGCTCGATACCGGGAATGCTGACATTGAGACGGGCCTGCAGCAGGTAGGCGTCGCCCGCCATGCCCAGGTCGACCTCGGCATCGACCGACAGGTCCGACGGCAGCCTGACCTGCCGCTTGCCGGCCGCCAGCCCGATCGCGCCGATAAAGCATGCCGACCAGCCAGCCGCCAGCAACTGCTCCGGGTTGGTGCCGGCGCCGCGCGAGCCGGGCGAAGACAGCTGCAGGTTGAGGCGGCCATCGTCGCTGCGCGCCTCGCCATCGCGGCCGCCCGCGCTGATGTGGACCTTGCCGGTGTACAGCACTTTGTCGATATGGGTCATGTCTGGTTCCTGTTGGGTGGTGTTGGTGGTGATGAAGCGGGCCGGCGTACCGGCCGGCGCGGCTTAGGCGTAGGCGCCGTCCAGATACGGATCGACGCTGCGCGCCGGGTCAGCGGAAACACCGCTGCGGTCCAGCCCCGCCACGGAGCGCGCGCCATCGGTGTAGGGATCGACATTGCGCGCACCATCGCTGAACGGATCGACGCTGCGGGCGCCGTCGCTGTACGGGCTGCGCGGCTCCTGGACCGAGCGCGCGCCCTCGCTGTACGGGTCGCGGGCGTCCACCGCGCTGCGGGCACCATCGGTGAACGGGTCGCGTGCGCCGGCGGCGGAGAAGCTGGCGGCCTGGGCCCCGGCAGCGGCGGCGGCGAGAGCGAGGGCGAAGACAAAGCGGCGGGCGATTTGGGTAGTCATGATCGGTTTCCTTAAATTCACGTTGAGGGTTGAGCGGGCCGGCTTTCGCTTTCGGGGTATCCGACGCCGCGGCCACGGAACGTATTTAAGGTGACCGGTGTATCGGCCATGTAGCCGATGCGGGACGCATTTGTCAGCCGCGGTGTCGGAGCCGCGGCCGGATACAAAGCGGTACAAAGTGCAGGGCGATGCGCAGGCATCGCGCCGGCTAACTGGCCGCCGTGCCCTGCGCTGCCTGCGCGCTGCCTTCCTCCGGTCCCAGGCGCATGGCCTCTTCGCGCAGGCTGCGCACGAACGCATGCACGACCTCGCCCGCCCCGCCCTGGCGCCATACCGCGCCCACCGGCCCGAACGACTCGGCGTCGGCCACCGGCAGCACCCGCAGCAGGCCCAGCGCTTCGAGGTGGCGGGCCATCGCGCCGGAACAGACGCCAATGTAGTCGGTGCCACGCAACACCGCTTCCAGCGTCAGCACGGAACCGGTTTCCACGCGCGGCTGCAGCCCGGCCGCGCCGCGCTCCAGCAGCACGGTGTCGAGCCGGGTCCGCATCAAGGTCTCGCGCGGCGGCATCACCCACGGGAAGGCGAACAGGTCGCGCCAGGCGATGCGCTGGCGTCCTGCCAGCGGATGATGCCGTGCCACCACCACGCCGATGCCATCCTCGAACAGCACCTCGTGCGCCAGGTGCGGGCCATAGGCGCGCGCGTCGATGGAGCCGACGATGACGTCGTAGTCGCGCCGTTCGAGCCGCTCCAGCAGGGTATTGAAGACGCCCTCCGTGACTTCGATCTGCACGTTGGGCTGCGCCTGCTGAAACCTGACGATGGCGCGCGGCACCAGGTGCGCCACGCCGGCAAAGACGCTACCCACGTGCAGCCGCGCCACCGCGCCCTTGGCGATCGAACCCAGTTCTTCATGCGCGCGCGAGACCTCGCCCAGCACGCGCAGCGCCAGCTTGCGCACCGCGTCGCCGGCCGGCGTGAGCTGCAGACGGCGCCCGCGCACCAGCAGCCGTGCGCCCGCGAGCGCTTCCATCTCGCCCAGCCAGTGCGACATCGCCGACTGCGTCATGTGCAGGCGCTGCGCCGCCGCCGACAGCGTCCCGGCATCCAGCAGGATCAGGAAGGATTCGAGATGGCGCATGCGCAACCGGCGCGCCCAGGCCACGCTATCAGCAGGATCAGCCATGAGTGTTTACTAATACATCTATCGGAACAATTCACTGGCGCTCATGGTAAGCCAATTCAATAATGCGCAGGAGTTCCCGGGCCTTCTCAGCTTCCTCACATTGTTCTCAGGCTTTCTACCTATGAAGAAACTCTCAGTTGTTTCGCACCTGGCCGTGGCGGCGATCGGCCTGGGCCTGGCCCTGCCCGCATGGAGCTGTGGCGAAGCGGGCTCGAACCGCCCCATCCGCCTGGTGGTATCCCAGCAAGCCGGCGGCAGCACCGACACCATCGCCCGCATGTGGGCCGAGCATGCCGGCAAGGAACTCGGCACCACGGTGGTGGTGGAGAACAGGCCCGGCGCAGGCGGCGTCATCGCCGCCAAGTCGGTGCTGGCGCAACCCGCGGACGGCTGCACGCTGTTCCTGGCAGGCGTGTCGCAAATGGTGCTGAACAAATTTGCGTACGCCCCGCTGGCCTATTCGCCCGAGAAGGATTTCACGCCGGTCGCGACGCTGACCAACGTGCCGTTCGTGCTGGTGGCCAACCCGCAAACCGGGTTGCGCACGCTGGACAACCTCACCGAAGCGGCGCGCGCCAAACCCGGCGCGATCAATTTCGCTTCGTCCGGACTCGGCAATTCGACCCACCTGGTGGTCGAGATGCTGCTCAAGCAGCGTGGCCTGCGCATGACCCACGTCCCCTACAAGGGCGAGCCTGATGGCGTGGTCGCCACGGTCTCGGGCGAAACACAGGTGATGGCGCCGGTGCTCAGCACCGCGTTGCCGCAGATCCGCGCCGGCAAGCTGGTGCCGCTGGTGGTGTTTGCCGCGAAACGCGTGCCGGACCTGCCGGACGTGCCGGCGGCACCGGAAATCGGGCTGAAGGGTTTCGAGGACATCGGCTGGTCGGGCATCGCGGCCAAGGCCGGCACGCCCGCCGCGCCGATCCGGCGCATGCATGCGGCCACGCAGAAATTCCTGTCGGACCCGGTGGTGGTCGACAAGCTGCGCGCGATGCAGGTGACGCCGATGCCGGGCCCGGTGGGCAAGCTGGCCGAGCTGACCGCCCGCGACACGGTCAAGTGGAAGGACGCCATCGGCGACCTGAACCTGCGCGCCAACTGAAGTCACACAACCCGGACCCCGAGGTATCCCATGAAAAAAGGCATGGTCGTCTGCCCGCAGCCCGAAGCGGCGGAAGCAGGCATCGAAATCCTGCGCGCTGGCGGCAATGCGGCCGACGCCGCGGTCGCCTGTGCGTTTGCCCAGACCGTGGTCGATCCGCTGATGTGCGGCATCGCCGGGTTCGGCACCGCCGCGGTGTATATGCCGTCGCAGCGGGCGCACGAGTACATCGACTTCCACGCCACTGCACCGGCGCGGGCCACGCCGGACATGTGGGCCGACAAGCTGGAAGGCGAGGCCCGCGACGGCTTCGGCTTCTTCGTCAGGGACCGGCTCAACGACATCGGCTACCAGTCGATCGCCACGCCGGGCACGCTGCGCGGGCTGGAGGCGATTCACCGCAGCTACGGCAGGCTGCCCTGGCGGGAAGTCATCGCGCCGGCCATCCGCTGGGCGCGCGAAGGCTATTTTGTGCGGCCGGGCATGTATGCGTTCTGGATCGACGTGGCCACGCTTGGCCGCGCCAGCAACCTGGAGCGCCTGGCATACAGCGCCGATGGCCGGCGCCTGTATTGCCGCGAAGACGGCTCGCCCAAGACCATCGGCACACCGCTGCGCAATCCCGACGTGGCCGACACGCTCGAACAGATCGCGCGCGAGGGGGCGGATGCGTTCTATCTGCACGATATTGCCGGGCGCATCGTCGCCGACATGGAAGCCAACGATGGCCTGCTGTCGCGCGCGGACCTGGCGGCCTACCGGGTCGAGCGCACGGCGCCGCTGACCGGCACCTATCGCGACCGCACCATCACCACCAACCAGCCCCCGGGCGGCGGCGTGATGCTGATCGAGATGCTGAACATCCTCGAGCGCTTCGACCTGGCGCGGATCGGCCACAACACGCCGGAATACCTGCGCGTCGTCTGCGAGGCGATGAAGGCGGCCACGCGCGACAAGGACCTGCACGTCGGCGATCCGGCCTTTGTCGACGTGCCGCTGGCGCGCCTGCTCGACAAGGCCTATGCGCGCGAGCTGGCCGCACGCATCGTCGCCGGCGACAAGATCGACATTGCCCGCGTCAACCCCGGCCATGTGGTGCCGCGCGACACCACGCACCTGTCGGTGGTCGATGGCGAGGGCAACTGCATTGCGCTGACGCATTCGCTGGCGATGCCGTCGGGTGTGATGACGCCGGGGCTGGGCTTCCTGCACAACGGCTGCATGGGTGTGTTCGATCCGCGCCCGGGCCGCGCCGGCAGCATCGCGCCGGGCAAGCGGCGCTTCACCTCATCATGCCCCTCGATCGTGTTCCGCGGTGGCAAGCCGGAGATCGTGCTCGGCGCGCCGGGCGGCACCCAGATTGCCATGGGCGTGCTGCAGGCGATCCTGAACGTGGTGGATTTCGGCATGGCGATGCAGCCGGCCGTGTCGGCGCCGCGCTTTTCATCGACCAGCAATGCCATCGACGTGTGCAACCGGATTCCGCGCTATCTCACCGCGGAACTGGAAGCGCAAGGCTATGAGGTGATTCGCAATCCGTACAACTACACGATCGCGTGGGTGCATGCGATCCGGCTGGCACACGGCGAGCTCGATGGCGGCGCGGACCCCGGGCGCGACGGGGTGGCGCTGGAGACGGAGATCGCCTGAGAGGCGCCCGCAGCCAAATCCACTCCATCCGAAAATTTTCCTTGAAATGAGATCGATTCCCATTTACCATTCGATCACTGCCTGACGCACGGTGTACCGAACAGCGCACCGGACAGCGCAGGCAGGCCAGCCAGGCTGCGCCCTCGCGGCACGCGACGGCTAGCAGCGCTGGCAGGCAGGAAAGAATTCCGGATGCCGCCCCCGCGGCCTTCGATACCGACTTTTGTGGGGACCGCTCCGTCACGCGGAGCGTTTGGTAGTAGCCAGTCTCCGGAAGATCGGGAAAGCAACCAGACCCCGCTTTCCCGATCGCGTCTTCCGGCGGCAAGCCAGGCCACCTTTTTATTCCGCGCGCCGTGCAGGCACGTCGCGCCGCCAGGGACGGCAGCGCCAGCGCCCGCCGGCCCTGGCGCTTCCCGCCTGAAATTCCGCCAGGCCACTGACGCCGTGCCCGTGCGGCGCCAGCCGCAGCATGCCTATGCCATCCGCCATGTCATCCGAGAGCACCAACCCGATCCATCTCAAGCGCGCCGGCCTGAAGGCGACGTCGCCGCGGATGCGCATCCTCGAAGTGTTCCGCACCAGCGCCAGGCGCCACCTGAGCGCGGAAGATGTCTACCGCATCCTGCTGACGCAGGACGAGGATGCCGGGCTGTCGACGGTCTACCGCGTCCTCAACCAGCTGGTGCAGGCCGACATCCTGCTGCGGCACAGCTTCGAGTCGGACCACGCCGTATTTGAACTGAACGAAGGCGGTCACCACGACCACCTGATCTGCGTGGCATGCGGCCGCGTGGAGGAATTCCGCGACGAGAGCATCGAGCAGCGCCAGCGCCAGGTTGCCGCCGACAATGCCTTCGTGCTGCGCGAACATATGCTGGTGCTGTACGGCGTATGCCCGCAATGCCGTGCCGACGCCGCCGCCACGGAACGCGCGCCGCAACTGCCGGCCAGCGCCTGACCCCGCCGCATGCCGCGCCTGACGGAGCCATCCATGGAGCGCCTGACCAAACCCCTGTCCGAACTGAAGCACCTGATCAACCTGTGCCTGCGCCAGGAGCCCGGCTGCCAGGACTGCCAGCTGCGCGCGGTGTGCGTGCACCGGCCCGACCATACCGGCTGCAACTGGAGCGCGGAAGTGGATTGTCCCGAGCGCAGCGAAGCTGACGCCGTACGTCACTGGCGTCAGGCCCGCCGCGTGGTGATGATGGTGCGCGAGCAGTACAACGTGGGCGCGGCAGCGCAGGCCTGAACCGGCCGCTGCGATCAGATATCGAGCTGCGCTGCGGTGATGCCCAGCGCTGCGGCAATCCGCTCGCGCGAGGTCTGGCGCAGGCGGGCACTGTTTTCCTGCTGCGCGTAGGCAGGCTGCGAGATGCCGAGCCGCGCGGCAACTTCCGCCTGCGTAAGGCCAAGATGTTCGCGCCATGCACGCAGCGGAGGTACGTCATCGGCAAGCACTCGCCGGACCACGGCATGCGGGATCAGGTCCGCGGCTTGCGCAAATTGCGTGAGGTAATCGCCGTACGGGATCACGACAAAGGCCGGCTTGCCGTCCGCCCCAACGATCGTCTGGATGTTAGTAGGTACGCTCATCCCGTTTTTTCACTGCCTGAATTTCCACGATTCGTATCGTACCGTCCCAGTCGAACAGCACGCGGTAATTGCCACCCCTCAGCCGATAGCCGTAGACATGACCGACCAGGGCTTCGACGTGCTCGCATTTCGGCATGTATGCCAAGGCTTCCACCGCATCCACGACGTGGCCCAACTCAACGTTCGGCGGCGGTCCCGGCGGCGTGTCTGGTTCCGGTCTGTGCTGCCGCCCCCGGCCGTAGCACCAGCCACACCGCCATGCCGATCAGCGCGCCGCCCGCGGCATGCGCCCACGACAGCGCCTCGCCCAGGAACAGCGCGCCCCAGACGATGCCGAACGGCGGGATCAGGAAGGTGACCGTGAGCGAGCGCACCGGACCGAGGTCGGAAATCAATCGGTAATACAGGATGTAGGCCAGCGCCGTGCACAGCGTGCCCAGGCCCAGCATGGCCGCCCAGACGCCGGCGCCGGCATCGGGCAGCGTGTTGTGGCGCCACAGCGCGGCGATGCACAACGGAAGCAGGAAGGCGGCCGCCCCCACCAGGCTGCCGGCGGCGACCAGCCGGCTGTCCAGCCCGCCCCGCTGCGTGATCCAGCGCCGAGCGAGGAAACCCGACAGGCCGTAACAGGCCGTGGCGAGCAGGCAGGCCAGCGCCCCCACCAAGACCTCGGCGGAAAAAACCACCGGGCCGGTGCGGGTCAGCACCGCGACCCCCGCCACGCCCAGCATCACCCCCATGGCTTTTGCGCGCGTCAGCGGTTCCGCAAAGGCCAGCGCTCCGATCATCACGCCCATCAGGGGCGTCATGGCATTGAACACCGCCGAGTAACCGGCCGGCAGCCACAGCGCTGCCACGGCATACATGGCGAACGGGATGCCGGAGTTGACCACGCCCAGCGCCAGCACCGCCGGCCATTTGCCTTGCATGTCCCAGCGCAGGCCCAGCAACGGCAGGCACGCGGCCAGCGTCAGTGCGCCGATCAGGACGCGCACGAACGCCGTCGGCACCGGCCCCAGCACCGGCGCGCCGATGCGGATGAACAGGAAGCTGGCGCCCCAGAGGGCGGCGAGGGCCAGCAGGCGAAACAGGTCGAGGGGTTTCATCGGTCGGCAGGGACGCTTGCCAGCAGGGTCGGCGATGCCGCATTGGACGCCGGCGCTGCGCCGATCGCAAGCCGGATTCGGACCTGTGGCACTGCAGTCACCCCTGAAAGCCGTCAGAGACCACGGGATTTGGCGACGCGTTGACGGATCTACCGGAACACTAGGCGACGTTTGCGCCACAATGTCATGTGAATACGTCACATTCTTACCGTCAGCTTTCATCCGCTCCCCTCGCAGGAGGGGGCGTGTTACCGACGCGTGACAATCCGCATTAGATTAAATTAAAATCTGGTCTGCGCCAGAGTTAATTGACCCCTCCGACGCATTCCCGACAAGCCGCCAGGCCTCCTGGCGGCTTCTTTTTTTGGATCCGGTAGAATGCGCGTTGCCCCGCGCACCGGCAGGCGGCAACCCCGTTGACGCACCGTCCCGCGGCGCCGCAGGCATCATACTGCCCGCATCCTGCGTCAACCGGCGCGGCGCCAGTCGCGTTGCCAATCCACATGAAACGACAGTTCCTGGGCCTGCTGGCCCGCGTTTACGTCCTGCAATTTGCACTGGAAGTCCCCGCAACGGTGGCCATGCTGGCCGACATGCTGCTGGAATATGGCTTCCAGGTCGATATCGGCTCGGTGCGTCCGCTGTTGCGCGCCCTGCAAATGGAAGGCTACCTGGAAAGCGTGCTGCGCGATGGCATCGGCCGGGTCTACCTGCTGACGGAACGCGGCCGCGAAGAACTGCAGGCCAGCCGCCAGCGCATCGACGAACTCTACCGTCGACTGCACGCCGGCCTGCCCGCGACCGACGACGCGCAACGCCCGGCCTGATCCGGGGCCTGGCAACGGCGGTCGCGGCGCCCCGGCGTACCCGTTTCTGCGGGCTGCTTGCGTCGCCGCGGCGGCGCCTTGCCCGAGGGCTCTTACTTCTTCTCCGCCTTCCCTTCGTAGCGCTTGCTCCATTCGGCCAGGATGCGGTCGCGGTTGTCGCTGGCCCAGCGGAAGTCGTTCTTGATCAGGCGCTTCTCGTAGTCCGCCGGCAGCAGCACGTCGGGCTTGGCGATGCCGGGCACGGCCAGCACCGCGAAGTTCTTTTCATACAGCCCCATCGCCTCGCGCGACGCCGAGAAGTCGGCCAGCTTGCGCGCCGCATCGAGATGTTTCGTGCCCTTGACGATGGCGGTCGCCTCGATGTCCCAGCCCATGCCTTCGCTGGGCAGCACGATATCGATCGGCGCGCCTTCCTTCTTCGACTTCATGGCGCGGTACTCGAACGCGATGCCGATCGGAAACTCGCCCTGCGCGGCCATCTTGCACGGCTTGGAACCCGAGTGCGTGTACAGGCCGATGTTCTTGTGCAGGGCATCCATGTACTGCCAGCCCTTCTGCTCGCCCATCATCTGCAGCCATGCGCTGACGTCGAGGAAGCCCGTGCCCGACGAGGCCGGATGCGGCATCACCACCTTGCCGGCATAGACGGGCCTGGTCAGGTCGGCCCACGAAGTGGGCTTGGGCAGGCCCTGCTTCTGCGCCTCGACGGTGTTGAAGCAGATCGCCGCGCCCCACACGTCCATGCCGACCCATGCCGGCGGGTTGGCCGGGCTGCGGTACTTGGCATCGATCGCGGCCAGGTTCTTCGGCGCGTACGGGTCGAGCATGCCTTCCTTGTCGAGGATCGCCAGGCTGGAGCCGGCCAGGCCCCACACCGCGTCGGCGCGCGGCGCGGCCTTTTCCGCCAGCAGCTTGGCGGTGACGATGCCGGTGGAATCGCGCACCCACTTGATCTCGATATCGGGATGCACCTTCTCGAACGCGGCCTTGTAGGCGGCGATCTGGTCGGCTTCGAGCGCGGTATAGACCGTCAGCACGGTGGCAGCGGCGGCGTGGCCGGCCAGCAGCGGCAGCGTGGCGGCGGCCACTGCGGCGGCGATTGCGACGGCAGCGCGGGGAATGCGGGACATGGTTTCTCCTTCGGGGTCGGTCAGTGTGTTGCGCAGCTCAGCGGGATCACGGAACGGATACGGCTCCGCCGGCGCGCCAGCGCTGCGCGCGGCGCAGCCAGCCGGCCGAGAGCGCGTGCAGCAACAGCGCCGCCAGCACGGCGGTCAGCAGGATCAGCGTCGACATCGCCGCGGCGGGCGCGGTATCGCCGGCATCGTCCATGTTCAGCACCGAGATCGCGGCCAGCACGGTGTCGGGGCTGTACAGGAAGATCACCGCCGAGACCGTGGTCATCGACGACACGAACAGGTAGCGGAAAATGTCGAGCAGCGCCGGCAGGCACACCGGCACGGTCACGCGCCAGCACGTCAGCAGCGGCGCCACGCCCAGCGACAGCGCGGCGGCCTCGAACTCCTGGTCGAGCTGGCGCAGCGCCGCGGCAGCGGTCAGGTGGCCGGTGGTGTAGCAGTGCGCGACATTGCACAGCACCAGCAGCGCCATGGTCCCGTACAGCGGGTGCAGCGGATTGCCGGGCGCGTTGAAGAAAAACACATAGCCCAGCCCCAGCACCAGGCCCGGCACCGCCATCGGCAGCAGGAAGCCCGCGCGCAGCACGCCATGCAGCCACGCGGGGCCGCGCGTGCGCAGGGTCAGCCAGGCACCGAGGAAGATCGCCACGGTGCCGGCCAGCGCGGTCAGTACGGACAGCTTCAGGCTGTTGCGATAGGCCAGCCAGCCGCCGCCATCCATGTTGTCGAAGTCGTAGTGCGCCAGCGTCAGGCTCAGGTTGTACGGCCACAGCCTGACCAGCGACGCGCCCACCGCGGTGACGACCACCGCCAGCAGCGCGGCGCTGACGGCCAGCACCAGCAGCAGGCAGGCGCTGTCGCGGCCGCGCTCGGGCGCCGGCACGTAGACCTGGGCGCGGCTGCCCAGCTGCGTGCGCTGGCGCCGCTGCAGCGCCATGTCGACGGCAAAGGTCAGCAGCGCGGGCGCCAGCAGCAGCATGCCGATCAGCGCGCCGCGGTCGAACTGCTGCTGCCCCACCACGGCCTTGTAGGCCTCGAGCGCCAGCACCGGGTAGCCGCCGCCCACCACCTTGGGCACGCCAAAGTCCGTGATCACCAGCGTCAGCACCAGGCAGGCCGCGGCGAACAGGCCCTGGCGCGCGCCCGGCAGCGTCACGGTGCGGAAGGTGCGCCACGGGCCGGCGCCCATGGCGCGCGCCGCTTCATAGAGGCGCGCATCGGCCAGTGACAGCGTCGCCACCAGCACCATCAGCGCGTGCGGGAAGGTGTAGAAGGCCTCGCCCAGCACGATGCCCCAGAAGCCGTAGATGCCGCCCGGGCCGAAGGCGTCGCGGAAGATGCCCTGGTTGCCGAACAGGTAGACCAGCGCGATCGCCGGCAGCAGCGACGGCGCGAACAGCGGCAGCAGCGCAATGCCGCGCCACAGCGGCCGCAGCGCGATGCAGGAGCGCTGCAGCGCATAGGCAAAGCCGAACGCCGGCGGCACCACCAGCGCCACCACCGTCAGCGACACCGCCACGCTGCGGCCCAGCAGCGGCAGGAAGTTGGGGCCGGACACCAGCGCGGCCAGGCGCGCGCCCAGCACCCACTGGCCGGCGCCGTCGAACCAGGCCTGGCGGAACAGCGCCAGCAGCGGCAGCAGCAGGCCGACGGCAAGCCCGGCCAGCCACAGCCACTTCATCGCCGCGGGCGCGCCGTGCGCCAGCCGCGCGGCCAGTCCGGTGCCGTGCTGCCGGCACGCCGGTGCCTGCGCCGGCAGCAAGGCGGTGGCGGCGCGCATCATGCGAATCCCCGCAGCGCCGGCGCCGGCAGCGCGATCCAGAACTTGTGCCCGCCGGGCTCCGGCAGCCGGTGCCGCGCCTCGCGCGCCACCTCGGCAAACAACGTCAGGCCGGGCAGGCGGTCGGCTTCCAGCGCCAGGCGGTAGCGGTTGCCGAGGTAGGTCTGGTCGACCACGCGCGCCAGCAGCCGGTTGGGCTCGGCGGGGTCCGGGTCCAGCCGCACGGCCTCCGGGCGGCAGCACAGCCGGCGGGCGCCAGCCAGCGGCTGCGGCGCGTCGACCTGCAACTCGAGCGCCTGGCTGCCTTCGCCAATCGTGAAGCGCCCGCCCGGCGCGCCGTGCCCGGGCAGCCAGTTGGCCTGCCCGACAAAGCCGGCGACGAAGGCCGACGCCGGCTGCTCGTAGATCTCGGCGGGGGTGCCCGCCTGCACGATGCGCCCGCCATCCATCACGGCGATGCGGTCGGCCATGGTCATGGCCTCTTCCTGGTCGTGCGTGACCATCACGGTGGTGATGTTCAGGCGGCGCTGCAGCTGGCGCAGCTCCACGCGCAGATGCTCGCGCACGCGTGCATCGAGCGCGGACATCGGCTCATCCAGCAACAGCAGCGACGGCGCCGGCGCCAGTGCGCGCGCCATCGCCACGCGCTGCTGCTGGCCGCCCGAGAGCTGCCCGGGAAACTTGCCTTCGCTGCCGGCCAGGCCGACCAGGTCGAGCATCTCGGCCACGCGCGCGTCGCGGCGCGCGCCCCCCATGCCGCGCCCGTGCAGGCCGTAGGCGACGTTCTGCGCCACGGTCAGGTTGGGGAACAGCGCGTAGGACTGGAACAGGATGCCGTAGTCGCGTGCCTGCGGCGGCAGGCCCGTCAGCTCGCGCGCGCCGGCGTGGATGCGGCCGGCGTCCTCGCGCTCCAGTCCGGCGATGATGCGCAGCAGGGTGGTCTTGCCGCAGCCGGACGGGCCCAGCAGGCACAGCAGCTCGCCCTGCCCCACCGACAGCGACACGCCGTCCAGCGCAAGGAAGCCGCCGGAGCCGCCCGAGCCGCCAAAGCGCTTGCTGACCTGCTCCACGGCCAGGAACGCCCTGCCCTGCGTTGGCTTGCCTGCCTGCATCACCGAACCTCCGTTGCATCTCGATCGAACCGGCCGCCAGCATAGGCAGCGCAGATGCCAGCCATATGGCAGATCGGCAAAGTATTTCGATGGAGGTATCGGGGGATTTGGGATGCGGCGCGCGAGTCAGGCCCGTTGCGGTGTGGAGGCGCTGGGCGCGCTATCTGTGTCCGGCACCGGCAGCGGCTTGCGCAGCACTTCGCGCAGCGCCTGCTGCGGCACGCCCTGGCTGAACAGGAAGCCCTGCAGTCCGTCGCATCCCTGCGCGCGCAGGAAGGCGAACTGCGCCGCGGTCTCCACCCCTTCGGCGATCACCTTGAGATGCAGCTGGTGGCCCAGCGCGATGATGGCCGCGGCCACGGCCTGGTCGTGGCCCGGCGTGGCCACGCCGTCGACGAAGGACTTGTCGATCTTGAGCCGGCTGATCGGCAGCCGGGTCAGGTAGTTGAGTCCGGAATAGCCGGTGCCGAAATCGTCGATCGACAGCCCCACGCCCAGCTCGCGCAGGCGACGGAAGGTCTCGATGGTGGTCTCGCCGCCATCGACCAGGATGCCCTCGGTGACTTCGATCACCAGCCCCTGCGGCGGCAGGCCGGCCTGCCGCAGGCAGCGCGCCACGGTGTCGGGGAAATCGGCCTGGCGCAGCTGCAGCGGCGAGATATTGACCGCCACCTCGAGCTCGCGGCCCAGTTCCGTGCGCAGCGCCTGGATCTCGCGGCAGGCGGTGGCCAGCGCCCATTCGCCCAGCGGCACCACCAGGCCGCTCTGCTCGGCAATGGGGATGAACTCGGCCGGCTGCATCACGCCGCGCTCCGCGGTCTCCCAGGTGATCAGCGCCTCGACCGCGGGAATGGTCAGCGTGGCGGTATCGACGATCGGCTGGTAGCGCAGCCGGAATTCGTTGCCGGCCAGCGCGCGCCGCAGCAGGCCTTCGATGGTGAAGCGCGTCAGCGAGGCCTCGGCCATGGCGCTGGCAAAGCGGCACAGGCGCGCGCGCCCGCCCTGCTTGGCGGCGTAGACCGCGGAGTCGGCGGACTTGAGAAGCTCGGTCAGCGTGTCGCCGTCGTCGGGGAACACCGCCATGCCGATCGACGGCGTCACGCGCAGGCGCTGGCCGCCGGCCAGCAGCTCTTCATTGACGCGCGCCTGGATCTTGGCGGCGATCAGTTCGGCCTCGCTGTCGTGGCGCAGGCCGCCCAGCACCACGCCGAACTCGTCGCCGCCCATGCGCGCCACCAGGTCGCCCTGGCGCACCGTGCCCTTGATGCGGTCGGCCATGGTGCGCAGCACGTCGTCGCCCACGGGGTGGCCGAGCGAATCGTTGATGCGCTTGAAGTGGTCCAGGTCGAGCAGCAGCAGCGCCACGCGCTCGCCGCGCGTGCGCGCGTGCAGCAGCAAGGCCTGGGCGCGCTCGCTCAGCTCGGCACGGTTTGGCACGCCGGTGAGCGGATCGTGCAGCGCCAGGTGGCGGATGTACTCGTCCACGCGCAGGCGCTCGGTCAGGTCGTAGCCGAGCGCCTGGTAGCCGGGCGACGGCGCGCCGGTTGCAGTCACCGGCAAGGCGGACACCGCCAGCCGCACCGGCATGCGCGAGCCGCCCTTGCGCACCCAGGTCCATTCGCGTTCATCGGTCAGCCCCAGCCGCGGCTTGGCCAGCAGCGCGGGCAGGCCCGCCGGCACCGGCGCGCCCAGCTCGGCGCCGAGCGCGCGCGCATGCTCGGCCAGTTCGGCGGCGACATGCAGGCCGGTCATGGGCATGTGGCCGACCAGTTCGGCGCTGCTGTACCACAACATGCGCTGGCCGGCCGCGTTGATGCCGGTGATCAGGCCGTGCTCGTCGAAGGTGATGACGCAGAAGGCGGCGTGGTCGAGCAGGCCGGCGTAGCGCGCCGCCTGCATCGCGGCGGCCTCCTGCGCGCGCCGCTCGGGCGCGAGGTCGGTGACCGCCCACAGCCAGTGCGACGCCGCACCTTCGCCGGCGGACAGGCGCGCGGCGCTGACGCGCAGCGCAAAGCTGTCGCCGTCGGCACGCACGCCGGCCAGTTCGCGGTGGATCGCCGAACTCGCCGCGGCGTCGGCGGGCACCACGCCGGTGGCGCCGGGGACCAGCGCGTCCAGGCCGCGCCCGGCCAGGCGCGTGGCCTCGGTGCCGAACAATTGCCCGGCGCGCTCGCTGGCGCGCACCACCACGCCCTGCGCATCGGTCACGACGAAGCCGTCGGCGGACTGCGCCAGGCAGGCCTGCAGCATGGCGCTGTCGTCTTCCCAGGCGTGCACGGCCCGTGCCTCGCGCTGGCGCGCGGCGCGGCCCTGGCGCGCCAGCGCATAAGTCAGCCATGCCAGCAGCAGTGTCGCCAGCGCACCCGTGGACGCGGCCAGCAAGGCGGGCCGCGTCCCATGCGCGGCCTCGAAGGCCGGGCGGGTGGCGGCGCGCAGCGTCCAGCTGCGGCCGCCATAGTGGAACTGGCGCTCGCCCCGCAGCAGCGGGGCGCTGCCGTCTTCGCGCAGCTCGCCTTCGGTGGGGCCGCCCGACAGCAGCGCGCCGGCGGCGGCAGGGCCGCCCTCGTGCAGCGACAGCTCGAGTTCGTTCGACGCCGCGGCCCCGACCGCGTGCATCAGGTCGCCCAGCCGCAATGACAGGTAGACGTAGCCGAGCACGGCCTCGCGCCGTTGCGCCACCGTGCTGAGCGCGGCACCGCCGCCGTAGACCGGCAGGAACACCAGCGCGCCGCGCTGGCGTGCCACGGCCTCGGCCTCGGCCTCGCGGATCGGGTCCAGGCCGGCGCTCAGGCGCGGCTCGCCGCTGTCGCGCGCGGCCTCGAGCGCGGCCCGGCGGGTGGGCTCGGAGAGCATGTCGAAACCCGCCACGCGCATGCTGCGCCCGTCCAGCGGATCGATGTAGAGGATGGGCGCGTATAACTCGCGCGCGCCGGCGGGATGGATGGTGTAATCGGCAAGGCCGTCGGCGCGGGCGGCCTGCACCAGCCGCGGTGCCTGCCTGGGCGTGGCGAGCGGTGCGTAGCCGATGGCCTGGGTGCCGGCCGGCAGGTCGTCGCGCTGCGCGGTATAGAGGTAGTTGCGCCATTGCGCGCGCGAGGCGCCGGGATTGGCCGTCATCACCGCGGCCACGCCGCGCAGCAGCCGTTCGTTCTCCAGCATGCGCTCGCGCAATGCGCTGCCGGCTTGCGCCAGCAGCGCGTCGAAGTGCTGCTGGGCGGCGCGGCGCTCGAGCCGGTCGGCCTGCAGCCATGCCCCCGCCGTCAGCAGCGTGCCGCCGGCCGCGACCAGCAAGGACAACAGGGCGGGAGAAAGCGAAGTCAGTCTCATGGTCGCTGGGTTCCGGCATGCGGCAGGGGCCCGGCCCCTGGCAGGCATGCCGCCACGCGGTCAGCCTTCGCCTTAGCGCGGGACTATACCGTGGCGCAGGCAGCGCGCACAGCCCCGCCGCGGCATGGCAACGGCTGCGGGGAAATGCCGGATGCCCCACCAAGGCAGGGGTATGGTAGGGTTGCACCCGAGACTCGACCTGCAGTTTGCGACAAGCCTGCGCTGTTCCCCGCTGCCCTTGCGCCCCCACTGCACACGACATGCCCGTTTACACGCCCACGCTGAAAGCGCGCATTGCGATCATCACCACCGTGCTGGCCGCGGTGTTCGGCACCGGCATCATACTGATCGCCCTGTATGACGCCCACAGCGATCTGCACGATGCGCTCGAGGGCCAGCAGGATTCCGTGGTCAAGCTGACCGCCAACCAGCTCGACACGGCCATGAACGACCGCATCCAGCTGCTGTCGCACCAGGCCGGCCAGCTCGGCGGCCTGCTGGCGCAGGCGCATGGCGCCGCGGCGCGGCAGCGCGCGCTGCAGGCGCTGTCCGCCGCGATCCCGGTGCCGGCGGCATTCAACGCGCTGCTGGTCGCGGACCAGCACGGCAATGTCCTCAGCGACCTGGGCGACGGTGCCGAAGTCAGCGACCGCGCCTACTTCCGCGAGGCCGCGCGCACGCTGGCGCCGGTGGTATCGCCGCCGATCCGCTCGCGCGCCAGCGGCCAGATGGGCGTGCTGGTGGCGGTGCCGGTGCTGTCGCCGCAGCGCGGCTTCCTGGGCCTGGTGGGCGGATGGCTGGACCTCTCCAGCGCCAATTTCCTGGTCGACATCCTGCACAACCGGCTCGGCACCACCGGCTACTACTGCCTGGTATCGGCCGGTCGCGAACCGGTCTACGTGCGCCATCCCGATCCCGCCCAGGCACGCCAGCCGGCCCGGCCCGTGGCCGACACCTGCGGCGAGGACGACAGCCCCGCGCCGCTGGAATTCCTGACGCCGGCGCGGCCGGTGATTGCGCGCTACCTGATGTCGAGCACCGGCTGGGAACTGGTGGCGCTGCTGCCGGCGCGCGAGGCTTACGCGCCGCTGCGGCAGATGCAGCAGCGCTTCCTCGGCATGGCTGGGGTGGCGATGGCCGGGGTGGCGCTGCTGATCTGGCTGGCAGTGCGGCGCCAGCTGGCGCCGCTGTCGCGCCTGCACCGGGTGGTGCTGGCCAGCGCCAACGACCTGTCCGCGTTCGAGCGCCTGCCCACGCGCCAGCAGCGCGACGAGATCGGTGACCTGACGCGCGCCTTCATCAAGCTGATGCGCGACGTGCGCGAGCGCCGCCAGGCGCTGGACCGCAGCGAGCGGCGGCTGCGCGCGGTGACCGACACGCTGCCGTCGCTGCTGGCCTTTGTCGACACCGAAGCGCGCTATGTCTTCAACAACCTGGCCTATGAGCGGGTGTTCGGCCTGAAGCCGGAACAACTGCGCGGCAGGCCGATGCGCGAGGTCCTCGGCGAGGCGCGCTTCGCGCGCGTGCGGCCGTTCCTGGAACGGGCGCTGGCCGGCAGCGCGGTCACCTTCGAAACCGAGGACGAGGGCTCCGACTACCATTGCATGGAAACCAGCCTGCGCCCGGAATGGAGCGCCGACGGCAGCGAAGTGGTCGGCGTGCATGTCCACGTGCAGGACATCACCCAGCGCAAGCTCGAGACCCGGCGCCTGGCGCGCATGTCGCGCACCGACCACCTGACGCAGCTGCTCAACCGCAGCGCCTTCGAAGGGCAGCTGCACGCAGCCATGGCGCGCAGCCGCGACGAAGGCACGCTGATGGCGCTGCTGTATCTGGACATGGACCGCTTCAAGGCGGTCAACGATATCCACGGCCACGCCGCCGGCGACCTGCTGCTGCAGGACTTCGCCCAGCGCGTGCGCGACTGCGTGCGCGACAGCGATACCGTGGCGCGGCTGGGCGGCGACGAGTTCGCCGTGGTGCTGGAAGACCTGCCGCAGCCCGCCGCCGCGCGCCGGGTCGCGCAAGCGATCCTGCAGGCGATGGATGTTCCGTTCAGCTTCGAGGGCGTGCGCGCCGACGTCGATGTCAGCATCGGCGTGGCGCTGTACCGCGGCGGCCCGGCGCAGGACCACGAGCTGATGCGGCTCGCGGACGTGCTGCTATACCGGGCCAAGGGCGCGGGCCGCGGCCGCTACGAGATCGGCCCGCCCGAGCTGGCCGACGCACCCGGCCCGCAGCACGCGCGGCCTTCCGCGGCTCAGTGAAGCGTGCCCGCGGGCTTGTCCGGCACCGCGCCGGCCGCGCCCTCGGGCTCGAACGGCACGTGGCGGCCGTCGCTGGACTGGTAGCCGAGCTGGGCATCGGCGCCGAGCATCTTTTCCCAGGCGATCATGGCCTGGGCGACGGCCTCGGGCGCGCCCTTGAACACCACCACGTCGTTGCCGCAGTTCGGGCATTCGCCGCCGAACACCGCGTCGATGCCGGGCAGGCCCGGCACGTCGAGCGCGTCGAACTGCGCGAAGGCGGTCTTGCAGTGCCCGCAGACCAGCTGGGCGGGGCGCAAGGCCTCGATCTTTGCGCGTGCCTGTGCCGCACGCTCCTCGGGAGTACCCCGCCGTTTTGCCTCGCCCATGATGTCCTTCCTTCCCCGTGCTGCCGGTGTGTGTGTTTGCAGCGGCCGGCCGCCTTGGCCGGTGCCGTGCCTGTTAGATGCGCAATGCGGGCCGGTGGTGCCCCGGACCGTGGCGCAGGTGACGGCTGCGATGCCTGAGTGCCGGCGCCTGCGTGCCGCGCTTACCCGGCATTGTAACCAGCGCTGCGCAGCAAATACCGGGCCGACAGGAAGCTGCAGCGCCTGCTATTGTGGATAACGATGCCCGGTGCGGGCGCGGATGCGCCGCCTGCCGCACTGCGGGCATGCCGGTTCCATCCACCTACCCCCGAAGGAGGACGTTCCATGATCCGACCCACCGTGCAGGAAAACGCCGCCCGCTACGCCGACTGCATTGCCGCCTGCAATGCCGCGGCGGCGGCCGCCCTCAAGTGCGCGGCCGCCTGCCTGGAAGAACAGGACGTGCGCAAGATGGCGCGCTGCATTGCGCTGGACATGGATTGCGCCGGCATCGCCCAGCTGGCCGCCTCGTACATGCTGCGCAACAGCGAGTTCGCGCCGCTGGTGTGCGAGGACTGCGCCGAGGTCTGCAAGTGGTGCAAGGAGGAATGCGAGCGCCATGATGCCGAGCACTGCCAGGAATGCGCACGCGCCTGCGCGGTGTGCATGGAGCAGTGCCTGAAAATGACGGCGTAGCGCCAGCGGAACTCAGTCGGCCGCGCCGCTGGCGCGCACCGGCGGCGTGTCCGCCAGCGCGGCGAAGGCATCGATCAGCCGTGCGCCGCGCCGCTCGCGCAGGCAATACAGGTATTCGTGCAGGCACGGCGCGGCATCGGTGAAGCCCAGCACGCGCAGGTCAGGATGGCTCGGCACCTCGTGCCGGGCGATCACCGAAACGCCCAGGTTGCGGATCACCGCTTCGCGGATCGACTCACGGCTGCCGATTTCCATCTGCGCCGCGGGGCTGACGCGCGCCTGCGCCAGCATGTCCTCGGTGGCGATGCGGGTGGTCGATCCCAGCTCGCGCGTCAGCAGCCGGCAGCCCGCCAGCGCGCTCACCGGCACTTCGCTACGCCCGGCGAGCGCATGGGTGCGATGCACCACCAGCATCAGCGGATCCACCCCCAGCAGCATGCGCGAAAGGCGCGCGTCGTCGACGCGCTGCGACGAGGTGGCGAGATCGACGCGGTACTCCTGCAGCGCCTCCAGCACCTCCTGCGAATTGCCGGTGACCACGCTCACGTCGATCGCCGGGAACCGGTCGCTGAAGCGGCGGATCAGTTCCAGCACGTAGTAAGGCGCGGTGGCGCCCACGCGCAGGCTGCCGGTGCGCAGGTCGCCCGAATGGCGCAGGAAGAAATCGATCTCGGTTTCCTGCTGCACCAGCGCCTCGACCCGCGGCAGCAGCGCCAGCCCCGCGTCGGACAGCGCCAGCCGGCGCCCGCCGCGGTGGAACAGCTCGACCCCATAGGCCTCTTCCAGCGCGCGGATCTGCGCGGTGATGGTGGGCTGCGACAGGCCCAGGCGCTTGGCCGCCTGCGTGACGCTGCCGATGCGGGCCACCATGAAGAAGGATTTGAGCTGGGCGATGAGCATGCGGCGGGAAGATGTCGCGAACGCCGGCAACGCGGCAAGACGGCGGCACGCGGGCGCTCGCCATGGCGAAGCGTTATTCTAATGGACCGCACCACGCCCTCCGGCCCAGCCGCCCGCCGCCTTGCCAAGGAGTAGCCCATGCCAGACCCGTCCACCACCGCCACCCGCATTGAAAAAGACAGCCTGGGCGACGTGCCCGTGCCCGCCGGCCATCTGTGGGGAGCGCAGACCGAACGCTCGCGCCAGAATTTCCGCATCGGCACCGAGAAGATGCCGCCCGCGCTGATCGAGGCCTTTGCCATCCTGAAGCTGTGCGCGGCGCGCGCCAACGGCGAACTGGGCGTGCTGCGGCCCGAACTGGCGCAGGCCATCGAGCAGGCCGCCGCCGAGGTGATCGAAGGCCGCTGGCCCGAAGAGTTCCCGCTGTCGGTCTGGCAGACCGGCTCCGGCACGCAGACCAACATGAACCTGAACGAGGTCATCGCCAACCGCGCCATCCAGTTGCTCGGCGGCGAGGTCGGCAGCAAGACCCCGGTGCATCCCAACGACCACGTCAACGCCAGCCAGTCGTCCAACGACAGCTTTCCCACCGCGATGCACATCGCCGCCACGCGCGCGGTCCAGCAGCAACTGCTGCCCGCGCTGGAGCAGTTGCAGCAGACCTTCGCGCGCAAGGTCGAGGCCTTTGCCGATATCGTCAAGGTGGGCCGCACGCACCTGCAGGACGCGGTGCCGCTGACCCTGGGGCAGGAGTTCTCCGGCTACATGGCGCAGGTGGCCGATGCGCAGTCGCGCCTGCAGCAGGCCATGCTGCGCGCGATGCCGGTGGCGCAGGGCGGCACCGCGGTAGGCACCGGCCTGAACGCGCCGCACGGCTTTGCCGCGGCCTTTGCGCGCGCGCTGGCCGACTACACCGGCCTGCCGTTCGAGCCCGCGCCCAACCGCTATGCGCTGCAGGCCGCGCACGACGCGCTGGCCGACCTGTCGGGCGCGCTCAACACCACCGCCTCGTCATTCCTGAAGATCGCGCGCGACTTCATGCTGCTCGGCTCCGGCCCGCGCGCCGGCTTTGCCGAGCTGGTGCTGCCGGCCAACGAGCCGGGCTCGTCGATCATGCCGGGCAAGGTCAACCCGACCCAGGCCGAGGCGCTGGCGATGGTGTGCTGCCGCGTGATCGGCAACCACACCACGGTGACGCTGGCGAACGGACTGGGCACGCTGGAGCTGAACGCCTACAAGCCGGTGATCATCTACAGCCTGCTGCAATCGGTGAGCCTGCTGGCGGGCGCGGCTTCGAGCTTTGCCGAGCACATGGTCGAGGGGGTCGAGGCCGATCGCGCGCGCATCGCCGAACTGCTGGAGCGCTCGCTGATGCCGGTGACCGCGCTCAATCCGCATATCGGCTACGACCGCGCCGCGGAGATCGCCAAGCTGGCGGTCAAGCGCAACCTGTCGCTGCGCGAGGCGGCGATCGCCTCGGGGCATGTCACCGAGGCGCAGTTCGCCGAGTGGATCGACCTGAAGGGGATGACGCGCGAGGTGTAGCGCGCGGATACAACCAAGGCGCCCGGCGCGGCATCGCTGCGCGCCGGGGCGGGCCGGCCTCAGCCGACGAAAGCCTTTTCCAGCACGAAATGGCCGGGGTGGCTCATATTGCCTTCGGCAAAGCCGCGCGCTTCCAGGATCGCGCGCACGTCCTTCAGCATATCGGGGCTGCCGCACAGCATGATGCGGTCGTTCTCGGTCGAGAACGGCGCCGTGTCCAGGCGCTCGAACAGCTCGCCCGAGGCGATCAGGTCGGTGATGCGGCCGCGGTTGTCGAACTCTTCGCGCGTCACGGTCGGGAAGTACACCAGCTTTTCGCGCACCAGTTCGCCCAGATGCTCGTGCTGCGGCAGGTGCTCCTGGATCAGCTCGCGGTAGGCCAGCTCTTCGACGAAGCGGCAGGTGTGGGTCAGCACGACCTTGTCGTAGCGCTCGTAGACGTCGGGGTCGCGGATGATCGACAGGAACGGCGCCAGGCCGGTGCCGGTGGCGAGCAGCCACAGGGTCTTGCCGGGCAGCAGATTGTCGACCAGCAGGGTGCCGGTCGGCTTCTTGCCGACGTAGATCTGGTCGCCTTCGCGCAGGTGCTGCAGGCGCGAAGTCAGAGGGCCGTCGGGCACCTTGATGCTGAAGAATTCCAGCGTTTCTTCGTAGTTGGCGCTGGCGATGCTGTAGGCGCGCAGCAGCGGGCGGCCGTTCACTTCCAGGCCGACCATGGCGAACTGGCCGTTTTCAAAGCGGAAACCGGGGTCGCGCGTGCAGGTGAAGCTGAAAAGGGTGTCGGTCCAGTGATGGACGGAAAGGATGGATTGCTGGTTGAGATTGCTCATGGCAAGACGCGGAATGCAGCGCAACGGCGCGCCAAAAATCGGCTGGGAAGGAAGCGATCTTAACGCAAGGCTCCGCTCGGCGCAGGCGGTGCCTGCAACGCCAGCAAGGGATTAGCCGTGAATCCGGGCCTGGTGAGCCGGATCCGTCACGCCCTGGATTGTTGATCGACCTTGTCTAATCCTTTCGCGCTGCGCCCATTTATCCAGCGAACGCCAACATCCATCATGCAGCCATTCCCACCCCACCAGGAAACTGCCATGACCTCCCTTCCCGCTACCTCACGCCGTGCCGCGCTCGTCACCGGCGCCTCGCGCGGCATTGGCCGCGCCATCGCCTTGCGGCTTGCCGCCGACGGCTTTGACGTCGTCGTCGGCTATGCCGGCAACGCCGCCCGCGCCGAAGAATCCGTCGCGGCGGCACGCGCGGCCGGGGCCAACGCGATCGCCGTCCAGGGCGACGTGGCGCAGGCGCCCGACGTGGCGCGCCTGTTCGATGCCGCGCAACAGGCCTTCGGCCGGCTCGACGTGGTGGTCAACAGCGCCGGCATCATGCCGATGGCGCCGGTGGCGCCGGCCGGCATCGACGCCTTTGACCAGACCCTCGCCACCAACCTGCGCGGCGCCTTCCTGGTGCTGGGCCAGGCCGCGGCTCGGCTGGGCCAGGGCGGACGCATCATCGCGCTGTCGACCAGCGTGATTGCGCGCGCCTTCCCGGGCTACGGGCCGTACATCGCGGCCAAGGCCGGCGTCGAAGGGCTGGTGCGGGTACTGGCCAACGAGCTGCGCGGCCGCGGCATCACCGTCAACGCGGTGGCGCCGGGGCCGGTCGCGACCGACCTGTTCTTCGACGGCAAGTCAGAGGAGCAGGTGGCGCAGCTGGCAAAACTGGCGCCGCTGGAGCGCCTCGGCACACCGGACGACATCGCCGCGGCGGTGGCCTTCCTGGCGGGGCCGGACGGTGCGTGGGTCAATGCGCAGGTACTGCGCGCCAATGGCGGCTATGCCTGAAGCCGACGTCCCGGCTTCACCCGCCGGGGGTGAGCGCGCCGGACAGTTCGCAGCGCTGGCGCGCCAGCGCTTCGCGCGAGTAGCCGTGGCGCACGCGCAGCTGGTGCTCGACGGCGTCGGCCTGGTCCAGGCACGCGAACACCAGGTCGTCCTTGACGCGTTGTGACACGCCCTTCAGGCGCGGCGCCTCGTACGCGACCTGGCGCGCGCGGCAGCGCAGGAACAGCAGGGTTTCCTGGGAAGCGATGATCAGCTGGTCATGCTCGATCCGCTTGCAGTCGACCAGATCCTGGGCGGAGGCGCTGGCGCCGGCAAAGAACAAAGGCAGGCACAGCCATCGGCGCAACGAGCGGTGCATGGCAAACGGGGGCGCAGTAGGCCAGTTGAGGGTACGGCTCGAATCATTGCCCAGACCCGCGCACAGTGCAAGCCGCAGTGCGCGCAACAGCGCATTGCGGGGCGCGGGGCCGGACCGTGCCGATCCGGATCCAGGGTCCGGCAAACCGGATCACGCTATGGCCGGCCGGGTTCCTGCGGCATCGCGGCATGCCAGCGGCGGCAGGCCCGGGCGTCGGTTCCTGGCCCGCCCACGCGGGGCCGGCGGCGCCCGGCATGGCAATATACGGGGGCTGTCACCGCCCCCGTCTTCTCCGATTACCCCATGGACCTGAATGCCCTGCGCCTGTTCGTCGACATCGTCGACGCCGGCAACCTGAGCGCGGCCGCGCGCAAGCTCAAGATGACGCGCGCCAATGTCAGCTACCGGCTCAAGGCGCTGGAGGAAGAGCTGGGCGTGCAGCTGCTGCGCCGGACCACGCGCCATGTCGAACCGACGCCGGTCGGCGCGGGGCTGTACGAGCACGGCCGCAATATCCTGGGCGAGGTCGCGGCGGCCAATGCGCTGATCAGCAACATGGGCAAGAGCCTGCAGGGCCATGTGCGGCTGTCGGTGCCGACCGGGCTGGGCCATTCGCTGCTGTCGCCGCTGCTGGTGCGGTTCAAGCAACGATACCCCGACATCACGCTCGACGTGGTGTTCGACAATCGCGTGCACAACCTGGTGTCCGAAGACGTGGAGGTGGCGCTGCGAATCATCTCGACGCCGCCGGATTCGGTGGTGGCCACCGAGATCGGCGCGGTCGACTGGATCGTCTGCGCCGCGCCCGCGTACCTTGCCGGCCACCCTGCGCCGCCGGCACTGGCCGGGCTGCAGTCGCACGCCATCGTGTGCGCGTCGCCGGTGGGCCAGAAGCTCAAGGCGTCGGGCGCGCGCGCGGGCGGCAATGGCAATGACGAGGTGCGCGAACAAGTGGTGCTCGAGCCCACGCTCAGCTCGGAGAATTTCGCCTTCCTGAAAGAGGCGGTGCTGGCCGGCCTGGGCATCGGCATCTTCCCGATCTATGCGATCGGCGCGGAACTCGACAGCGGCGCGCTGGTGCCGCTGCTGGCCGACTACCGCATCAGCGTGTTCGGCAGCAAGCTCTACATGCTGACCATGCCCAACCGCTACCAGACCCTGGCGACACGCTACCTGCTGAATTTCCTGAAGACCGAGCTGCAGGCGGTGTGGCCGCGGCTGCACCGCTAGCAGCGGGCCATCGCCATGGCGCCGGCGCACTATATTAGGAGCACAAGGATAACCGTCGGCGCATCCGAACCTAGGAGCAATCATGGCCCTGGCTAGTACGCTCGCAAACTGCCTGAGCAGCAAGAACACCCGCTACGACATCATCCGCCACCCCTACACCCTGAGCAGCATGGCCACGGCAGAGGCCGCGCACGTGCCCGGGGACCGGCTGGCCAAGACGCTGTTGCTGGAGGACGAACGCGGCTATGTCGCCGCTGTGATCCCTTCGAGCCATCACCTGCAGATGGCCGCCATCTGCGAACAGACCGGGCGCAACCTGGTGCTGGCGCACGAGGACGAGATCCGCGAGATATTCAAGGATTGCGACCTCGGCGCAATTCCGCCCGTGGCCATGGCATACGGCATGCAGACCTATGTGGACGACAGCCTGATGCAGCAGCCCGACGTGTATTTCGAGGGCGGCGACCACCAGGACCTGGTCCACATGAGCGGCGACCAGTTCAAGCAACTGATGTCGGATGCCGGACATGGGCAGTTCTCGCGCCGCATGATGTAAGCGGTGCGACGGCAGCGGCCACCACGCGGGTTGCGGCCCGCAGGGTGGCCGTTTTGCTGCTTCAGCGGCGCTGCGGGGTTGCCGCGGCGCTGCCCGCGGGCAACGCCGGCGCGCTGTCGTCCTTCAGGTCCACGCCGGAGCGCCCGAGCGCCGCCGCGCCGCGCAGCAGGAACACCAGCCGCTCGGCGGCCTGCGCATAGGACAGCCCCTCCGGGCGCACGTTGGAGATGCAGTTGCGCTCGGCATCGGTGCGGCCCACGCGCGGCGCATGGGTCAGGTAGATGCCAAGGCTGTCGGGCGAACTCAGCCCCGGCCGCTCGCCGATCAGCATCACCACCTGGCGCGCGCCCAGGCGCTCGCTGATCTCGTCGCCCAGCGCCACGCGCGACTGCTCGGCCACCACCACCGGACCGATGTGCCAGCCCTGCGGCAAGTGCTCGCGCGCCGCCTGCAGCAGCGGCAGCGCATGGCGCTGGGTCGCCAGCGCGGACAGGCCATCGGCAATCACGAACACCACATCCGGCGCCTGCCGCGGCCGCGCCGCATCCAGCCGCGCGCGGCTGGCTTCGTCGAGACGACGGCCCAGGTCGGGGCGGCGCAGGTAGTGCTCGCGGTCCGGCGCCGCGCTGTGCACCGCCGCGTGCGCAAGCCCGGCCGCATCCAGCGCCGCGGTGAGCGCGCCCACCTCCAGCGCCAGGTGCACCGCATCGCGCGCCTGCGCATGGGCCAGGCCGAAGGCCAGCACGGCGTCGGTGGGCTGGCTGTGGCCGGTGCGGCCCAGCGCGATGCGCGCGCGCGTGAAGCGGCGCAGCCGTTGCCACGGGTCGGCTTCGGCGGCGGCGGGTTCCGGCATGGCGGGAGCCTGGCGTCTGGCGGTCATCGTGGCGCCTTACAGGGTGTGGGCCATCTGCAGCAGCGGCTGGCGCGCGGCGGGCTCGAGCAGCCGGCCGGCGCCGTCGGCAATGCCCATGCGCAGCAGCCAGGCCTCGAATTCCGGCGCCGGGCGCAGCCCCAGCACTTCGCGCAGGTACAGCGCATCGTGGAACGAGGTGCTCTGGTAGTTCAGCATGATGTCGTCGGCGCCCGGCACGCCCATGATGAAGTTGATGCCGGCCACGCCGAACAGCGTCAGCAGCGTATCCATGTCGTCCTGGTCGGCCTCGGCATGGTTGGTGTAGCAGACGTCGCAGCCCATCGGCACGCCCATCAGCTTGCCGCAGAAGTGGTCTTCCAGCCCGGCGCGGATGATCTGCTTGCCGTCGTACAGGTATTCAGGCCCGATAAAGCCCACCACGGTATTGACCAGCAGCGGCGAGAACGCGCGCGCCACCGCATAGGCGCGCGCCTCCATGGTCTGCTGGTCGACGCCATGGTGCGCGTCGGCCGACAGCGCGCTGCCCTGCCCGGTCTCGAAATACATCAGGTTGTCGCCCACGGTGCCGCGCGCCAGCGCCTGCGCGGCGTCGTGCGCCTCGGCCAGCAGCGCCAGGCTGATGCCGAACGCCGCATTGGCGCGCTCGCTGCCGGCCACCGACTGGAACACCAGGTCCACCGGCGCGCCCTGGCCGATCGCGCGCAGCGTGTTGGTGACGTGGGTCAGCACGCACGACTGCGTAGGGATGTCGAAGCGGCTGCGCAGCTCGTCGATCATGCGCAGCAAAGAGACGATCGTGGCGAGGTTGTCCGAGGCCGGATTGACGCCGATGGTGGCGTCGCCGCAGCCATAAAGCAGCCCGTCGATGATCGACGCGGCGATGCCCTTGGGGTCGTCGGTCGGATGGTTGGGCTGCAGCCGCACCGCCAGCCGGCCCGGCAGCCCCACCGTGCTGCGAAAGCGCGTGACCACCTGGCACTTGCGCGCCACCGCGACCAGGTCCTGGTTGCGCATCAGCTTGCTGACCGCCGCCGCCATCTCCGGGGTGATGCCGGGCGCGACCCGCGCCAGCATGGCGCTGTCGGTCTCATGCCGCAGTAGCCAGTTGCGCAGGTCGCCCACGGTGGTGGCGCCGATCGCGGCAAAGGCGGCGGCGTCGTGGCGGTCGTGGATCAGGCGCGTGATCTCGTCGTCTTCATAAGGCACCAGCGCCTCGTTGAGGAAGCGCGTCAGCGGCACCTCGGCCAGCGCCAGCCTCGCCGCCATCCGCTCCTGTTCGCTCTGCGCGGCGAGGCCCGCCAGTGCGTCGCCGGAGCGCGCCGGGCTGGCCCGGGCCAGCAGCGTACGCAGGTCGGCAAAGACGTGGCGCTGGTTGCCGATGGTATGGGTGTAGGCCATGCGTTGCGTTCCTGTACCTGGCGACAAACGAAGACAGCGCGGCAAACCGCCGTGCACGATTCCCCCTAATATAGACACCCTTTGCGTGTGCCGATATGCCAACATCGGCATCAGGTCGCGGCGGCAGGTGCGACTGACGCAGCCATTACATCTGGATCGGCGAGAATCCAGGAATCATTTCAGCAAATTGCATGCCGGAGACTCCGATGAAAGACCCCGACCCGACCGCCACCCCGCGCCTGCCACCGGCCGCGTGGTACAGCGTCGGCACCGTCGCCTACCTGCTGACCGTGCTGGCGCTCTGGACTGTGCTGCACGCCAATCTGGTCGCGGCGCTGCTGTCCGGGCTGCTGCTGTATTCGCTGGTGGACGTGCTGGCGCCGCGCCTGAAGCGCCTGCACCAGCGCCACGACGCGCTCGCCGTGGCGATCCTGTCGGCGCTGATCCTGCTGGGGCTGACGCTCGCTGGCTGGCTGCTGGTGCGCTTTGTCAGCGGCGAGGGCAATACCCTGGACGGCTTGCTTAACCACGTCGCCGACATCATCGACCGCTCGCGCGGGCAGCTGCCGCCGTGGCTCAGCGACGCGCTGCCCAACGGCGTCGACGAGCTGGCCAACACGCTGATCGACACCCTGCGCGAGCATGCCGCGATGGCGCAGAAGCTGGGCGCCGAGGTGCTGCGCACGCTGGTGCATATCCTGATCGGGCTGGTGATCGGCGCGATGGTGGCGCTGTACCGCGCCGTGGCGCGCCCCAACCGGCGCCCGCTGGCGGCCGCGCTGGTGGCACGGGCGCGCACGCTGCAGCAGGCGTTCTCGCAATTCATCTTCGCGCAGATCCAGATCTCGACGATCAACACCGTGCTGACCGCGATCTACCTGCTGGTGGTGCTGCCGCTGTTCGGCGTGCACCTGCCGCTGAGCAAGACCCTGGTGGTGATCACGTTTGTGGCGGGGCTGCTGCCGGTGCTGGGCAACCTGATCTCGAACACGGCCATCGTGGTGGCCTCGCTGTCGGTGTCGCTGCCGATCGCGGTGGCATCGCTGGTGTTCCTGGTGGTGATCCACAAGCTCGAGTACTTCCTGAACGCGCGCATCATCGGCGCGCGCATCCAGGCGGCGGCGTGGGAACTGCTGATGGTGATGCTGCTGATGGAAACGCTGTTCGGCATCCCGGGCGTGATCGCCGGTCCGATCTTTTATGCGTACCTGAAGCGCGAGCTCGCCGGCGCCGGGCTGGTCTGAATGCAGTGGCCGGCACGCGCGGCCGGTGGTCGGACCAATAACCGGCTGTTAGCGCCTGGATTCAGGCCGCGTCCTGCTCCACGCGGCTGCGCACGAAGTCGATGTGGGTCTGCATTGCCGTGCGCGCCTCTTCCGGACGGCGCGCGCAGATGGCATCGCACAGCGTGCGGTGCTGCAGCAGCAGCAGGTCCGAGGCGCCGTCGTCCTGTTCGCGCAGGCCGGTGCCGTTGATGGTGATGTGCTCGCGCAGCATGCCGATCACGCTGGTATGCAGGTGCAGGAACATGGTGTTGTGCGAGGCCTGGGCGATGGCGTCATGCAGCTGCGCGTCGGCATCGGCCTCGGCCTGCTTGTCGTCGGCGGCGCGCGCGCGTTCCAGCTCGGCCATCAGTGCGCGGATGCGCTTCACGTCGGCGGCATCCGCGCGCAGCGCCGCAAAGTAGGCGGTGGCGCCTTCCAGCACGCGGCGGAACTCGAGGATGTCTTCGCGCAGCGCGGGATGGTCCGCCACCAGCTGGCCCCACGGCGAGGCAATGCCGGCGCGCAGCTGGTCGGTGGCATAGACGCCGGCGCCGCGCCGGCTCTGCAGCAGGCCGCGCGCGGCCAGGCGCTGGATCGCCTCGCGCACGGTGTTGCGCGCCACCGCGTACTGCTCGGCCAGCACGCGCTCGGCCGGCAGCCGCGTGCCGGGCGGCCAGGTGCCGTCGAGCAGCGCGGTCTCCATGCGCCGCATCACCGACTCCACGCGTCCACGGGTATGCCCGTGCCTGGCTGCCGTCATGCCGTGTTTCCTCGCCCCTGAACTTGCCGGAATGCGCGGGCCGCTTTCGGGTTGGTCCAACCAATTTGAAGTGCCGCGCGGAAGCGGGAATTATGCGCCCAAACGTGCGACCCAGCACGTGTGGAGCGAGACATGAAGGATCGTCAGTACCCCAGCGGGCCTGCCCCCATGCAGGCCTACCTGTTTGCCACCTGCCTGGTCGACATGTTCGTGCCCGAGGCCGGCCTCGATGCGGTGCGGCTGCTCGAGCGCGAAGGCCTGACCGTGCATTTCCCGCGCGGCCAGAGCTGCTGCGGCCAGCCTGCCTACAGCAGCGGCAACCCCGACGCGGCCCGTGCGGTGGCGCGCGCCCAGCTCGACCTGTTCGGCCAGCCTTGGCCGGTGATCGTGCCGTCCGGCTCGTGCGCCGGCATGATGCGCCACCACTGGCCGCAGCTGTTTGCCGACGATCCGGTGGCCGGCCCCAGGGCGCGCGAACTGGCCGGGCGCGTCTACGAGCTGGGCGAGTTCCTGCTTCACGTGCTGAAGGTGGACTTCGGCGCGGTGGCGCCGTCGGCCCAGCCGCCGGAGCGCATCGTGCTCCATACCTCGTGCGGCGCCCGTCGAGAAATGGGTACGCGCCAGCACGGCGTGGCGCTGGTCGACGCGCTGCCGGGCGTGACCCGCGTCGAGCATGCGCGCGAGTCCGAATGCTGCGGCTTCGGCGGCACCTTCTCGCTCAAGCATCCCGATATCTCGGGTGCGATGGTGCGCGACAAGGTGGCCTCGGCCTGCGCCACCGGCTGCGAGCGCCTGGTCTCGGCCGACTGCGGCTGCCTGCTCAATATCGGCCACACCGCCGCGCACGACCGCGCGCCGCTGCAAGTCGAGCACCTCGCCAGCTTCCTGTGGCGCCGCACCGGAGGTGCCGCATGAGCACGCCCGGCGCCCGCGAACGCATGCTCGGCCGGCTGCGCGCCGCCGCACCCGTGCCGTCCCCGCAGACCACCGAACTCGACCGCCGCATCGACAGCCATTTCGAAGCACGCCGCCGTGGCACATCCACGACGGGCGCACGCGTTGCCGCGATGCAGGCGGCGCTGCAAGGCCTGCATGCCGAAGTCTGGTGCGCCGACGCCAGCACCTGGCCGGCGCTGCTCGCGGCAGAACTGGCCCGGGCGGGGGTGAAGCGCCTGCTGCTCGATCCGGCCACGGTCGCCGGCGCGGCGCTGGCGGCCGCGCTGCCGGCCGGGATCGAAGCCATCGGCTACGAGCGCCCGATCGAAGCCTGGAAGGCCGAACTGTTCGACACCGTGGACGCCGGCTTCACCGTGGCGCGCTCCGGCATCGCCGCCACCGGCACGCTGGTGCTGGCGCCCGACGCGGGCTCGCCGCGCACGGTGTCGCTGGTGCCGCCGCTGCATGTCGCGCTGGTGCGCGCCTCGACCCTGCATGACGACCTGCACCTGGCCGCGCGCGCCGAGCGCTGGGCCGACGGCATGCCGACCAACCTGGTGCTGGTCTCCGGCCCGTCCAAGACCTCGGACATCCAGCAGACGCTGGCCTACGGTGCGCATGGTCCGCGCCGGCTGTGGGTCGTGATCGAGACCGACACCGCGGAGGCCGCACAATGAGCCAGCACACCCTGCAATTCGTCGCGCCGCAGGCGTTCAAGGCGCGCGCCCGCGAGGCGCTGGACGACCCCAAGCTGCGCCAGAGCTTCCGTGGCGCGATGGACTTCCTGCAAGGCAAGCGCCTGGCGCAGTTCCCCGACGCCGACGAGCTCGAGCGCCTGCGCGACCTGGGCGAGGCGGTGCGCCAGCACGCGCTGGCCAACCTGCCGGACCTGCTGGTGCAGCTGGAACAGAAGCTGACAGCGGCCGGCGTGCAGGTGCACTGGGCCGAGACCGCCGACGAGGCCAACGCCATCATCCACGGCATCGCCAGCGCCAGGCAGGCCACGCGCGTGATCAAGGGCAAGTCGATGGCCAGCGAGGAAATCGAGCTGAACCATTACCTGGCCGAGCGCGGCGTGGCTTGCATCGAGTCCGACATGGGCGAGTACATCGTTCAGCTCGCCGGCGAGAAGCCCTCGCATATCGTGATGCCGGCGATCCACAAGACCAAGGGCGATATCGCGCAGCTGTTCACCGAGCATATCCCCGACACGCCCTATACCGAGGACGTCGACACGCTGATCCAGACCGGCCGCCGCGCGCTGCGCCAGGCCTTTGTCGAGGCCGACATCGGCCTGTCCGGCGTGAACTTCGCCGCCGCCGACACCGGCACGCTGTGGCTGGTGGAGAACGAGGGCAACGGCCGGCTCTCCACCACCGTGCCCGACGTGCATATCGCCATCATGGGCATGGAGAAGGTGGTGGCCAGGCTCGAGCACATCGTGCCGCTGTCGACGCTGCTGACGCGCTCGGCCACGGGGCAGGCCATCACCACTTACTTCAACCTGATCTCGGGGCCGCGCCGCGCGGGCGAGCGCGACGGCCCGCGCGAAGTGCACCTGGTGCTGCTCGACAACGGCCGCACCCAGGCCTATGCCGACGCGCAACTGCGCGCCACGCTGCAATGCATCCGCTGCGGCGCGTGCATGAACCACTGCCCGGTCTACACCCGCATCGGCGGCCACGCCTACGGCACCACCTACCCGGGCCCGATCGGCAAGATCCTGTCGCCCCACCTGCTGGGGCTGGACGCCACCGCCGACCTGGCCACCGCCTCGAGCCTGTGCGGCGCCTGCGGCGAGGTCTGCCCGGTGCGCATCCCGATTCCGCAACTGCTGGTGCGCCTGCGCACCGAGGCCAACCGCGATCCCGCAGAGCCGGTCGCCAACCCGCTGCGCGGGCAGGGCACCAAGTACAGCCGCGGCGAACACCTGGTGTGGCGCTTCTGGAGCGGCGCCTATTCGCATCCGGCGGCCTACCGGCTGTTCCGCTGGGCCGCGACGCGCCTGCGCGCGCTGACACCGGCGCGGCAGATGGGATGGACGCAGCACCGCACGCCGCTGAAACCGGCGGCGAAGAGCCTGGCGGATCTGCTCAAGGAAAAGGGGCAGCCGGAGTAGGCGTCGGCGCCAGGCGCAGCGTAGCTGCTGACGCTTCCAGCACTGTGTACTCCCTCTCCCGCTTGCGGGAGAGGGTTGGGGAGAGGGCGGGAGCATCGACGAAGTACAGCGCTGCCGCATAACGACGTCCTGCCCTCTCCCCCCGCCCCTCTCCCGCAAGCGGGAGAGGGGCGCAAACAAACGGGAACCGAAACGGTCTCGGCACCCGCACACACAACAAGAATTCTTCCCGAACCACCACCAAATCAGGAGACCAACCTTGCAACCCTGGACCCAACTCTACACACCGCTAGGCAGCCTGTGGCTGTCCTCGCTGGCGGCAGCAATCCCCATCCTGTTCTTCTTCTTTGCGCTCGCGGTGTGGCGCATGAAGGGCCATGTCGCTGCGGCGGTGACGCTGCTGCTGGCGCTGGCCGTGGCGATCCTGGCCTACGGCATGCCCGCGCAGCAGGCGCTGGCTTCGGCCGGCTTCGGCTTTGCCTACGGGCTGTGGCCGATTGCGTGGATCATCGTGACCGCGGTGTTCCTCTACAAGATCGTGGTCAAGACCGGCCAGTTCGACGTGATCCGCGCCTCGGTGCTGTCGATCACCGACGACCAGCGCCTGCAGATGCTGCTGATCGGCTTTGCCTTCGGCGCCTTCCTGGAAGGCGCGGCCGGCTTCGGCGCGCCGGTGGCGATCACCGCGGCGCTGCTGGTGGGGCTGGGCTTCAACCCGCTGTACGCGGCCGGGCTGTGCCTGATCGCCAATACCGCGCCGGTGGCGTTCGGCGCGATGGGCATTCCCATCATCGTGGCCGGGCAGGTGACGGGCCTCGATCCCTTCCATATCGGCGCCATGGCCGGACGCCAGCTGCCGCTGCTGTCGCTGCTGGTGCCGTTCTGGCTGGTGTTCATGATGGACGGCGCCAAGGGCGTGCGCGAGACCTGGCCGGCGGCGCTGGTGTGCGGCGGCAGCTTCGCCGTGACGCAGTACTTCACCTCCAACCATATCGGGCCGGAACTGCCGGACATCACCTCGGCGCTGGTCAGCCTGGTATCGCTGGCGGCGTTCCTGAAGGTGTGGCAGCCGCGCAGCGCATCGCAGCGCGCCGGCGGCAGCGCCGGCAGCGTCAGCGGCGGCACCGTCGCGCTGGCTGGCTTCGGCGGCGGCTTCGGCGGCGCGATGGCAAGCCGCAAGGCATCGCCCTACACGCTGGCGCAGACGCTGCGCGCGTGGGCGCCGTTCGGCATCCTGACCGCCATCGTCACGGTGTGGAGCCTGCAGCCGTTCAAGGCGCTGTTCGCCGCCAACGGCCCGCTCGCCGGCACGGTGCTGAAGTTCAAGATCCCGGGGCTGGACCAGCTGGTGATCAAGGCCGCGCCGATCGTGGCCACGCCCAAGGCCTATGACGCCGTGCTGAAGATCGACCTGCTGTCAGCGGTGGGCACCGCGATCCTGCTGACCGCGCTGATCTCCGCCGTGCTGCTGCGCATGAAACCGCGCGACCTGCTGGCCACGTTCGGGGAAACGCTGGTGGAACTGGCGCGCCCGGTGCTGTCGATCGGGCTGGTGCTGGCCTTCGCCTTCGTCGCCAACTATTCCGGCATGTCGTCGACGCTGGCGCTGCTGCTGGCCGGCACGGGTGCGGCGTTCCCGTTCTTCTCGCCGTTCCTGGGCTGGCTGGGCGTGTTCCTGACCGGCTCCGACACCTCGTCGAATGCGCTCTTCTGCGCGCTGCAGAACACCACCGCGCACCAGATCGGCGTGTCCGACACGCTCATGGTCGCGGCCAACACCACCGGCGGCGTCACCGCCAAGATGATCTCGCCGCAATCGATCGCGGTGGCCTGCGCGGCGACCGGGCTGGTGGGCAAGGAATCGGAGCTGTTCCGCTTCACGGTCAAGCATAGCCTGCTGTTCGCGGTGATCATCGGGGTGATCACGATGGTGCAGGCGTACTGGCTGCCGGGGATGATTCCGGGCTGACACCTGCGCATCACCGATTGGGGGCTCCCCCCTCTCCCGCTCGCAAGCGGGAGAGGGGAACAAACCGGTGGAGTATGTCTGCCCGGCAGCGCCTATTCGAGGAAATCACTGCCCTCCGTCAACGGCGCATACCGGTACGTCGCCGGCGTCCTGCTCAGCTTCACCGGCGCGCCCAGCCCCTGGTACCCCCCTTCCATCTCCACCACCATGCCGCGGTGCCGCGTATGCGGATGCTGCAAGGCATCGGCCACCGACAGCACCGGCGCGCACGGCACGCCGGCGGCCACCAGCGACTCCGCCAGCGCCTTGCCGTCGAACGTGCGCATGCGCGCTTCCAGCCCGGCCTTCAGCGCCACGCGATTGACCGAACGCGCGCCGGCGGTGGCGTAGCGCTCGTCGTCGGCGAGCGCCGGCACCTGCAGGTGCTCGCACAGGATGCGGAACTGCCGGTCATTGCCCACCGCCAGGAACACCGGGTCGGTGGCCGTGGCGACGGTGTCGTACGGATAGATATTGGGATGCGCATTGCCGGTGCGCTGCGGCGTCTTGCCGCTCATGAACCAGTTGGCCGCATGCGGATGCAATAGCGACAGCCCCGAGTCATACAGCGCGGCCTCGACGAACTGCCCGCGCCCGCTGCGGGCGCGTTCCTGCAGCGCCAGCAGCACGCCGATCACGGCGTTGAGGCCGGTCACCATGTCGACCACCGGCAAGCCCACCCGCAACGGATCACCATCGGCCTCGCCGTTGATGCTGAGGATGCCGGACATGGCCTGGATCGCGGCATCGTAGCCGGGCAGGCCGCCCAGCGGGCCGTCGGCGCCGAAGCCCGACACGCGGCAATGGACCAGGCGCGGGAAGCGCTCCGACAGCACGTCATAGCCCAGCCCCCACTTCTCCAGCGTGCCGGTCTTGAAGTTCTCGACCAGCACGTCGGCCTCGGCCAGCAGCGCCAGCAGCACCTCGCGGTCGGGCTCGGCGTTCAGGTCCAGCCGCATCACGCGCTTGTTGCGGTTGAGGCCGAAGTAGTAGGAGGCCACGCCGTCCTTGAACGGCGGGCCCCAGGTACGGGTGTCGTCGCCCTGCGGCGGTTCGATCTTGAGCACGTCGGCGCCGTGGTCGCCCAGGATCTGGCCGCAGTACGGGCCGCCCAGGATGCGGGACAGGTCGACCACGCGGATGCCGGCGAGCGCGCCGGGACTGGCTTGGGTCATGGCTGCGATCTCCTGTGCGTGGTCAGTCAAGCTGGGCGCCGGACTTCTGCACCACGGCGCGCCACTTGCCGACCTCGGCCTTGACGAAGTTGCCCAGCTGCTCCGGCGTGGTCGACGGCGCGAACTCCAGCCCTTGCGCCTGCAGCGTCTTGCGCACGTCGGGCTGTTTCAGCGCGTCGGCAAAGGCGCGGTTGAGCTTGCCCACCACCTCCGCCGGCGTGCCGGCTGGCGCGACCACGCCGAAGAACACCGACACGTCAAACCCGGGCACGCCTTGCTCGGTCACCGTCGGCACGTCGGGCAGCGCCTGCGAGCGCGCCCTGGTGGTCACGCCCAGCGCGCGCACCTTGCCGCTCTTGATGAAGGGCATCGCGGTCAGCACGTCGGTAAAGGTCATGCTGACCTGGCCGCCCAGCAGGTCGTTCAGCGCGGGGCCGGTGCCCTTGTACGGGATGTGCTGGAAATCGGTGCCGGTGACGTTGTTGAACAGCACGCCCGCCAAATGCGACGAAGCGCCATTGCCGGACGAGGCATAGGTCAGCTTGCCCGGGTTGGCCTTGCCATAGGCGATCAGTTCATTGACGTTCTTCGCCGGCACCGACGGATTGACCACCAGCACATTGGGCAGCTGGCCGATCTGGATCACCGGGGTGAAGCTCTTGACCGGGTCGTAGTTGATCTTGCGGTACAGGCTGACGTTGATCGCCAGCGGCGCCGAGGTGCCGAACATCAGCGTATAGCCATCGGGCTCGGCGCGCGCCACCGCCTCGGCGCCGATATTGCCGCCGGCGCCGGCGCGGTTCTCGACCACCACCGGCTGTCCCAGGCTGGTCTTGAGCGCGGCCGCCAGCGTCCGGGCCATGGCATCGGTGGGGCCGCCCGGCGGATAGGTGACCACCATCATGATCGGCTTGGTCGGGAAGTCCTTCTGCGCCAAGGCAGGGGCGATAAACAGCGAACACGCGGCGATGGCCGCGACGCGGTGCCAGAGTTTCATGGCGTTGTCTCCTGATGTAGGACGTCTCCCGCGGGGTCTGCGGGATGGTTTTGGGGGTGCTCCCTCTCCCGCTTGCGGGAGAGGGTTCGGGAGAGGGCGGGAGTTTCGACGAAGTGACGTGTGTCGGTATGCCAGTGCCTGCCCTCTCCCCCGGCCCCTCTCCCGCAAGCGGGAGAGGGGAGCAAACAAGCGGCAAGCGGGATGTCGTCAGAACACGTTGACCTGATCGATCGCGCCGGCGGCACGCACCGCGCCGTCAGCCGGCGCCACGGTCTCGGCCAGCCACTCCGGCTCGGCGCCAGCCGCCAGCGGGTCCTGCGGCAGCACGCGGTGACGCAGCACCAGCTGCGCCAGCCGCATGCGGCGCACCGAGCCGATGCGCCCGGCTTCCCAGGCCATCGCCACCGCGCTGGTCACGTGGTACAGCGCCGAGGCCGCCTGGCGCGCCAGCAGCTCGCCGTCGGCACCGGCCGCGGCAGCCTGGCCGGCCAGTCGGGCGGCGCTGGCGATGGCGCCTTCGAACACGGCGCGGGCGTCCGCCTGCATCGGCGTATCGGCCAGCAGCCCGGCCAGGTGCGCCTGCAGCACCGGCAGCGCGCCCTCGCGCCGGACCGCACGCAGCACGTCGAGCGCGACGATATTGCTGGTGCCTTCCCAGATCGAACCGAGGTGGGCGTCGCGCACCAGGCGCGGGTCGCTCCATTCCTCGATATAGCCGCAGCCGCCGCGAATCTCCATGGCGTCGCCGGTGACCTTGCGCGCGTCGCGACAGGCGCGGAACTTGATCAGCGGGGTCAGGATGCGCATCAGCGCGTAGGCGTCGGTCTCGCCGGCGTCGGCGCGGCGCAGCGCCTCGGCGGTCTGGAATACCATGGTGCGCGCCTGCTCGGTCGGCAGCGTCAGCTTGAGCAACTGGCGGCGCATCAGCGGCATGTCCTGCAGGCGCTTGCCGAAGGCCTGGCGCTCGCGCGCGATGAACAGGCCTTCGGTCAGCGCGCGGCGCATCAGCCCGGCGGCGCGTACGCCGTTGGACAGGCGCGAGTTGTTGATCATGTCGGCCATCTGCACGAAGCCGCGGCCGGGTTCGCCGACCAGCCAGGCATGCGCGCCTTCGAGGCGGATTTCGCCACTGGCCATCGAGCGCGTGCCCAGCTTGTCCTTGAGCCGGATGATGCGGTAGTGGTTGGCGCTGCCGTCGGCCAGCTTGCGCGGCAGCAGGAACAGCGACACGCCCTTGTGGCCGGGCACGGCGTTGCCGGCCTCGTCTTCCACGCGCGCCAGCACCATCGCCAGCGCGGCATCGGGGTTGGAGCAGAACCACTTGTCGCCATGCAGGCGCCAGCCGCCCTCGGCCGAGGCATCGCGCACCGCGCGGGTGGCGGTGGCGGCCACGTCGGAGCCCGCGCCCTGCTCGGTCATGAACATCGCGCCCTGGTACAGGTCGTCAAAGACCTGCGTGGTCAGGTTGGGCAGGTAGCGCCCGACCAGCGCCGGGTCGCCGAACTTGCGCAGCGTGCGCGTCAGCGAATCGGTCATCGACAGCGGGCAGCACAGGCCGAATTCCGCCTGCACGAACAGATAGGTAAGCGCGTACTTGGCCGCCGGCGGCATGGGCTTGTCCCAGCCCAGCACGCCGCCACGGTGCGACGCCGCGGCGAGCCCGAACTCGGCGAAGGCCACGCGCTCCATCTCGACATAGGCCGGATGCTTGTCGATGCGCTGCGCATCGACCCCGGCGCGGGTGCGGTAAGTCAGCTCCGGCGGGTTGCGGTCGGCCACGCCGGCGAGCTCGTCGAGCACGCCGCCGGCCAGCGCGCCCATGCGCTCGAGGTGCGGTAACAGGTGGTTGAACAGGTCGGGCGGCAGGTACAGCGGCAGCAGCGCGCGCAGGTCCGGGTCGGCGGCGAACAGGCTGCCGCCCTGGCGGTCAGGCACCGGATGCACGGCCGCCGCTTGCGCGGCGTGGTGTTGCTGGGGGATGTCGCGCACGGCGCTGGATGGCATGGCAGGTCTCCTGGTATGGCGGTGCCGGCTGGCGGCCCCTTTGGGCTCCATTATTCAAACCCCATGGATTTGCGTCTAATTCTAAAATTGGCTTGATCCATATAATTTCTGTATCGCCATGGAATTCCGCCACCTGCGTTACTTCCTCGTGCTGGCCGAGGAACTGCACTTCGGCCGCGCCGCGCGCCGGCTGGCCATTTCGCAGCCGCCGCTGTCGCTCAATATCCAGCAGCTCGAGGCCTCGGTCGGGGCGCGGCTGTTCGACCGCGACAGCCGCGGCGTGCGGCTGACCGCGGCCGGCCGGGCCTTTCGCGAAGCGGCCACGGCGCTGCTGGCGCAGGCCGAGGCCGCGCGGGTGCTGGCGCGCGAGATCGAAGCGGGCGCGATCGGCCGCCTGCGCGTGGGCTTTGTCGGCTCGATGCTGTACCGCGGGCTGCCGCAGACGCTGCGCGAGTTCGAGGCGGCCTACCCCGGCATCCACGTGGCGCTGACCGAACTGAACTCGCAGGAACAGATCGACGCGTTGCTGCATGACGAACTCGACGCCGCCTTCATCCACACCGGCCGGGTGCCGGACACGCTGCAGGCCACGCTGGTGCACGCCGAGCCGTTCGTCTGCTGCCTGCCCGCCGACCATGCGCTGGCCGCGCTGGCGCAGCTGCCGCTGACCGCCTTGCGCGGCGAACCGTTCGTGCTGTTCTCGCGCAAGGCCTCGCCGGACTATTACAGCCGGATCTTCGACATGTGCGCCGCGCAAGGCTTCTTCCCGCAGATCCGGCATGAGGTGCGGCACTGGCTGTCGGTGGTGTCGCTGGTGTCGCAAGGCATGGGCGTGGCGGTGGTGCCCGCGGCGCTTGCGCGCTCGGGCATGGCCGGCGCGGCGTTCCGGCCGCTGGCGGAGGCGGCGGTGCGCTCGGAGGTCCATTGCGCGTGGAAGACGGCACCGGACCATCCGGCGCGCGACCACTTCGTCGCCATGGTGGCGGGCAAGGCGGCGCAGCCAAAGCGCGGCCACAAAGAAAAAGCCACCGGTCCAGGGACCGATGGCTTGTGAAGTACGCGTGGAACGGGGTGTTCAGCGTGCTGTGAGCTTAACGCCGCTGGCTTGCGGCTTCTATAACGCAAATGCAGTAATTGCACCCGCTTGGAGGCATTGGGCGCCCTCGCTGTTTCATGCCCGAAGCGCCGTGCGCATATAGAACCACGGCCGCGCCCCCGCACGCGCTCAGCGATATCGCCTTAGCGGTTATCATTCGCCTCCTGCCGCTCACGATGCGGCAAGGCTGGCGTGCCCGCCCTTTGAGGGGCAACCTAACGCCTCATTTGCGATACAATGAAAACGATTTTCATTTACATACCCCGGCGCGGTCGCACCGACCGCTTGGCGGCAGGCCGCGCCACGGACTGGAAGCATGATGCGGTTGTCTGAACTTCCACGGCGCACGCCCGCCGTAGTGCAATCGGTGGACGACGCCACCCCCGGGGATCCGGTTGCGCGCCGCCTGCGCGAGCTGGGCTTCGTTGCCGGCGAAGCCGTGCAGGTGATCGCCTACGGGCCGTTCGGCATGGACCCGCTGGTGGCGCAGGTAGGCTTCACGCGCTTTGCGCTGCGCCGCTCGGAGGCGGCGCGCATCGGCGTCGAAATCGCCAGCGCCTCGGTCACCCGCATCGCCCCCGCCACCCCGGGCGACGAGACTGCCCCTCCGTCCGCCAAGCGGACCGCCTGAGCCTTCCCGGATTATGTCTGCAGCTGCTTCCCCTTCCGCCCTGCGCATTGCGCTGGTCGGCAATCCCAATTGCGGCAAGACCGCACTGTTCAACCGCCTGACCGGCAGCCGTCAGAAAGTGGCCAACTACGCCGGCGTCACCGTCGAGCGCAAGGAAGGCTACTTCGTGTCGCCGGCCGGACGCCAGGTGCGCATCCTGGACCTGCCCGGCGCCTACAGCCTGCATGCGGCCAGCCTCGACGAAGCCATCACCCGCGATGTCTGCCTGGGCCAGCGTGCCGGCGAAGCGCGCCCTGACCTGCTGGTGTCGGTGGTCGACGCGACCAACCTGCGCCTGCACCTGCGCTTCGTGCTGGAGTTGCGCCAGCTCGGGCTGCCGATGGTGGTGGTGCTCAATATGAGCGACGCCGCCGCGCGGCGCGGCATCCAGATCGATCGCGACAAGCTGTCGGCCGCGCTCGGCGTGCCGGTGGTCAGCACCGTGGCGGTCCGGCGCGACGGCGCCGCGGCGCTGGTCAGCCTGCTCGATGCCACGCTGCCGCCGGCCCCGCCGGCCGGCGCCGCGTCCGGTCCCGATTTCGACGTGCATGCCGAAGTCAACCGCCTGCTGTCGGCTGCCGTGAGCATGCCGGCGCGCACCGCCGCGCTGGACGACCGCCTCGACCGCATCGTGCTGCACCCGGTGTTCGGCCTGCTGCTGCTGGCGGTGCTGCTGTTCCTGATGTTCCAGGCGGTGTTCTCGTGGGCCGAGCCGCTGATGGACGGCATCGAGGGCGGCGTGCACTGGGCCGGCGAGATGCTGGGCGCGTGGCTGCCCGACGGCATGCTCAAGAGCCTGCTGGTCGACGGCCTGGTCGCCGGCCTGGGCAGCGTGGTGGTGTTCCTGCCGCAGATCCTGATCCTGTTTCTGTTTATCCTGACGCTGGAGGAATCCGGCTACCTGCCGCGCGCGGCGTTCCTGCTCGACCGCCTGATGATGGGCGCGGGGTTGTCGGGGCGCTCGTTCATCCCGCTGCTGTCGAGCTTCGCCTGCGCCATCCCCGGCATCATGGCGACGCGCACCATCCAGGACCCGCGCGACCGGCTCACCACCATCCTGGTGGCGCCGCTGATGACCTGTTCGGCACGGCTGCCGGTCTATGCACTGCTGATCGGCGCCTTCATCCCCGAGCGCACCGTAATGGGCCTGTTCAACCTGCAGGGCCTGGTGCTGTTCGCGCTGTACGTGGCCGGCATCGTCAGCGCGCTGGTGGTGGCCTATGCGCTCAAGTTCCTGCGCCGCGACCGCACCGACCATCCGCTGCTGATGGAGCTGCCCTCGTACCGCATCCCCAACCCGCGCGACATCGCCATCGGCCTGTGGGAGCGTGCCCGCATCTTCCTGTCGCGCGTGGGCAAGGTGATCCTGGCGCTGACGGTGCTGCTGTGGTTCCTGTCGACCTTCCCGTCCGCGCCCGCGGGCGCGACCGCGCCGGCGATCGACTACAGCTTTGCCGGCATGATCGGCCATGCGCTGCAGAAGGTGTTCGCGCCGGTGGGCTTCAACTGGCAGATCTGCATTGCGCTGGTGCCGGGCCTGGCCGCGCGCGAAGTCGCGGTGGGCGCGCTCGCCACCGTTTACGCGCTGTCGGGCAGCGAAGAGACCGTGGCCACGCAGCTGGCGCCGATGATCGCCGCGCAATGGTCGCTCGCCACCGCGCTGTCGCTGCTGGCGTGGTACGTGTTCGCACCGCAGTGCATCTCCACGCTGGCGGTGATCCGGCGCGAGACCGACTCCTGGAAGGTGATGGCGCTGTCGGCCGCCTACCTGACCGGGCTGGCCTACCTGGCCGCGTTCGTGACCTACCGCGTCGCGCTGATGTTCAGCTGAGGCCAGCCGCCGCCATGAGCCTCTACCACGCCATCGAAACCCTGCTGGTCCCGCTGATCGTGCTGGCGTGCGCGGTGTCGGTGGTGGCGCGCTACGCGCCGCGCACGCGCGAGCGTGTCAAGGCGGCGCTGGCGGCGCGCCTGGGCGGTGCTGGCGCCGCCGGCTGGCGCGGCCGCCTGGCACGCTGGCTGGCGCCGCAGTCCGTAGCAGGCTGCGCCAGCGGCTGCGACGACGGCGGCTGCAACACCTGCGGCGCCAATACCAGCACTCCCGCCAATCCGGACAAGCCTGCCGAGCAGGTCGTGCGCTTCGTGCGCAAGCGCTGAACCGCGCGCTTTTCCTCCCTCATCATTTACGCAGAAACGGGTACGCCCGCTGCTGCCGCACAGCGCGGCGAGCGGCGCATGGGGCGCATCCGTGCGTGCTTGCGCGCGGCGGCTTGGGCCTTGTGCCGGTCGATCCGGCCCTTTGCCAGGCTGGTTCCCATGCACGCAGAATTGGGTACGCTTTGCACGCCGCGCCTGTCGTGCATGCGCGGAGGTGCCGAAAACGGCCACGCAGAATCGGGTACGCTTTCACCCTTACCACTCATCCCGGGCACACCGCAGGCGCACTCCCTCTCCCGTTGCGGGAGAGGGCCGATGCATCGGCGAAGTCAAGGCCTTCGCTCTTGCCAACGCCGGCCCTCTCCCCCGGCCCCTCTCCCGCAAGCGGGAGAGGGGAGCAAACCGGCAGCCCGTCTGTGTCCCAGCAAAGCAAAACGCGCAAAGCAAAACGCCCTCCGTCCGGAGGGCGTCTCGCCAGCTGCGGGATGCCCGCGCTTACCTGACCGTACCGTAGAACACCAGCTTCAGCGGCGTATTGTCGGCGACCGCGCTGCAGCTCGCGGTGATGGTGAAGTCGCCCGGCCCGGTGCCGCTGGCGCGCACCTGGTTGGGCAGCATCACCATGCTCGGGCTCAGCGATACCGGCCCGGTGCTGGACCATCCCCAGTCCTTGCACGCGGTGAACTGCGCATCCTCGCCCAGGTGCTTCATGCGCGCGGTGACCTCGGTCGGCATCGGCGCCAGCAGCAGCAGCGTGATCGGATCCTGGTTGTCGCCCACCAGTGCCCACAGCGGATTCTCCGTCACCGTCAGGGTGGCGCTGCGGCGCTCGCCGAGCTTGCTGCTGACCGCGGTCACGGTCAGGCTGCCCTGCACCGGACCGGTGTCGCCGGCCAGGCTGGTGCGCACCGTGGCGTCATGCGTACCCGCCGCTTCCGTTGCCGACAGCGTCGCCGAAGTGCCCGTGTAGCCCCAGGTCCCGTCGAAGTCCGCGGTTACGTCCTCGCCGTCGTGGCGCAGCACGCGCGCGGTGAAGGTGTCGGGACGATTGCTGAACACCTGCAGCGCGTTGACCTCGCGCCCGCCCTTGGTGGTCACCACGCGATAGGCCGCGGCGCCGTTCTTCTGCACCGTCACCGCGATGACGCCGGCAAGGGCATGTCCGTCCGGCGCGGTCACCGACACCGAGACACTGGCCGTGGCCGCGGTCGTGGGTGAGCCGTTGCTTGCCTTCAGCGTGGCGCTGTTCTGGCTGGCCGTGACCTGGACCGCGGTGCCGCTGCTGGACCAGGCCCAGTTGGAGACGCTGGCCGACACGTCGCTGCCGTTGCTGTCGAGCAGCGTCACCTTGACCGGCAACTCCTGGCCATCGCTCATCGACAGGCTGGTGGCGGGCATCGACAGCGTGTAGCTCAGCGCCGATGCCGGCACCACGGTGATGGTGGCCGATTGCGCGGGCAGTTGCACGGTGGTGTTGTCGGCGCCCCGGACCGTGGCCACCACCTGCACGGTGGTGGTGCCCGGCGCCACGCCCCGGACCACGGCGCTGCCCGGCGTGCCGGCGCCCGGCGCCACGGTGGCGACGGCGCTGTCGGTGCTGGTCCAGTCAAAGGTGGCGTTGCCCGATACGTCGACGCCGTTACTGTCCACGGCCAGCGCGCTGATAGTCAGCGTGCGGCCGACACCGACCTCGCCCGAGGTCACGCTCATCTTCGCGGTATAGGTCAGCGGCGTGGTGGTGCCGCCCGAAGCCGGCGCCGCAGGCGCGCTGCTGCCACCGCCGCCGCATGCCGCCAGCAACAAGGCCGCGGCCGAACCCACCAGCCAGGATGCCCACGTTCTCAGTCTCATGATGTTCCCCCCGTGTCGTGTTTTTCCCGCGCTAACAGCGTAGGCACAAAGCGGGCCGCGCCATACCAGCCAGAGGACTGAGGTGCAGCGCACAGAACATCGCCGCGAGTCATCCATTCAGCGCAGTGCATCGCCATTCGGCCGGGGGAAGACAGGGGCCGCCAGGCACCTGCCGCGGCCAGGCCCCCAACCGTTTGGCGCAGCCCGTTTCCACGATCCCCTGATCGGGCCACGACGGACTGCCGCGCACGACGGCAGGCGCGCCATGCTTGACCGGGCCGCGACTTGTCGACTAACCTTGCCCGGTCATAGGGACATGCGCTGCGTGCGCAACCACTCCGGAGCGGCCGCGGCCCTCCCACTCCAGCCACGATGAACCGTTACCCCAGCACTCCCGCCAGGCTGCCGATGCGTCCCGCATCGCTGCCCGCGCACGCGTGCTGGCTGACCTGGCATCGGGCGGCGCCCCGCGCGCTTCCTCGCTACTGCTAAGCCTACCGATCGGTTGCCGGGCCTAGGGCCCCGTGGCAGTTCGGCAGCCTCGCGCCACCCTTTTCCGTTTTTCCATTTTTCATCTTCCCTTGCGAGGAAGGAGAACCCGTATGCGCGTCAATCCCGCCACCAAGTACCGCCCCGCCGCCACTGTCGACCTTCCTGACCGCACCTGGCCCGGCCGCACCATCACGCGCGCGCCGCGCTGGATGAGCACCGACCTGCGCGACGGCAACCAGGCCCTGATCGAGCCGATGAACCCGGCGCGCAAGCTGCGCTTCTTCGAACAGCTGGTGAAGATCGGCCTGAAGGAAATCGAAGTGGCGTTCCCCGCCGCGTCGCAGACCGACTTCGACTTCGTGCGCATGCTGATCGAAGAACGGCGCATTCCCGACGACGTCACCATCGTCGTGCTGACGCAGTCGCGCGAAGACCTGATCCGCCGCACCGTCGAATCCGTGCGCGGCGCGGCTCGCGCCACCGTGCACCTGTACAACCCGATCGCACCGGCCTGGCGGCGCATCGTCTTCAATGCCTCGCGCGACGAGATCAAGGCAGTTGCGGTAGCGGGCACGCGCCTGATCAAGGCGCTGACCGATGCCATGCCCGAGACCGCGTGGACCTACGAGTATTCGCCCGAGACCTTCAGCCTGGCCGAACTCGATTTTTCGCTGGAAGTCAGCGATGCGGTGTCGGCCGCGTGGCAGGCGGGCCCGGGCCGCCCGATGATCCTGAACCTGCCGACCACGGTGGAATGCAGCACGCCCAACGTGTTCGCCGACCAGATCGAATGGATGCACCGCCGCCTCGCGCGGCGCGAGCACATCGCGCTGTCGGTGCACCCGCACAACGACCGCGGCACCGCGGTGGCGGCGGCGGAGCTGGCTTTGATGGCGGGCGCCGACCGCGTCGAGGGCTGCCTGTTCGGCAACGGCGAGCGCACCGGCAATGTCGATCTGGTGACGCTGGCGCTGAACCTCTATACGCAGGGCGTGGCGCCGCAACTGGACTTCTCCGACATCGATGCGGTGCGCCAGTGCGTGGAGCACTGCAACCAGCTGCCGGTGCATCCGCGCCATCCGTATGTGGGCGACCTGGTGTTCACCGCGTTCTCGGGCTCGCACCAGGATGCGATCCGCAAGGGCTTTGCGCAGCAGCAGCCGGACGCGATCTGGGAAGTGCCTTACCTGCCGATCGACCCGGCCGACCTCGGCCGCAGCTACGACGCGGTGATCCGCGTCAACAGCCAGTCGGGCAAGGGCGGCATGGCTTACCTGCTGGAACAGGTGCATGGCCTCTACCTGCCGCGCCGCCTGCAGATCGAGTTCAGCCGCGCGGTGCAGGCCATGACCGACGACAGCGGGATGGAAGCGAGCGCGGACGACCTCCATGGCCTGTTCCAGCGCGAGTACCTGGCGCGCGAGGCGCCGCTGCGCTATGTCTCGCACCAGCTGGCAAGCGACAGTAGCGGCGCCACCGTGATCACGGTGCAGATCGAGCGCGACGGCCGACCCTGCAGCGTGCGCGGCAGCGGCAACGGCCCCATCGACGCCTTCATCGATGCGCTGGACCTGCCGGTACGCGTGATGGACTACCACGAGCATGCGCTGAGCGCCGGCGCCGATGCGCGCGCAGCGTGCTACGTCGAAGTCCGCGTGGGCGACTCACCGACCGGGTTCGGCGCGGGCATCGACGCCAACCTCGTCACGGCTTCGTTGCGTGCGGTGCTGTCGGGCGTGAACCGGCACCTGCAGGCGGGCCGTGCTGCCGGCGCTCACACCACCGCCAGCGCCGCCGTGGCCTGATGGCTGACGTGTAGCGTTTCGCAAGAAAACCGGTGTGCCCCGCCCCCACGGGGCACACCCGGAAAGACGCCCTTGCGGACGCCCACGACATGCCTGGTGCGGATGCGGACACGCGTTGCGCGTGCTCGGATCTTTCGCACAGCGTAAGCGGCAGCATCGGGCTGCGCTACGAATCATTTCGCATGTGGTTAGAAGCGATGTCCGAGGACGCGTCGCTCGTGAAGCGTTGTAGCGCGATGGCGACGCCGCGCGCACCATTTGGTTCCGCTTGTTTTGTGTCAAGGCCCCGGCCAGCCCCCTCGGCCACACTGGGCCCGGCTTCGATAACAAACCAAGCAGACCTCATGAAAACACTGTCTCTTCGCACCGCCACCTGTTCGGCCATCGCCGCCTGCGCCATGCTCGGCGCCTTCGCCACGCCCGCGGCCGCCGCGGACGACGCCCAGGGCAACTGGATGGTGCGGCTGCGCGGCACCTACCTCGACATGGCCAACAGCTCCGATCCCGTCGGCGGCGCCGGCCCGTCGGACCGCATCACGGTCAACAACAAGTGGATACCCGAACTCGACGTCACCTACTTCTTCACGCCGAACATTGCCGCGGAACTGGTGCTGACGGTGCCGCAGAAGCAGAACGTCTACCTCGACGGCAACAAGATCGGCACCTTCAAGCACCTGCCGCCGACGCTGCTGATGCAGTACCACTTCATTCCCAACGGCACCTTCCGCCCGTATATCGGCGCGGGCCTGAACTTCACCCGCATCTGGGGCGAGAACCTCGCCAACAACTCGCTGCAGCTGGATGGCTGGAGCGTGGGCCCGGCGCTGCAGATCGGCATGGACTACAAGCTGACCAAGAACTGGTTCCTGAACGCCGACATCAAGAAGATCTGGCTGTCGAGCGACGTGAAGGCGGGGGACGTCAAGGTTTCCAAGGTCAGCCTGGATCCGTGGCTGTTCAGCTTTGGGGTTGGGTATCGGTTCTGAGTGGCGGCTTCCTGCCAATAGAAACGGCGCCTGGTGGCGCCGTTTTTCTTTTTGCTGCAAGACATGCCAGTGAAGCTGCCATCCCTACCGGAACGCCGGCTCGTCAAAGCTGCGCAGCTTGCGCGAATGCAGCTGCTCGACGCCGTTCTCGCGCAGGATGCGGATCGCTTCCAGGCCGATGGTCATGTGCTGGCTGACGCGCTGGCGATAGAACGCGTTGGCCATGCCGCGCAGCTTGAGTTCGCCATGCAGCGGCTTGTCCGATACGCACAGCAGCGTGCCATACGGTACGCGCAGCCGGAAGCCGTTGGCGGCCACCGCCGCGCTTTCCATGTCGATGGCGATCGCACGCGACTGGTTGAAGCGCGCGTACAGCGCCTTGGACTTCAGTTCCCAGTTGCGGTCGTCGGTCGATACTACCGTGCCGGTGCGCATGCGGGTCTTCATCTCGTTGCCGGACAGCCCGGTCACGCGCGCCACGGCTTCCTGCAGCGCCACCTGGATCTCGGCAATGGGCGGCACCGGCACCCACGGCGGCAGGTCGTGGTCGAGCACGTGGTCGTCGCGCACGTAGGCGTGCGCCAGCACGTAGTCGCCGAGCTGCTGCGAGCGGCGCAGGCCGCCGCAGTGGCCCACCATCAGCCAGCAGTGCGGGCGCAGCACGGCGAGGTGGTCGGTCATGGTCTTGGCGTTGGACGGCCCCACGCCGATGTTGACCAGTGTCACGCCCAGCTTGTCGCCGCGCACCAGGTGGTAGGCCGGCATCTGCGGCAGCGCGCGCGGGCGCGTGGCGTCGTCGGGTTCGGCCGCGCCCAGGTCCTGCACCACGTCGCCGGGCTCGACGAAACGGGTGTAGCCGCCGCCGTCGCCGTCGCCCATCAGCGCGCGCCCCAGCGCGACGAACTCGTCGACATAGCGCTGGTAGTTGGTGAACAGCACAAAGCGCTGAAAGTGCTGCGGCGCCGTGCCGGTGTAGTGATAGAGCCGCTGCAGCGCCAGGTCCACGCGCTCGGCGGGGAACAGCGACAGCGGCCAGGCTTCGCCCGGCACCGGCTCATAGGTGCCGTTGGCAATGCCGTCGTCGATGCGGTTCAGCTCGGGCAGCACGAACGAGGCTTCCAGCTCGCGCGCCTGGGTGTAGCTGATGTCGGTGGTGGAGGCCTCGATCACGAACGGCAGCGGGATCGGTCGCCGGCTCAGGCCCACCACCACCGGCACGCGGTGATAGCGCATCAGCCGCTCGATCTGGTCGCGGTAATAGTCGGCCAGCAGGTCGGGGCGCGTCACCGTGGTGCCGTATACGCCGGGGTATGCCACGGTGCCCCATGAGGGCCGGCTGTCGGTGACCATGGTCTCGATGTTGACCGAGATCCCCAGGTAGGGATAGCACGCATGCGCGGCAGAGGGCAGCGGCTTGCCGCCGGCGAAGGCATCGAAGCGCGCGCGCACGGCGCCGACCGATGCATCGTAGATTTCGCGGATGCGGGCAACCGCCGCATCCGCGTCGGTGAACTCGGCGAGCTGGTCGGCCGGATGCGCGGAGGAGAAGACGGGGGCGTTCATGGAGGCCATGATACCGCGCCGGAGCGTCGCCGTGAGCGACCCCGTGGGCGACCCCGCGAGCAACGGCCGGAGCCAGGCGCCAAATTGACGCGCCCGCGCACGCTCGCTACACTCCGCCAATTGCGCAGCACGGCTTGCCGTGCCGTTCTCGACTCGCGGCGTCCCTGGTGGCAAGGGGCGGCGAGGGGCCGTACATGCTTTGCTGGGAGAGCCGCCGATGGAAATCCGTAACCTGTTGCCCGACGACCTCGAGGCAGCCAGACAACTACTGATCGCCAATGGCTGGGCTCACCGGGTGGGCGGGCCCGACAAGTTCGCGCGGCTGGTGGCCAATTCGCAGCGCGTGGCCGTGGCGGTCGAGAAAGGCGAGGTGGTCGGCTTTGCCCGCGCGCTATGCGACGACGTCTGCGACGGTTTCCTGTCGATGGTGGTGGTGGCGCCCGGCCACCGCCGGCACGGCATCGGCCGCGCCCTGGTGCGGCATATCGTCGGCAGCGATCCCGATATCAGCTGGATGCTGCGCGCGGCGCGCTCGTCCGAAGCCGCCTTTTTCGGCCAGCTCGGCTTTACGCCCTCGATGGTCGCGATGGAGCGGCGCCGGCCCTGAGCTGCCGGTTTCCATCCGCAGCGTCAGCGTTCCTCCATCTTCCGCCGGAATTCCTCGGCCGTACCCACCTGCCGGAACAGCGGCCCGCCCGGCGCAAAGCGATCGGCGCTGGCCAGCGGCCCCACCACCACCGGTTCGAAGCCCGCATCGCGCACCAGTTGCGCGGCCACCTGCAGCGCGGCCGCATCATCGCCCGCGATCGGCACCGCCACCCGCCCGCCGGGCCGGTGATGCTCGCTGGCAAACTGCCCTGCCCCCATGAAGTTGAAGGCACGCACCACGCGCGCGCCGCGCAGGTAGCGCGCAGTGGTGAGGCCGATGCCATCGCGGCGCGCCTCGTCGGCGATGGGGCCGTCGCGGTGTGCCATAGGCGTTGGTGGCATCGAGCACGATCTTGCCTTGCCAGGCCCCGGCATGGTCGCGGCTGAGTTGCGGCAGCGCGCCATAGGGGGTGGCCAGGAACAGCACGTCCGAGAACGCAATGGCCTCGGCCACGGTGCCGGCGCGCGCGAGCGTACCCAGTTCTTCTACCAGCGGCTGGAGCGCCTCCGGGTGGCGCGACGAGAACAGGACCGGGTGCCCGGCCTTGACCCACAAGCCGCCCACGGTGCCCCCGATGCGGCCGGCGCCGATCACGCCGATGCGCTGCGCCGCAGCCTCGCGGGCCGGCGCCGGGCCGGGCTGGGCGCGCACGGCGCGCGGCAGCGGTGCGGCCAGCAACAGGGCCGCGGCGCCGGCGCGCAGCCAGCGGCGGCGGGTCACATTGGCAGGCATGGCAAGTCCTCCGGCAGACCGGGCCGACGCATCCGGTACGCGCGGCGACCCTGGGATGACTCTAGGCGAAAAGCCGCCGCCCGTGGCTAACGGTCGCCGCGGATCGGGCCATATTCGGCCGGCACCCACGTATAGCCCGCGGTGTCGCGGCGCACATGGCCCAGGCCCGGGAATGGCATGTGCGCGCCGCCTACCCACAACCTGCCCTTGGCGGCCTGTTCCAGCAGGCGCTTGCGCGTGATCACGGCCTGGTGGCTGTCGACGTCGAACTCGATCGCCACCTGCGGCCGGCGCAGCTGCAACGCGTGGTTGTGCACGATGTCGCCCCACAGCAGCAGGCTGTCGTTGCCCGAGGTGAACAGATAGCCGCTGTGTCCGGGGGTATGCCCGTTGGCCGGCACCACGCGCACGCCGGCAACGGGCTCGCCGCCGGCGCCGCCATTGAAGGTGCGCAGGCGCTGCGCCGCCTGGTACGGCGCGACCGCGGCACGCGCCATGGCGAACAGGCCCTGCGCCTCCTTCGGCGCGGCGGCGGCGTTGGCATCGCTCAGCCAGTAATCGAGGTCGGCCTTGTCGACGTAGACGGTTGCGTTCGGGAACGCGGCCTTGCCGTCGCTGGCCAGGCCGCAGGCATGGTCGCCGTGCAGGTGCGTCAGCAGCACGGTATCGACCTGCTCGGGCGCATAGCCCGCGGCGCGCAGGTTCTCGCCGATGCGCCCCAGGGTGGGCCCGAAGCAGCCCGCCGCGCCGGTGTCGACCAGCACCAGGCGGTTGCCGGTATGGATCAGGTAGGCGTTGACCGCGGTCTGCATGCCCGGCGTCGAGGCCACGAACATGCGCGCCAGCAGGCTCTGCAATTCGCGCGCGCTGGTGTACTTGAACAGCTTGGGGTCCAGGTCGATGTAGCCGTCATAGAGCGCGGTGACTTCCAGCTGGCCGACCATCATGCGGTAGTAGCCCGGCACCTGGGTCTTCTGCTGCGCCGGCGGCGCGGCGGTCTGCGCGCTGGCCACGCCGGCGGCCAGCGCGACACTACCCATGGCGATGGCGATGACGGCGCGCGATACGGCCCGGCGCAGCGCCGGACGCCGGCACCGGCTGAAGGTGGCATGGCGCACCACGGACTGCAGCTTCATATCCTGTTCCTTGTTCTGGTTGGTGTTGTCGAGGAAAAGGCCGCCGCCGCAACGGCGCGCGGCCAGCACGCATCTTAGCCGCGCCTTGCCAGACAAGGGCGCAAGCGGCAAAGCGTACCTACTTCTGCGTAAAAAAACGGGGCCATGTGGCCCCGTTTTCCATGCATGGGAGCTTGCGCCGCCCGGTGTTCACTCCGGCTGGATATTCGCCGCCTTGATGATGCGGCCCCACTTGCCGGACTCCTGCGACTGGAACTTCGCCAGCTCCGCGGGCGTGCTGGTGAAGACCTCGGTGCCGGTGGACTTGTAGAAGCCGGCGGCGGTCTCGCTGCGCGCGGCCTTCACCATCATCGCGTTGAGTTTGGCCACCACCGGCTGCGGCGTACCCGCCGGCGCGTAGGCGGCGAACCAGTAGCTCATCTCGTAGCCCTTGACGCCGGCTTCATCGATGGTCGGCACTTCCGGCGCCAGCGGCGAGCGCGCCTTGCCCGACACGCCCAGCGCGCGCAGCTTGCCGCTCTTGACCTGCGGCAGGCCGGTGGCGGTGTCGGTGATCATCATCTGGATCTGGTTGCCGAGCAGGTCGGTGATGGCGAGCGGATTGCTCTTGTACGGCACGTGCAGCAGCTGCACCTGCGCCATCTGCTGGAACAGCTCGCCGGCAATGCGCGACGACGAGCTGCCGCTGCCAAAGCTGAGCTTGCCCGGCTGCTGCCGCGCCAGCGCGATGAACTCGCCCACGGTCCTGGCCGGCACCTGCGGGTTCACCACCATGATCTGGCCGCCGCGTCCCAGCGCCGTGATCGGCGCGTAGTCCTTGACCGGGTCGTAGGGCAGCTTCTTGAAGAGGTGCTCGTTGGCCGCATGCGTGGTGTTGGTGCTGATCAGCACGGTGTAGCCGTCCGGCGCCGCCTTGGCCACGTCGGACGCGGCGATGAAGCCGTTGGCGCCGGGCTTGTTGTCGACCACCACGGTGACCTTGCTGTCCACCGTGATGGCCTGGCCAATCGCGCGCGCAAGCTGGTCGGTGGCGCTGCCGGCGGCAAACGGCACCACGAAGCGGATCGGCTTGTCGGGAAACTCGGCCCAGGCCTGGCCCGCGGGCAGGATCAGCGCGAGCGCGGCAACGGCCACTGGCTTGAAGAACGGATGCATGGAAGTCTCCTGTCGAAATCGTTATCGTTGAAGGCAAGGGTTTCAGGGCTGGTCCGGCGCCCCCGGCGCGAGCCGCGGCGGCAGCGGGATCTCGAGCTGCAGCAGGCGGAACGACAGCGCCTTGCCGTGGGTGTCCAGATTGAGCGCATCGTTGACGCCGCCATCGAGCACGCCGTCGAGGACGAAGTTCATCGCGTGCAGCGACGGCACCAGGTAGCGCGTGACCGCCGCCGGCCGGCGCTCGCGAAACAGCGCACGCACCGCGTCTTCGGTCACGTGCGCGACCAGGTGGTCGAAGTCGCGCGGGTCATAGGCGATCACGCTGATGTTGGAACGGTCGCCCTTGTCGCCGGTGCGGCCATGGGCGAACTGGTAGAGCGCGGCGGTAGCGGACATGGCGGGCTCCTAGTCGATGAAGGTGTGGGTGGGCGTGACCGCGGCGCGCGGCACCAGGCACGACACCGCGTTCAGCCGTGCGCGCTGCGCCGTGCGCACGCCGCCGCCGCCGGCAGGGCCGCAGGTATAGAGCGCATTGACCTCGCGCTGCAGCGCCTGTGCCACGGTCAGGTCGTCATGCGCCAGCGCGGCGCGCAGGCGCACATCCTGCGCCTGCGCCTCGTGCGGCTGGGGCTGCGCGAGCATGGCGCCGGCATCGTCGGCGAGCACGCTGAGCACGCCGATCAGGTCGAAGCGCAGCGGCGCGTCGTGGCCCAGCATCCGCATGCGCCGGCGCAGGATGTCGGCGGCCAGCCGCGCGCGCGCCGCGGCGTTGGGGCCGGCGTAGGAGATCTCGCCCTCGGCCAGCCAGCCGCCGTGGCTGAACACATTGGCCTTGAGCTGCGCCGGGCGCGGGTGGCCGCGCACGTTGCGCACGGACACGCGGTCCGGGCCCAGCTGCGCCACGGTGACGGCGCCGATGTCGGCCACCACGTCCGGCGTCAGGTAGGCGCACGGGTCGTGGACCTCGTACAGCAGCTGCTCCTTGACCGTGCGCAGGTCGACGCAGCCGCCGGTATCGGCGGCCTTGAAAATCTCGATGCAGCCGTCGGCATCGAGCCGCGCGATCGGAAAACCCAGCGCGTGCACGTCCGGCACCTCCTTGCGGCCCGGGTCGGCAAAATAGCCGCCGGTGACCTGCGCCCCGCATTCGAGCAGGTGCCCGGCCATGGTGGCGGCGGCAAGCCGGTCCCAGTCGTCCCAGGCCCAGCCGAAGTGCGCCATCGCCGGCCCCAGCGCCAGCGCCGGGTCCGCCACGCGCCCGCACACCACCACCTGGGCTCCGGCGGCGAGCGCGTCGGCAATGCCTTGCGCGCCGATATAGGCGTTGGCGCAGACAAAGCGTTCGGCGTCGAAGGCCTCGCCCAGGATGCCGTGCAGGCGCGCGCGCCCGGCCTCGTCGGACAGGTCATCGCCCTCCACCACCGCCACGCGCGGCGCGGCCAGGCCCAGTTCGCCGGCCAGTTGCAGCACGCGCCGCGCCGCCGCGCGCGGATTGGCCGCGCCGAAATTGCCGACGATGGCAATGCGGTGCTGCAGGCACAGCCCGAGCACCGGCGCCAGCAGCGCATCGAGCAGCGGCTCGTAGCCCTGCGCGGGATCGTTGCGCCGCGCCAGCTGCGCCAGCGCCAGCGTGCGCTCGGCCAGGGTCTCGAAGATCAGTGCCGCCGGCTGCGCCGCGGCGATCAGGGTGCGCACCACCGGCAGCGCGGCATCGGTACGGTCGCCGGAGAAGCCGGCGCCGGAGCCGATCAGCAAGGGAGCAGTCATGGTCGAGGGAGGCATCGGAAGCCAGGGTTGGGCAGGTCGGTCTCATTCTAGGGTGGGCGGGCCCAGCCAAAAAATGGATTATTTGGATTAATCTATCGACTTCCTGGATATATCTGCCGGGGCCATGAACCTGTCGGTCAAGCACCTGCGCGCCTTCGTGGCGCTGGCGACCTACCGCAATTTCACGCGCGCGGCGCGGGCCTGCCACCTGTCGCAGTCGGCCTTCAGCGCGCTGGTGCAGACGCTGGAAGAGCAGGCCGGCAGCCGGCTGTTCGAACGCACCACGCGGCATGTGGAGCTGAGCACGGACGGCGTGCGCTTCGAGCAGACCGCGCGCCGGCTGCTGGCCGATTTCGAGACCGCGTTCGAAGATTTGCGCGCGCACGCGGAGCGGCGCAAGGGCCGGGTCTCGATCGCGGCGCTGCCCTCGCTCGCCGGCGGCGACCTGCCGCCGCTGCTGGCGCAGTTTCGCGCGTGCTATCCGGGCATCGTGCTGGAACTGTTCGACCAGCTTGCCGATGGCTGCATCGAGCTGGTGCGGCAGGGCCGCGCCGACTTTGCGCTGGCACCGGCGCCGGCGCAGGACGATGACCTGCGCGTCGAGCCGCTGGTGCGCGACACCTTCCACCTGGTGTGCCCGGCGGACCATGCGCTGGCGCGCAAGCGGCGCATTACGCCGGAGATGCTGGCGGGGCTGCCGTTCATCCAGCTGTCGCGCACGACCAGCGTGCGCCAGCACCTGGACGCCGCGCTGCATCCGCTGCGCCTGGCCAGCGTGATGGAGGTGGAGCACCTGGCTACCGTGGCGGCGCTGGTGCAGGCGGGGCTGGGCATCAGCGCGGTGCCGTCACTGGCGCTGTTCCAGTTCCGGCGCGAAGGGCTGGCGATCCGGCCGCTGCAGCTGCCGTCGCTGGTGCGCGATATCTGCCTGGTGCGGCTGAAAGACCGCGGCGATTCGGCCGCCGCCGCCGCGATGATCGAGGCGCTGCAGGCGTTCTACCGCGGCGGCAAGCCCCCCGCGCGGCGCTGAGGCGCGGGCAGGATCGGCACGCAGAATTGGGTACGCTCCGGCCTGGCCGGCGCGTCAGAAGTGCCCGAGATAGCCGCCGTCGACCGCCAGCACCTGCCCGGTGACATACGACGCCGCCGGCGATGCCAGGAACACCACCGCGCCCGCCACCTCGTGCGGCTGGCCCCAGCGGCCCAGCGAGGTGCGCTGGCGCAGCCACTCGGCCACGCTCTGGTCCTCGACCATGGGCTGGTTCGGCTCGGTGGCGAAATAGCCGGGGGCGATCGCGTTGACGGTGACGCCGTGGCGGCCCAGGTCGGCGGCCATGGCGCGCGTGAGCGCGTCGAGCCCGCCCTTGGTGGCGGGATAGAGCACGTCGCCGGCGCGCGCCACCTGGCCCGCGATCGAGCTGACATTGACGATGCGCCCGTAGCCGCCGTGGCGCATGCGCTGCGCGGCCAGCCGGCACAGCGCGTAGGGCGCCACCAGGTTGGTCTCGAGCATGGCGCGCAGGTCGCCGGCATCGAGCTGCGCCATGTTGCTGCGGTTGCGCGCGCCGGCATTGTTCACCAGGATGTCGAGCCGGCCCGGCCCGGCATCGATGCGGTCGAAGGCCGCCGCCACCGCGGCCTCGTCGGTGATGTCGAGCACCAGCGCCTCGGCGCTGCCGCCGCGCGCCGCCAGCGCGGCGACGGCCTCGCGCACGCGCGGCGCATTTCGCGCCGCCACCAGCACATGGGCACCGGCATCGGCCAGCCCGGCGGCGATAGCCAGGCCCAGGCCCTGCGCGCCGCCGGTCACCAGCGCCACGCGGCCATGCAGCGCGAACGGGGTACGGGAATCGGGGGAGGGGATCGGAGTAGCCATGCCGGCGACTATACCGCAGCGGCCGGCCCCGGGGCCCGCGGCCGCGCGCTAGCGGATCAGCTTGCCGGTGGACGACACGATCGACATTTCCACGAACGACGAGCCGGTGTGCCGCGCGGCGCTGTAGCTGATCAGGATGCCGCCGAGATCATAGTCGCGCATGCCCTCCAGCGCCGCGACCAGCCGCTCGCGGGTCGGCTCGGGTCCGGCGCGGCGCAGGCCTTCGACCAGCACCTTGGCCGACATGAAGCCCTCCATGCCGGCGTTGGACAGCTCCACGCCCTGCTGCTTCGCCAGGCTGCGGTATTCGCTGGCCAGCGTCATCTGGCTGGAGTTGGTGCCCGGCACCACCTGCGTGATGATCAGCCCGCGCGCGTCGTCGCCGAGTTCGCGGATAAAGGCATCGGCGGCATTGTTGGACAGCGTGACGAACTGCGCCTCGCTGCCGGCGCGGCGCAGCTCGCGGATGACGCGCGCCGCCTCGGAACCCGAGCCGATCACCAGCACCGCCTGCGGGTTGGCCTTGTGCATGGTCGCCACGCCCTGGGTGATGTCGCCCATCGGCCGGGCGAAATTGACCATGGCCGCGGGCTGCACGCCGCGCGCCTGCAGCGCACCGTGGTAGCCCTCCAGCACGTCCTTGCCGAAGCCGTCGTTGGCGTAGAAGATGCCGATGCGGCTCATTCCCGACGTCGCCAGGTGGTTGATCGCGCGCGCCACTTCGTCCTGGTACTTGGCGCGCACGTTGAACACGTAGCGGTTCACCGGCCGGTGCAGCGTGATGGCGCCGGTGAGCGGCGCGATCAGCGGTACCTTCTGCGCGGCGATGATGGGCAGGATGCTTTCGTTCTGCGGCGTGCCGCGCACCATGAAGAGCGCGAACACCTTGTCTTCGTCGAGCAGCTTGCGCACATTGTCGGGCGTGCGTTTGGCATCGAAGCCGTCATCGTAGGTGACCAGTTCGATGCGCCGCCCGGCGACGCCGCCATTGGCGTTGACCGTGCGCAGGTACACCTGCGCGCCGGCGATCTGCTCCTTGACCGATCCCGCCACCGGCCCGGTGATGCCGGCCGACTGGCCGATGCGGATGGTGTTGCGGGTCACGCCCGGTTCCGCCAGGGCCGCCTGCGCGGCCCAGCCCAGCGTGGCGGCCAGCAGGCCGCACGCGATCCATTTTGCCTTCATTGTCTCGACCCCTCCGCCTGGACGGCTGCTTTCGTTGTTCTGTGGCAGCGCCGGGCAAGGCCCGCGCGCCGTCACGCAAGGTACCGCATGCGTCCGACGTGGGCAAACCGGGAAAACAGGGGTGTTGCAGCGGCATCACACCGGAACCTGAGCGGTTCCGGTGGGGCCGGGTGCCGGCGGCAGGCGCGCCGGAGCGCGCCGCGCGGGCGCGCGCAGAGAGAGATGCGGCGCCGCGTGGCGCCAGCCGGCGGCAGGCGCCGGATCAGGGGAACGCCGGCACGGCCGGATCGACGCCGGCGAAGCTGGCTTCCGGGTGCGCGTTGCGCAGCAGGGTTTCGACTTCCTCGACGCGGGTGCGCGGCACGTCGACCATCAGCAGGATCTTGCCCGCCTCGATGTCTTTCTCGAACGCGCGCAGCCGGCTGTTGGGCGCGGAACTGCCGATCATGCTTGCGGCCCAGGCCCCGAACACCGCGCCCAGCACCGCCAGCACGCCGACCAGTCCCCACTGCGGGGTGTCGCTGACGATCGGGAACATCGCCACCACCACACCGGCCACCACGCCCACGCCGCCGCCGACCATCAGGCCCATTTCGGCCGCATGGACGATGTCGGAAGTCTGGAACAGGTTGGCTTCATGCAGGCCGGTCATGTCGGCACCGTCGCGCGCCACGAAGTGGATGTGGCTGTTCTCGACGCGGGCCAGCAGCAGGTCATCCATGGTGCGTCTGGCACTCGCCAGGTCGGGCAACAACCAGAAGATGCGTTTGCGCATGTCTCTCTCCTTGTTCAGGCCGCACCACCGGTGAGGTTGAGGCTGGTCGGAAAAAGTACCGCTGGCGGCGCGGGGTTATTTCTTTGTACGCCGTTCATGGGGCCAGCGCAAGGCGCGTTTCGGCACTGGCGCACGGTGCCGGCGGATGTGATGCGCACGCGTGCCCCGCGCGGGCGGGGCACGCGTCACCTCTGGCCCGACGGCCTTCAGAAAGTGATCGGCAGGCGCACATTGACCTGCAGGTCGGGCGTGTCGCGCGTCAGCCCGGCGCCCACCGAAAGGTTCAGCGTATAGCGGTTGTTGAAGCGGTACGAATACCCCACCAGCAAGGTGCCCTGCGTCAGGCGCACCGAGCCGGGCACGGTCATGCCGTTCTGCTTGGTCGGCCAGATGATGGCCTGGTCGTAGCCGATACTGAACGACGCCTTCTCGTTGAGCGACAGCCCCATGCCGAAGCTGAACTCGAAGATGTCGCCCGGCGCGATCTTGCCCAGGTTCTCCTTCTCGCCGTTCAGCACGGTGCGGCTGACGTTGTCGCGGGAAAAGTTGTGCAGGTAGCTGAAGGTGCCGAAGAACACCGCCGGATCGGTCGGCAGCAGCCAGGTGATGCCGGGCTGGATCGCGTGGAAGCCGGTGCCGGTGGGCAGCCCGAGCGGCAGGCCGGTGCCGGTGGCATTGCCCACGCAGCGCGTCACGCAATCGGTGACCACCTCGAAAGGATCCTTGCCGGTGTTGGACTTGTAGCGCAGCCAGCCGACGAAATACGGGATCCGCTCATTGCCGTAGTTGAGCTGGTAGCGCACCGTGGCCTCGATATCGCCCATGCCCTTGCCGCTGGCATTGAACACGTTGTCGACGGCGGTGCCGGTGAACACCTCGCGGCTGATGGTCGAGCCCGAGGTCTGCACGTACGGCACCTTGGCCTCGATCTCGAACCGCTTGGTGACGCCGTAGCGCAGCGCGATCGATTCGATATAGGTCGAGGTCTTGACCTCGCGCACATCGATCAGGCCGATCAGGAGGGCGGGAATGATCGAGTAACCCACCAGCGCGACGCGGTTGTTCGACGAGTAGCCGTACTGGAAGCCCGGCTCGACCACCAGCTTGCCCTCGGCGGTGAGCACCCCGGGCTGGTCGATCAGCGGTGCCACCTCGGGCGGGCGCCGGTCGGTCTCGGGCGGACGGCCGACGGGCTCTTCCACGGCCACCGTCTGCGGGCTGGCCGACTCGCCCTGCTGCGCCCCGGGCTGCGGCGCCTGCGCCATGACCTGCTGCGGACTGCTAGCCAGCCCCGGCGCGCCCTGCGTGGCACTGGCGGCCGCTGCCGCGGTGGCGGCATTGGTGGCGTTGTCGGCCGGCATCACGCCGGGCCCGGTGCGCTGTCCGCCGCGCTTGGTGGCCAGCACCTCGGTGCCGATCACGCTGCGCAGTTCACGGATCACTGCCTCCTGCTCGGCCAGCGCGCGCTTCATGGCATCGAGCTGGCTGGCCTGTTCGGCGAGCTCCCTCTGCAGTGATTCCAGTCCGGCCGCGGGTGACCCCGCCTCCGGCGGCGTCTGGGCTTGCGCCAGTCCGCCGAGCAACAGCAACGTCGAGCATCCCGCATTGCGGATGCCCTGCATCGACCGCTTCTTCATCACGTCTTCCTCCCCCGGACGGCAGGCTGTCTTGCAGGAGCCTGCGACCTGTACTGCCTGCTACCTCGCTAACGGCTATCTCATGCTTGCGGCCCGCAGCAGCGCCTGGTTCAGCGCCGTGTTGGCCAGTTGCGACCGGAAGGCCTGCAGCGTATTGACGCTTGCGTCGATTGTCATCAGGCTCCGGATGCTCTGGTTGTTCAGCGTGTTCTGGATCACGGTCACCGGCGTTCCCGCCAGAGCTCCCACCGACGCGGCATTGCCCGGGCCGTTCTGGATCACGTTGAGCAATCCGTTGGTGATGACCTGGCCGGTGGCGGTACTCACGGCTGTCGCCGGCAGGCCCGCCGCACCTGCGGCACCCGCGGCGCCGGCGGTCCCGGCGCTGGCAGAGGCACCACCATTGGCCGCTGCCGCCGCCGTGCCGCCCGCCTGCGCACCACCCGCAGCCGATGCCGCCGCGCCGGTGCCATTGGCATGCATCGCCGCGGCGGCGTCGGCCGTGACCGGGTTGCCCGCCAGCGCGTTGGCAACCGCGGCATTGGTGCTGGCCACAATGGAGGGCCCCAGCGTCGCGGCGAGCCGCGCGGCCTGGTCGGCAGTGATGCGGCTGACGTCCGGGATGTTAATGCTGGTAGCAACCACCAGGTCGCCGTTGATGTACACCGCACGTTCGATACCGAACGAAACCTGCAGCCCGGGCATCTCGAAGCCGCCGCGCATGTCGTCGAGCTTGTCATGGGCCACCGGTTTCCAGCCGGCCATGCTGCCGCGCGCGGCAGCCACCGGGTGGGAGTCGACGCGCTCGCGCGCGGCCATGGCTGCCTGCGACGGCGGCGCCGAGGGATCGGTCGCCGCGGGCTGCGGCGGCATGCCGGCCTGTGCCGTGCCGGCGTACGCCAGGCCGGCGCCCAGCACCATCGCCGCGGCCGCTGCGGCGGCGCTGCGTGGCACGGCCGGGCCCGGCAAGCAAATCTGCAACATGATGCGTTCCTCAAAAATCTCCGGCGCCATGGCGGGGCATGACCGTGAAGAACAGGTTGTCCCGGTTGACGCCCATCCAGTAAGGACCGCTGGGCGCGACGCGCCAGTCCGCGGCGAGATTGAAGCGCGCGCGCTCGGTGCGGTTGTGGATCACGAACAGCAGCTGGCTGTCCCAGATGCGCTCGAACTGTTCGCGCGACATGGCCCGCGTGCCGCGCGCCGGATCGCCGACCAGCACGCGGTTGCCCTGCACGCCCTTGACCACCACGAAATGGTGGTAGCCGTTCTCCACGATCAGCACGATCGCCGGCACCTGCGTTTCTTCCAGCTTGGACAGCGGCAGCTCGAAGCCATCCGCCTCATAGCCCAGCGCCGCCAGGAAGCGCTTCATGTCCAGCAGCGAGAACCCTTCGGCGCGGATCTTCTGCTGGTCGCCGTTGAGGTACATGTTCTGGAACACGGTGGCCTCGTTGATCGGATGGCCGTACTGGTATGTCAGCAGCGTGGCCACCGCGGCCGAGCCGCAGCTGAAGTCGAACTGCTGGCGGATGGTGGACTTGAAGCGCGCCTCGCGCAGGCTGGTGACCCTGACGCTGTAGGGTTCGCCGACCGGGCCGTAGATCGGAACGTCGGCGGCCTGCACGCCGGGCACGTGCGCCGTCGCCAGCAGCCAGGACACGCACGCCAGCAGGATTCGCAGCGGCTTCATCATTTGAACTGGACGTTGACGATGGTGGCGTTCTGGATCAGTACGTTCGATCCCGAGTTCTGGATCGCGGTGGGAATCCCCGCCGCATTCGAGAACGCGCCATCCGTGATGTGGTTGGTGCCGGACAAGGTGTTGACCGCGGCGTTGTCGGCCACGGTGCCGTGCAGGCGCATATCGTTGACGGTGACTTCCGCACCGCCGCGGACGTCATCCAGCCGCGACACGGGCACGGCCCTGGCCGCGCCGGCGAACAGCGCGGCCGGCGCTGGCGCCGGTGCGGCCACCGCCGCGGTGGCCGCGGCAGCGTCTGCACGCGCGGCGGCCATGGCGGCCTCCAGCCCTGGCGGCTCCGCGCGGGCCTGCAATGCTGGCCAGGCGAGTAATGCCGCGGCGCAGGCGCCGACGGCGAAGCGGACCGGTTGCATGGTGTTTCCCCCCCTGCCGGTGCGCCGACTCTCTCCTGTCGGCTGCATGGCAACTTGGCTTGCGTAGGTAAGACAGGGCCCGGGCGCCCGCACACAGGATGCGGGCGCCGGTCCTGCCGGCATGACTGCGAAACCGCCGGCCGGGTCCCGGGGCAAGCCCGGGACCCGGCCGCGTTGCGCGTCTTACCTGCCGCCCACGTTGAGGTTGGCCTGCACGTTCACGCTTTGCTGCACCAGCGAGGCCACGCCGCTGTTCTGGCTGGCCATCATGATGCCCGCCGCCGTCTGACCGACGCTGGTCATGGTGTTGGACATGTTGAAGGTGCCTGCGTCGACCAGGTTGTAGCCGCCGTTGCCGCCGCTGCCGCCCAGGCCGCCGTTGCCGACGCCGCCGGCGCCACCGGTACCGCCGGTCGCTGCACCGCCGCTGCCGCCGCTGCCGCCGCTGCCGCCGTTGCCGCCGTTGCCGCCATTGCCGCCGTTACCCGCGGAGTTGCTGCCGTTCGTGGCCACGCTGGTAGCCGCGCCCGAGTTGGCCGCCGCGCCGGCACCGCCCGCGCCGCCGACGCTGCTCTGCCCGCCGCCGGCACCGCCGGTCGCCGTGCCCGTGCCAGCCGTTGCCGTCGAGCCAGCCCCGCTGGTGCCGCCAGCACCGCCAGTGCCGCTGCCGGCGCCACCGGTGGCGACCGCGCCGGAACTGCCGGCACCGCCGGTACCGCCGGTCGCACCCGCGCCGCCGCCCGTGCCCGTGCCCGCGCCCGCCGTGTTAGTACCGGCCGCCCCGGAACCGCCACCGGCGCCGCCGGCACCGCCAGCGTCCGCGCCGCGGCCGTTGGCATCGCCGCCGCTGCCGCCCGAGCCGCCGGCTGAACCGGCCAGCCCACCCAGCGCACCGCTGGCACCCAGGCCGCCGCCGCCGATTGCGCCAGCGCCGCCGCCGCGACCGCCCGCGCCAAGCGAAGCGCTCAGGGCACCGCCGCCCTTGCCATAGGCATCGCCGCCACTGCCGCCCGTGCTGCCAGCCGCGCTCAGTGCGCTGCCGCCGCGGCCATAGGCGCCGCCGCCATCGCCAGCGCGACCGAGCGCCGCGCCGCCATCGCCACCGTCACCGCCAATGGCGCGGCCGCTGGTAGCATCACCGGCGCGCGCACCGCCGTTGTAGGCGAACGACTTGGCGCCGACTGCACCGGCTGCGCCGACCGCACCGGCCGCGCCGGCCGCACCGGATCCGCCGCTGCCGCCAGCGCCGGTACCGCCCTGACCGCCTTGACCGCCCTTGCCGCCGAAGCCGGTGCCGCCGTTGGCATTGCCGAAGTTCTTGGCCACGTTACCGATGTTGGCGACGGTGTTGCCGGTGACCTGGCCGCTAAGCTTGCTGACCGCGATCGCCTTGCTGGTGTTGAAGGAATTGGCGATGCTAGACGAGGCATTGCCTGCGTTGGCGGCGGCATTGCCCAGCCCGCCCTGGTCCAGCGTCAGGCGGGTGCGGTTGTCGGAGTTGGTCTTGCTCTTGTTGTTGGAGTTGGTGCGGTTGTTGGAGTCATTGGTCGACTTGTCGACCACAACCGTCGCTGTGCGGTTGTTGGAGTTGGTCTGAGACTTGTCGACGTCGATGGTGGTGGTGCGGGTGCTGGTGCTGTGATCGGAGTTGTCCTGGTTGGACGTCGAGTTCTCATTGGCGAGAGACCCGGCGCCGCGTTGGGTTGAATTGGCGGTGGCTGACTGATGGTTCCAGCCGTCCGTGTTGTTATTGGTCGGGTTACCCCACGCCGAACCAGCAAAGGCGAGGGCAATCGCCGACGCCAGAAGTGTCTTGTTCATACGATGCTCCCAGGAGGATTTCACAGTCACAGCGGCTCTGCTCCTAACCGGCACTCATCGACGAGCGCACGGCCGGAGGTTCAGGTCGGGCTTGCTGCCAAACCAGCCTGCCCTGCGCATAATCGGTGCCAGCTTCGTCACCCGAGGCGGCAAGTCCTTGTATTACAAGGGCCACCTGGCGTTGCGGCAGGGGTTTTGGCCGATGTTTTGCCGGATCAACATGGCCCCGCCTGATGTGCGGCCGGGGACATGTCACATTGCTGTGACAGAGGGGTCCCATGGGGTTGGTGGGATCCTCCGGGGGGAGCCAAGAAAGCCTTGTTTTTCAAGGGTTTGCGGCGCCTGCTCGGGATTTGCCCTGATGCTGCGACCGCGTTTCGGCGGTGAAACATGGGACCGGGGGTGCCGCCGCCGCCGCCCATGTGAGCCGGCCCACATTGCCGCCTTGACGCAACGCTGGCGGCTTGCGCAAGTGTGCGCCGAGGCCATGGCCGCGCGCCGGCCGCCGGCCGGCACGCCGCCGGCGCAACCGGGCGAATCCGTCCCGATGGGTCGCCGCGCCTTGGCGCAGCGTCGCAGCGGTGCAAGGCCCTTGTCGCGAAAACCCCTCAGCGTTTATCCTCGCTAGGTCCTATGTCTGATTTAAAGTACATTAGAGGCATTACAGACTTGTCATCTCTCCACAAGGGAAACCATGAGTGAAGCCGTCGTTCCCCTGTATCACCAGATTTACGTGGTGCTGCGCCAGCAGATCGTCGAAGGCCGCTTCGGCCAGGGTCCCTTGCCCGGGGAGATCGACCTTGCCAAGCAGTTCCACGCCTCGCGCGTGACCATGCGGCGCGTGTTCGACCGGCTGGTGCAGGAAGGACTGGTGCGCCGCCACCGCGGGCTGGGCACCTTCGTCAATCCGCATCCGGTGCGCCCGGCCGCGGCCGGCGGCGAGGAACGCGGCACCAGCCTGCTCGACAACATCATCGACATGGGCCAGAAGACCTCGGTCAAGGTGATCTCGATCGACGAAGTCCATGCCACGCCCGATGTCGCCGACTCGCTGCAGATCGAGGCGGGCGACCCGGTGGTAAAGATCGTGCGGGTGCGCCACTACCGCAACCGTCCGCTGTCGCACATCACGGTCTACCTGCCGGCGACGCTGGGCCGGCCGCTCACGCGCCAGGCGCTGGAAGAGACCCCGGTGCTGCGCCTGCTGGAAGCGGGCGGCGTCAAGCTCGGCCGTGCCAGCCAGGTGCTGTCGGCCCGGCTGGCCGACGTGGTGGTGGCGCCGCTGCTGGATGTGCCGGTCGGTGGCGCGCTGCTGGCGGTGCGCCGCGTGGTCAAGGACCAGTCCGGGCGCCCGGTGCAGCTGCTGCTGGGCCAGTACCGCCCCGACCGCTACGAATACCGGATGGAACTGTCGCCGGCCGGTGTCGACAGTGCCAACGTCTGGGTCGAGAGCGAGACCCGCCCGGGCCTGCGCGACTGACGCCACGGGAGTTGCCCCGTGCTTGCGTTGCCGCGAGTGCGCCGGACCCCGTTCCGCGCCATACTGCGCATCCCTGATCACATCGAGCGAGGAGCCGCCGCCATGCCTGAGTCCCGTCCGTCCAGCCCGACCCGCCTGCCTTCGATGCCGCGCCGCGCCATGATGCGGCGCCTCGCCACGCTCGGCACGCTGGCCGCCTGCGCGCTGGCGCTGCCGCTGCCGGCGGCGGCGCAGGCACAAAACCAGCCGCAGGCGCAGCTTGCCGGCGGCAAGCCGATCCGGATCCTGGTGGGCGCGCCGGCCGGCGGCACCACCGACACGCTGGCGCGCACCATCGCCCAGGAGATGTCGCAGGAGCTGGGCCAGCCCGTGGTGGTCGAGAACCGCCCCGGCGCCGGCGGCAATATCGCCGCGGACCTGGTCGCCAAGAGCGCGCCGGACGGCAGCACGCTGCTGATGAGCTTCACCAGCCATACCATCAACGCCACGCTGTACAAGAAGCTGCCGTTCGACCCGGTGCAGGACTTCACGCCGATCACGCTGGTCGCTACCGTGCCGAGCGTGCTGGTGGCCACGCCCCGGCTGGCGGCCAACAACGTGCCCGAGCTGATCCGCCTGGCGCGCTCGGAGCCGGGCAAGCTGAACTTCGCCATCGGCTCGGTCGGCTCGTCGCTGCACATGGCTGGCGACATGTTCAAGATGATGACCGGCACCTACATCGTCAACATCCCGTACAAGGGCACCTCGCCGGCGCTGACCGACGTGCTGGCGGGCCAGTGCGACCTGATGTTCGCCAGCACCATCAACGTGCTGCCGCACGTGCGCGCGGGCAAGCTCAAGGTGCTGGGCGTGACCAGCCCCGCGCCGCTGCCGCAGTTCCCGGGCGCGGCGCCGATCGGCAATACCGTCAAGGGCTTCGAGTCGAGTGCGTGGTTCGGGCTGTTCGGGCCGGCCGGCATGTCGCACGACACCACCCAGGCGCTGTACCAGGCCGCGCGCAAGGGGCTGGAGTCTCCCGCGGTGCGCAAGCGCCTGGAGAACGACGGCGCGCAGCCGATGGGCACGCCGCCCGAGGCCTTCGCTGCCTTCGTCAAGCAGGACGTCAAGCGCTGGGCCGGCGTGGTCAGGTACTCGGGAGCGTCGCCGGAATGAGCGCCCTTCCCGCCACGCTCGCGCAGAAGCTGGTGGCGCGCGCCGCCGGGCTGGCCCATGCCGAACCCGGCACCGTGGTGATCTGCCAGGTCGACCTGGCGATGTCGCACGACTCCAGCGGCCCGCGCCGCGTGGCGCCGCTGCTGCAGGAGCTTGGCACCGGAGTCTGGGACCCGTCGCGCTATGTGGTAGTGACCGACCATTTCGTGCCCGGCGGCGACGCCCAGGCTGAATCGATCCTGCGCTTCACGCGCGACTGGACGCGCCAGGCCGGCGCGCACTTCATCGACGCCGAGGGCATCTGCCACGTGGTGCTGCCCGAGCGCGGCCATGTGCTGCCGGGCCGCCTGATCGTCGGCGGCGACAGCCACAGCCCCACGGGGGGCGCCTTCGGCGCGTACATGTTCGGCGTGGGCGCGACCGAGATGGCCGGCGTGCTCGCCACCGGCGAGATCTGGCTGCGGGTGCCGGACACCATCCGGCTGCAATGGGACGGACAGCTCGCGCCCGGGGTCTGCGCCAAGGACATGATGCTGTTCCTGTGCGCCACGCTGGGCATGGGCGGTGGGCGCTACCAGGCGCTCGAATACACCGGCGGCGCCGTCACCGCGCTGCCGATGCAGGAGCGCATGACGCTCACCAACATGAGCACCGAACTCGGCGCGCAGACCGGGCTGGTGGCGCCCGACGCGGTCACGCTGGACTGGCTGGCTCAGGCCGGCGTGCCGGCGCCGACGCTGGCCGCCATCGATCTGGACCACTGGCGCAGCGATGCCGGCGCGCCGGTGCTGGCCACGCACCGCTTCGACGCCGCCGCGCTGGCACCGCAAGTGGCCGCGCCGCACTCGCCCGCCAACAGCGCGCCGGTCGACCAGGCCGCCGGCGAGGCGGTGCAGATTGCCTACCTGGGCGCCTGCACCGGCGCCAAGCTGGAAGACCTGCGCATGGCCGCGCGCGTGCTGCGCGGGCGCCGCGTCGCGGCCGGCGTAACGCTGCAGGTGGCGCCGGCCTCGCGCCGCGACCAGTTGCAGGCGGAGCAGGAAGGCACGCTCGGCATCCTCGCCGACGCCGGCGCGATGCTGCTGCCCAATGCCTGCGGCGCCTGCGCGGGCTATGGCGCGGCGCGCTTCCCGGCTGGCAGCCGCGCCATTGCCTCGACCGCGCGCAATTTCTCGGGCCGCATGGGCGACGCCGGCAGCGCGGTGTGGCTCGGCTCGCCGATGACGGTGGCCGCCAGCGCCGTCACCGGCCGCATCACCGATCCGCGCTCGCTGCTGGAGTAACGCGCGGCCCCCACCTCGTGCCCGCCGCCGGCGGGACAGAATTCCCGCATGACCTCTGCCCTCGCCCCCGCCCCTGCCGGCCGCCTCTGGCGCTTCGGCGACAACATCGACACCGATGCCATGGCCCCCGCCGTGCTGATGAAAGCGCCGCTGCCGGTGCTGGCCCGACATTGCCTGGCCTCGCTGCGCCCGGAGTTTCCCGACAGCGTGCGCCCCGGCGACGTGCTGGTGGCGGGAGCCAACTTCGGCATCGGCTCCTCGCGCGAGCAGGCGCCGCAGGCGCTGCGGGAACTGGGGGTGGGCGCGGTGGTGGCGCAATCGTTCGGCGGGCTGTTCTATCGCAACGCCATCAACCTGGGCCTGCCGGTGCTGGTCTGCGCCGACACCAGCCGACTGGCCGACGGCGCGCACGCGGTGCTGGACCTGGACACCGCGCAGTTGCGGCTGGACGACGGCAGCGAGATTGCGTGCGAACCGATCCCGGCGTTCCTGCGCGCCATCCTGGCCGCCGGCGGGCTGGTGCCGCACCTGAAGGCGCGCCTGGCGCGCGAACGCGGCCGCCAGGACTGAATCCCGGCGCGGCCGCTCAGGCCGCGGGCGGCGTGCGCAGCAGCGCCAGCGCCTCTTCGTCGCTGGTCTGGCTGAAATCGAGGTAGAACGCGCCGACCGCGCCGAAGCTGGGCGGCGTGTTCAGGCAGATCACCTCGTCGGCGGCCGCGGCCAGGCTGGCCAGCCCGTCCTGCGAGCCCACCGGGGTGGCGGCGATCACGCGCGCCGCGCCGGCCATGCGCACGCCTTCGAGCGCGGCGCGCATGGTGGCGCCGGTGGCCACGCCGTCATCGACCACGATCACCACGCGTCCGGCGCGGGCTGGCACCGGCTTGCCGCCGCGGTAGCGCTGCTGGCGCCGGGCGATCTCGTCGAGCTGGCGCCCGCGCTCGGCATCGAAGCTGCCGCTGTCGACGGCGCGGCGGGCCCAGGGGTCATCATTGACCACCGTATGCGGTCCGCCACCGCTGGCATCGCCCTCCACCACCGCGCCCAGCGCCAGTTCCGGGTAGCCGAGCGCGCCGATCTTGCGCACCAGCAGCACGTCGAGCTGCCCGTCCAGCGCGCGCGCCACCTCGAACGCCACCGGCACGCCGCCGCGCGGCAACGCCAGCACCAGCGGCGGCTGGCCCAGCTGCGCGGCGCCCAGGCCCAGCCCCGCCAGGTGGCGGCCAAGGTATTGGCCGGCCTCGCGGCGGTCGGCAAAGCACGGGGGCAGGGACATGGCGGCTTCCATGGGGAGAAGGGACCGCCAGCGCCGGCGGTCCCTCCGCCCAATATAGACCCTGGCGCTGCCGGCGGCGGCGGCTCGCGGGCCACATCCCGGGCGAGCCGGCGCGATTGCGCGCCACGGCGGGCCCCACCAGGGGCGCCATTGGGCGCGCTCGTGCAACAGTGTGTTGAGGCCGGGGTGGCTGACTTCGCCGCAGCGCAGCATTACGATGGCCGCTGGCGCTGACAACGCCGGACCGCCCTTGCCGGGCAGGGCACCATGCCCGCCCGGCCGACCGCATGAGCCCTGACATGACCACGCCCTCCCCCGCCCGCGCCGCGACGGCGCATCTCCAAGCCGACGCCACGGCAGACCTTTCCCCGCTCGCCGCCCCCGACATTCCGTTCGGTTCGCTCGAAGCCGCCGCCATGGCCGAGCTGCCCTACACCTTCCGCCCGGCCGGCAGCTGCGCCCGCTACTACAACGAGTTCTTCGGCTGAAGTCCGGGCGGCGCGCCCGCCGCCATCACGGTCTCGCACAGCGCGGCCAGCCGCGCCGCCATGTCGCGCGCCGCGGCCGGCAGGTCCGGCTGCGCGTGCAGGCTCAGTTCGACATCCGGCACCGCGGCCGGCCAGCCGTGCTCCAGCACGGTGTGATGCGCCGTGGCCAGGCGCCGCGGCAGCAGCGTCACGCCCAGGCCGTCGGCCACCGCCGCCAGGATGCTGGCCAGGCTGGCGCTGACAAAGGCCACGCGCCAGCGCCGGCCGCCGGCGTCGAGCGCGTGCGTCATCTCGCCGCGATACAGGCCGCCCACCGGGAACGCCACCAGCGGCACCGGGTCGCGTGCCACCGCCGGGCGGCTGCGGCTGTCGATCCAGCACAGCGGCTCCGGCCAGCTGGCCAGGCCCTGGGCCTGGCCGGTGCGCTGCTTGACCAGCACCAGGTCCAGCTCGCGGTCCTGGAAGCGCTGCCACAGTTCGTGGCTCATGCCGCTGGTCACCTCCAGCCGCATGCCCGGCCAGTCATCGGCAAACCCGGCCAGCACCGGCGTCAGCGGCCGCGCGGCAAAGTCCTCGGGCACGCCCAGCCGGATTTCGCCCTGGCCCGCGCTCTGGCGCAGCTGCCCGACCGCCTCCGCCATCAATTGCTGCAGCCGGCGCGCATAGCCCAGCAGGCGTTCGCCTTCCGGCGTGGTGGTGACATAGCGCCCGCCGCGGTCCAGCAGCACGCAGCCCAGCTGCTCCTCCAGGCGGCGCACCTGCTGGCTGACGGTGGACTGGGTCAGGTGCACGCGCTGGGCGGCACGGGTAAAGCTGCCGCTCTCGGCGACGGCGACAAAGCTCTGCAGCAGCACGGGGTCGAGACGGAGATCCTGCATGGCGGCGTATCCATTGATTTTTCCACTGCCAGCGATTTCATCATTTAATTTCCCGATTACCAAGCCCAGGCGTAGAGTTTCGGCACGATGCCCCGGCCTGCCGGGCGCCATCGTCCCGACTCCAGGCACCATGCCGCGTTGCACCCGAGCATGTACCCACTTTTTCTGCCAACCATGACCACTCACCAGGAATTCATGCGCGAGGCGGTGCGCCTCGCGGTGGCCAACCGCGACCGCGGCGCGCGCCCGTTCGGCGCCGTGCTGGTGCTCGACGGCGAAACCGTCGCCACCGGCGTCAACGACATCGTCCACAGCCACGACCCCACCACCCATGCCGAGATGGAGGCGGTGCGCGCCGCCGCGCGCAAGCTGGGCCGCCTCGACCTGCGCGGCAGCGTGGTCTATGCCAGCGGCCATCCGTGCCCGATGTGCCTGGCGGCGATGACCATGGCCGGGGTGCAGGCGGTCTACTACGCCTTCGACAACCACGATGCCGCGCCCTACGGCATGTCGAGCGAGGCGGCCTACCAGGCGCTGCGCCTGCCGCTCGACCCGCCGCCGCTGCCGCTCACGCGGGTGCCGGTCGAGCTGTCCGCCGCGCAGCTCTACGGCATGCGAGCGCGCCGTGGCTGAAGGCGCGCGCCCGGTGCCGCCGCGCTGGCTGGTGCTGGCGGCCGTGGCCGGCATCGGCCTGAACCTGCGGCCGTTCCTGACCGCGGTCGGGCCGCTCGCGCCGGCCATCCGCGGCGGCACCGGCCTGAGCTACCAGGGCATGGCGTGGCTGACGCTGCTGCCGATGCTGCTGATGGGAGTGGGCGCGTTCTTCGGCCCGGCGCTGCGGGCGCGGCTGGGCGCGCGCACCGCGGTGCTGGGCGCGCTGGCCTTGCTCGGCGCCGGCTGCGCGCTGCGGCTGGGCGTGGCCGGCGGGACCTGGCTGATCGCCTCGGCGGCGCTGTGCGGGCTGGGCGTGGCGGTAGTGCAGGCGGCGTGCCCGGGCCTGGTCAAGCAGGAGTTCCCGGCGCGCGTGGCACCGGTGATGGGCCTGTATTCGGCGGCGTTGATGGGCGGCGGCGCGCTGGGCGCGCAGCTGTCGCCCTATGTGACCGAACTTGCCGGCAGCTGGCGCGAGGCGCTGGCGCTGTGGGCCGTGCCCGCGCTGGCGGCGCTGGCACTGGCGTGGGTGGCGCTGCCGCGCGGCCCGGCGCGCGCGCCGGCACTGGTCCCGGCGGCGTGGTCCGGCGGTCCGGCCGTGGTTGCCGGCAAGACCCGCGCCTTGCTGCGGCGTCCGCGCACCTGGCTGCTGATGATCAGCTTCGGCGTGATGAATGGCGGCTATGCCTCGCTGGTGGCGTGGCTGGCGCCGTTCTACCAGAGCCATGGCTGGAGTGCGCCGGCCAGCGGCTCGCTGGTGGCGCTGATGGCAGTGGCGCAGGCCGCCGCGGCGCTGCTGCTGCCGGCGCTGGCGGCGCGCCGCCTGGACCGGCGCGCGTGGATGGGGCTGGCGCTGGCCCTGCAGGTCGCCGGCTTCGCCGGGCTGGCGCTGTGGCCGGACGCCGCCCCGCACGCCTGGGCCGTGATCGGCGGTGCGGGCCTGGGCGGCTGCTTCGCGCTCTACCTGGTGGTGGCGCTGGACCACCTGCCCGATCCTGACAGCGCCGGCGCGCTGAGCGCGGTGATGCAGGGCGGCGGCTTTCTGCTGGCGTCGCTGGCACCGTGGATCACCGCCATGCTGCAGGCGCGCACCGGCAGCTTCGCCGCGGGCTGGTGGTACCACCTGGCGTGTGCGGCGGTGGTCGGCGTGCTGACCATGCGGCTGGACCCGGCGCGCTACGGCGCCTCCTTTGCGTTGCCGGCGCCCGCCGGCTGCGCGCGGCAGGCCGGATGAAACCGGCCTGGCCGCACTGACCGCGCAAGGCTGATACCAGTCTGGCGTCAGCCGGCGCAAGCGCCCGGCTCAGCGCGCCGGCGCGGCCTCCACCACGGCCGTGGCATCCGCCGGCGCCGGCGCCTGCGGCAGTGCAAACAATGCCGCGGCGGGCGGCGACAGGCCCTGCAGCCATTGCAAGGCAAGCACGATAAGCATGACCGGCATGGCGCCTCCTTCCCGCATACGTGGCCACTTCCCATTGGTATAGCCCATCGCACCCGGGCAGCGCCCGAGGTCGACGCGCCGTTGCCACTGCGTACCCTTTTCTGCGTGGGTGCCGGGGCGGCCGGAACCTTCCAGCGACCACGCCGGGCGCGCCCGCCTTGCAAGATTTATTTCCCATGTAACGTCACATTACCTTCGCCGCCGCGCCCGTGCACCGCTCGCCGGGCCCGTCGTTCTGGCCGCGAAGCGTTGGCCGGCAAGGGTTTCCGGTGGGCATGCGAGCCCCGCGGGGGCTTGCTGGTGCCGTCACCGCATGTGAGACAGGCTTACAAGTGCAAGCGCGCAGCGCGGCGGCGGGCCGCTACATTGAGGCCGTGTCCAACGCGATCCCGCCAGGAGCCAAGATGAAACGAGCCCTCTCCCTGGTGGTGCTGCTGTCCACCGCCGCCGCACTGCTTTCCGCCTGCATCGTGGTGCCCCCGCGCGGCGGCCCGCCGCCGCGCCACCACCATCATCACTACTGATTCCGCCACCGCCCAAAGGAGCCATCCCATGAAACGCCAACTCCTGCTTGCTGCAGCCGTCCTTGCCACCGGCGGCGCCTTCGGTCTCACCGCCCCCGCCGAAGCCCACCAGGCGCCGGTCGCCCATGGCTACGGCCATCCGCCCCCGCCGCCGCGCTACGAGCCGCACCCGGCCGGGCGCCGCGGCCAGGTCTGGGTGCCGGGCCACTGGGAAGCCCGCGGCGGAAACTACGCCTGGCGCGGCGGCTACTGGCAGCCGCAGCGCGTGGGCTACCGCTATGTACCCGAGCGCTGGGTACGCGGCCCGCACGGCTGGGTCATGCGCCCGGGCCGCTGGGTCCGCTGAGCCGGGCGGCCGGCGCTATCATCCCGCAGCCGGCCTGCCCCCCACCGATGGGTGGTGGCAAGCCCGGCGCGGCCGGTGCCGCCGGCGCCGCAACGTTCATCCATGGTGGTAACCGCGCCTCATCCAGAAGCACTAGACCATGTGCGCGAAGGGCCGGCAAATCTGCCGAATTGATTTCGCAACCAACATTTCCGGAGCGCGTTTCATAATTGGAGCAGCGCGGCTGACGATGCTTTTCGGACACCCCTCAATGGGGTTATAAAATCGCCATATCCGGCCCAAGGATAATAGAATCTGTTTCAGATTTGCAACCAATTAAATTCTGTATGTCACATCGGTGAAACCACTGGGAATGGCTCCAGCGCGGCGTTTCAGGAACCTGCCGGGGATAATTACGAAATATTTGAAAGGATTATGAAGGTCCTTTCATTCCCTCCTTCATTCCAACCCTGACCCGCTGGCTTGCATTCCCCTCCCCCAACCCATAAGATGAATTCCAACTGATTTAGGAGTAAGCAGCACCTGGGTTCGGGTTTCGAGGTCATCCTTCCAGTCATGGGCAAGTTCCAGCCACAACAACGGAACCGCCCGGCATGGAAGCATGGGGGTCAGCCACAGAGCCAGCCACCAGTCACCATTCGCGGTGACGGCGGTCCTGTCACGTCTTCCATACGCAAAGTGCCCCGCAGTCCGCCCCCGGGTAAAAACGGGGAGTGAAGTCCATGAATGCGTTGCTGATCGAGGAGCATCCGCTGCTCCGGCTCGGGCTATTGCAGATGCTCGAGAACATCCAGGAATCCGCGCAGGTGGCGGCCGTTGCACCCGCGGACATCGCCAGGCTGGACGCCCGGCACCAGAACGCGGATCTGCTCGTATTCGGCATGCCCGCCGACCCTGCGCCCGGCTGGGTGCTGCTGGAACAGGCGCGGCAGACGCTCGCGCCACAACGCATCCTGATCCTTGCCGACGCCCTGCCCTTGCACGTGCCGAGCGCGGACAGCGCGCGCGGCATCTGCGGCTGCCTGCCCAAGTCCGCCTCGCTGGCGGTGATCGAGGCCGCCATCCGCATGGCCGTGTCGGGCGTGCAAGGGCTGCTCTTCACTGCCGACACGGGCACCCTGCCGTCGGCATCGCGCTCGGCGATGCCCGCCACGCAGTCACTCGCCTCGGCTGCGCCGCTGCCGCTCAGCAACGCGCATCCGGCCCAAACGCCGGGGGAGCAGCTGGCGCTGGCGCCCTGCGCCAGCACCCCGCGCGCCGCGCTGCGTACCACCGTGGCGCTGCGCGACCTGACCGAGCTGCGGCCCGGCCAGCCGTTGTCCGCGCCGGCCCCGGCGGCGGTCGCGCCCACGCCCGCGGCCATGCCGCTGACCGAGGAAGAACCCGGCTACGACGAGGCTGAGATGCTGAAGATCACACCGCGACAGTACGAGGTGCTGGTGCTGCTGGCGCGCGGCTATCCGATCAAGACCGTCAGCCGCATGCTCAACATCTCGGTGGCGACGGTGAAGAGCCACGCCTGCACGCTGTACCAGCGGCTCAAGGTGCGCAACAAGGGCGAGGCCGTCTACGCCGCCCTGCAGCGCGGCGCCACGCTGGAATGGGTCAGCGGCGACGAACGCATCACGCGCGAAACCAATGGCGCCGGGGTGGCGCCAAGGCGCAACGAACCGCCGTGCCAGGCGGTCAGGCCGGCGGTCTGAATGCCTGCCTGAAGGTTTGCCGCGCGCCGCGCCCGCACAGACGGGCCGGCGCCAACCCGGCGCTTGCCGGACGGGAGGGGTCATCATGCAAGCCAGCACGTTCTTGCCCAGCTTTTCCGTGTGCGTCAGCACGCGCGATCATCCGGAGGGCCTGCGCCGGACCTTGCAGTCGATCGCGGCCTCGACCATGCCGCCGCACCAGTTGCTGGTCTGCGACGACAGCAGCCACGACGCCACGCGCGCGCTGATGCGCGACGCTTACCCTGGCATCGCCTGCCTCGACGGTCCACGGCGCGGCGCCGCCGCCAGCCGCAACCGCCTGCTGCGCGCGGCCAGCGGCACGCACGTGCTGTTTCTCGACGACCACGCCACGCTGGGGCCGACCTTCCTGCAGCAGATGGGCGAGCGCCTCGCCGACGACTTCATCTACCGGGTCGCCGCGGGCGGCGATGCCGACGCGCTGGTGCTGGCCGGCACGGCGATGTGCGCCGGCGAATGCCTGCGCCCGCTGCGCCAGGATTTCCTCGGGCAGCCGTTGCGCCAGCCGCCGCGCCGGGCCGCGCGGGCGCGGCCGCTGTGCGCGGTGGTGCTGTCCAGCACGGTGTTCCCGCGCGCGCTGCTGGAGCGGCTGCCGTTCGACGAGGGCCTCGATGCCGACTACGACGTCGCCGACCTGGCCGGACGCGCGGTCTATGGCTGCGGCTGCCGCATCGAGCTGGTTCCCAGCGCGGTCAATCAGCTCGATGCACAGCGGCCGCCGCCATGCGCCGGAACCCCGGCCGCGGATGCCGCGCGCATGGTCACCATGTTGCACCGCTACGGCCGCAGCCAGCACCGCCACGACAAGGCCGCGTTGTTCCTGATGCTGGCCCTGCCGCACAACCTGGGCCAGCACCTGCAGCGCAGCGGCTGGCGCGGCGTGGCGCCGTTCTGGTCCACCACGCGCCTGCTGTGGCAGCACTTGCGGCTTGCGCCGGGCCACGACGGCGCCGCAGGGCGCGCCGGCGCCGAGGTCACGACGCCGATGCCGCGCACCTGATCCGTGGCGCAGCGCCCACACGGCCGGCCGCCGTTGTGTGGGGTAGCAGACGGTGCGGCGCCGCAGCGCGGCGCTAAAGTCGCCCCACTTGCTAACGGATCAGAGCCATGGGCGCAAACGAGCTGGACACACTCGGTCATATCACCGCCACCGGCCCGGAGCGGGCCCCGCCACGCGGGCGCAACGGCATCCGGCGCGCGCTGATCACCGGCATCACCGGACAGGACGGCTCGTACCTGTGCGAACTGCTGCTGGCCAAGGGCTATGAAGTCCACGGCATCAAGCGGCGCAGCTCGCTGTTCAACACCGAGCGCATCGACCACCTGTACCAGGACCCGCAGGCGCAGGAGCGCCGGCTGATCCTGCACCACGGCGACATGACCGACACCGCCAGCCTGGTGCGCGTGGTGCAGCAGTCGCAGCCGGACGAGATCTACAACCTCGCCGCGCAGAGCCACGTGCAGGTCTCGTTCGAAGAGCCCGAGTACACCGCCAACACCGACGCCATCGGCACGCTGCGCCTGCTGGAGGCGATCCGCATCCTCGGCATGGAAAAGCTCACGCGCTTCTACCAGGCCTCCACCTCCGAACTCTACGGGCTGGTGCAGGAAATCCCGCAGAAGGAGACGACCCCGTTCTATCCGCGCAGCCCCTATGCCGCGGCCAAGCTCTATGCCTACTGGATCACGGTGAACTACCGCGAGGCCTATGGCATGTACGCCTGCAACGGCATCCTGTTCAACCATGAAAGCCCGGTGCGCGGCGAGACCTTCGTCACCCGCAAGATCACGCGCGCGATCGCGCGCATCGCGCTGGGCCTGCAGGAAACGCTGTATCTGGGCAACCTGTCGGCGCTGCGCGACTGGGGCCATGCGCGCGACTACGTCGAGATGCAGTGGCTGATGCTGCAGCAGCCCGCGGCCGAGGACTTCGTCATCGCCAGCGGCGAGCAGCACAGCGTGCGCGAGTTCGTGCAGCGCGCGGCGCGCGAGCTGGGCATCACCATCACCTTCCATGGCAGCGGCGTCGACGAGGTCGGCATCGTCGAGCATGTCGATCCGCCCGCGCGCGGCGGCGGCATCGCGCCGGCGTGCAAGCCGGGCGAGATCGTGGTGCGGGTCGATCCGCGCTACTTCCGGCCCACCGAGGTGGAAACGCTGCTCGGCGATGCCAGCCGCGCGCGCGAACGCCTGGGCTGGAGCCCGCGCATCGGCTTCGCCGAACTGGTCAGGGAAATGATCGAGGCCGACTACGCCGCGGCGCGCCGCGACGCGCTGGTCAGGCTGGCCGGCTTCCAGGCCTTCAACCATCTTGAGTAGCCGCGTGCACGGCCATCGCGAGGATCCCATGAACCAGGCCCTGGCAGCGCGTCCGCGCATCTTTGTCGCAGGCCACCGCGGCATGGTCGGCTCGGCCATCGAGCGCGCCCTGCGCGCGCAGGGCGGCGCCGACATCGTCACGCGCACGCACGCCGAGCTGGACCTGTGCGACCAGGCGCAGGTGCAGGCGTTTTTCGCCAGCCAGCGCATCGACGCGGTCTACCTGGCCGCCGCGCGCGTCGGCGGCATCCATGCCAACCATACCTACCCCGCCGAGTTCATCCACCAGAACCTCGCCATCGCCACCAACGTGATCCATGCCGCCTGGCAGGCCGGCGTGCGGCGGCTGCTGTTTCTGGGATCGAGCTGCATCTACCCGCGCCTGGCGCCGCAGCCGATCCGCGAAGCATCGCTGCTGACCGGCGCGCTGGAGCCTACCAACGCGCCCTACGCCATCGCCAAGATCGCCGGCATCATGCTGTGCGACAGCTACAACCGCCAGTACGGCACCGATTTCCGCTGCGTGATGCCGACCAACCTCTATGGGCCCGGCGACAACTACCACCCCGACAACAGCCACGTGATACCGGGACTGGTGCGCCGCTTCCACGACGCCCGCCTGGCCGGCAGCGCGCGCGTGTCGGTGTGGGGCACCGGCAAGCCCTTGCGCGAATTCCTGCATGCGGACGACCTGGCGCGCGCCTGCCTGCATGTGATGGCACTGTCCGCACCGGCCTACCGCGAGGCCGCGCCCGCGGGCTTCCTCAACGTCGGCAGCGACGACGAGGTCTCGATCGGCGCGCTGGCGGCACTGGTGGCGCAGGTCACCGGCTATCGGGGCGACATCGCCTTCGAAACCGACAAGCCCGACGGCACGCCGCGCAAGCGGCTCGACAGCAGCGCCATCATGCGCACCGGCTGGCGCGCGCGCATTGCCCTGCGCGACGGCCTGCGCGGCGTCTACGAAGAGGCCTGCCGCACCGGCACCTTGCCCGGCGGCGTCGCGGCCGCACTGGCCTGATCCCCGACGCGCGCGGAGCGGCCATGAAGATCCTGATCTACTGCCAGAACTACGCGCCCGAACTGACCGGCATCGGCAAGTACACCGGCGAGCAGGCGCAATGGCTGGCCGCGCGCGGGCATGAGGTGCGCGTGATCTGCGCCCCGCCGTACTACCCCGCCTGGCGCGTCAGCGAGGGCTACAGCGCCTGGCGCTATGCCCGCGAGACGCACGGCGGCGTGACGGTCTACCGCGCGCCGGTGTGGGTGCCGCGCAAACCGTCGGGACTGCTGCGCATCCCGCACCTGATGAGCTTTGCGCTCAGCAGCGCGCCCTGCATGGCGGCACAGCTGCGCTGGCGCCCCGACGTGATCTTCGCGGTCGAGCCCACGCTGATGTGCAGCCCGGCCGCGCTGCTGCTGGGCAGCTGCACGCGCGCCCGCACCTGGCTGCACGTGCAGGACCTGGAGGTCGATGCCGCGTTCGCGCTCGGCGTGCTGCGCCATCCGCTGCTGCGCCGCCTGGCCACGCGCATGGAGCGCGCGCTGACCGCGCGCTACCACCGCGTCTCGACCATCTCGCAGGCGATGGCGGACGCGCTGCGCGCCAAGGGCGTCGGCCCCGCACGGCTGAAGCTGCTGCCCAACTGGGCCGACCTGCACGAGGCCCCGGCCGACGCGGCGCTGGAGTTCCGGCACGCCCTGGGCATTGCCGCCGATGCGGTGATCGCGCTGTATGCCGGCAACATGGGCAACAAGCAGGGCCTGGAGGTGCTGGCCGATGCCGCGCAGGCGCTGCAGGGCCACCCGCGCATCCACATGGTGCTGTGCGGCGACGGCAGCGGCCGCGCCGCGCTGCAGGCGCGCTGCGCCGGCCTGGCGCGCGTGCATTTCCTGCCGCTGCAGCCGCAGGCGCAGTTCCACGCGATGATGGCGGCCGCGGACATGCACCTGCTGCCCCAGCGCGCCGATGCCGCCGACCTGGTGATGCCATCCAAGCTCACCGGCATGCTGGCGAGCCGGCGCGCGGTCATTGCCACGGCGCAGCCGGATACCGAGCTGGGCCGCCTGGTGGCGCGCGTGGGCGTGCTGGTGCCGCCCGGCGATGGCAGCGCGCTGGCGCACGCCATTGCCACCCTCGCCTGCCAGCCGCAGCGGCGCGCCATGCATGCCGCCGCGGGCCGCGCCTGGGCCGAAGCCCATCTGGGCCGCGACGCGGTGCTGGCGCAACTGGAATCCGCACTGCAGGCGCTGGTATCGCCGCCTGCCGCGCAAGATGCCTCTGCGGTTGCTTGAGCGCAGAGGCGGCGAACGCCACTCACCCAGGGGGACCCGTCATGAGCCACGACACCGCTGCCACGCAGGCCGCGCTGGTGCAACGCCTGCTGCAGACCATCAAACCGCTGGTGCCCACCTGGCTGCGCACCTACTATCACGTGCGCCGCGAGCAGCAGCATGACGCGCGCTACGGCACCAGGCCGCCGGGCGAAGTGTTCTCCGACGTCTACCACAGCAGCCTGTGGGGCGAGGCGGACGAGCCGGGCTTCTTCAGCGGCACCGGTTCGCACGATCTGCGCATCGTCGAGCCCTACGCCGAGGCGGTCACCGCGCTGCTGCGCGAGCTGCCGCGCAAGCCCGACGTGGTCGACCTGGGCTGCGGCGACTTCCATGTCGGCAGCCGCATCCGCCCCGCCTGCGGGCGCTATGTGGCCTGCGACGTGGTGGCGCCGCTGATCGCCGCCAACCGCGCGCGCTACGCCCATCTCGACGTGGATTTCCGCTGCCTCGACATTGCCGGCGACGAGCTGCCCGCCGGCGACGTGGTGTTCCTGCGCCAGGTGCTGCAGCACCTGGACAACGGCCGGATCGCGCGCGTGCTGGCCAAGCTGCACCGATACCAGGTACTGGTGCTGACCGAACACCTGCCGCTGGCGCCGGACTTTCCGCCCAATGCCAAGAAGCAGCTGGGGGCCTCGACGCGGCTCGCGCGCATGGTGCCGAGCGGCGTGGTGCTGACCGCGCCGCCGTTCAACCTGAAGCCGGTGCACAGCCGCGTGCTGTGCGAGGTGCGCGAAGGCGCGGGCGTGATCCAGACCGTCGCCTACACCCTGCATTGAGTCGTGACCCGGGCCACGGCCCGGTCTGGCCGGCTTGCCGCCGGCCTCAGCGGGCCGTGCCGGCCTCCGCGGTCGCGGCGGCCGAGGCCGGCGCCAGCGCGGCCAGGTAGATGGCCTCGTACTGGTCCAGCGCGCGCTCCGCGGAGAAATGCCGCACCCACGCCAGCGAGTCCGCCGCAAGCTGGTCGAGCCGGGCCTGCGGCCACGACAGCAGCTCCAGCAGCACCCCCACGTTGCGCCGGGCCCAGGCCTGCGCCTGGTCCGGCTCCATCGGCTCCATCAGCAGCGCCAGCCCGCCGCCGATCTCCTGCATCGGCGCGCGCGCCGTGGTCAGCACCGGGATGCCGCACGCCATGGCCTCGATCACGGGCCAGCCGAAGCCCTCTTCCAGGCTCGGGAACAGCAGCACCGCCGCGAGCGCATAGGCGGCGTGCACGGCTGCGGTGGACATGCCCTCCAGGAAGCGCACCTTGCCGCCCAGCCGTTCCGCGCCGGCGGCCAGCTCGCGCATGGCGGGGGTCGGCTCCGGGCCGATCATCCACAGCGGGCGCGGCGCCGCGGCACCAGTGCCGCCCGCGTTGCTGGCCTCGCAATAGGCCAGGTATAGCGCCAGCACGCCTTCGCGGTTCTTGTACCACTGGTTGCCGCCGATATGGACCAGCATGCCGGGCTCGATCTCGTCGATGCTGGCCGCGCGCAGCCGGCGCATGGCGACATCGCGCGCGAGTGGGCGGAACGGGTAGTTGAGGCCGTTGTGCACGACCCGCACGTGCGGCCTCGGTCCCGGATGCAGGCGCAGCAGGTCGTGCGCGGTCTTCTCCGACACCGCGACAAAGTTCCGGCCCAGCGCGATGCCGCGCAGGATCAGCGCCTGGTAGAGCCGCCCGCTGGCCGACAGCTGGCGGCCGGGAAACTCGCCGGCGGCGGTGCGCTGCGCGATGAAGTCGTGGCAGTGGATCACATGCGGGCGACGATGCAGCAGCCACATCCACATCCCCAGCGAATGGTCGGTCAGCACCACCAGCGCGCCCGTGCTCTCGCGCCGCAGCCGCCACCACGCCCACGCCGGGAACAGCATGTACTGGTCGACATAGCCGAGCCACTTGCGCAGGCCCGGGCGCGTCGACAACCGCACCAGCACGGCGGGCGGGGTCCATAGCTGGGCCTCGTGGCCGCGCTCGCGCATGCCCTCGACGATCATGGCCGCGAAGCGGTCCATGCTGTGGCTGCCGAAAAAGACGGGATGACCGAACAGGATGAGCCTCATATTGCTTTTCTTCGCGGATCGATGTGGATGCCCGATGGGGTACGTGGCCCGCAGCCTGCCGCTAGCGCACGGGTCGCCGCCGCGGCCGCGCGCGCCGGTCCATGCGCGTCAGCCGCCCCTGCCGCTCCAGCCGCGTGACCGCCATGGTGAAGCCGACAAAGAGAAAACCCAGCACGTTGGCGGTCAGCTGCCCGATCAGCGACCATGTCAGCAGGCACAGCGTGCTCACCAGCCACAGCAGGATGGCAAAGCAGTTGCCGGTGCGCCGCGCCGCGCCGATGGCGAGCCACATGCCGGCCACGCACACGACAAACTTCAGCGCCACGTAGAGGTAGCCAAGCAGGCCGGCCTCCTCGATGGTGCGCCCGGTCTCGGTCTCGGACAGCATGAAGGTGATTTCGCCGCGCTCGAGGTAGCTGGCCAGGTTGCTGCCGCGCCCCAGCCCCGCGCCCAGCAGCGTCGGCCTGGCATAGGCTTCGCTCTCGCCCAGGAACATGGTGCCGACGCGGTCGCCGAAGTCTTCGTCTTCCGCGGCGTCGTGGAAGCGCTGCGCCGTGCGTTCGACGGACTCGCTGAACACGGCCATGCCGACGGCTCCCATCAGCACCGCCGCGCCGACCCAGACCAGCACGCGGCGCTTGGCCACGCTGCGCCCGAACATCAGGATGCACAGCGCCGCCACCGCGAACAGGCCCGGCAGCAGCAGCACGGTGGCGCGCGAACCGCTGACCAGCGCACTGACCAGCAGGCTGCCCAGCACCACCAGCGCATAAAGCCAGTGCCGCTTGCCTTCGCCGCCGAGCACGTATTGCAATGCGATCGGCATGGTGATCGCCAGGAAGGTGGTGTAGCCCAGCGTGAACGAGAACGTGCCGGTGGTGCGCACGATGTCGCCGACCATCATGAAGACCCGGTCTTCGTCGCCGTCGACCTGCCGGTTCAGGAAGCTGCCGGGCGGCAGGAAGTGCTGCATCACCACCAGCGGTGCCATCAGCACCATCAGCACCAGCGTGGTCTTGCAGATCGAGGCAATGTCCTCGGGCTCGAGCAGCAGCGCCGCGGCCACGCCGAACCACACATAGAGCAGCCAGAAGCGCAGCCCGACCAGCATGATGGCAAGGGCGCCGTCGCCGGCGATGGTCTGCACCAGCCCCCACGCCAGCACCAGCGCGCTCCACAGCAGCAGCAGACGCATCGCCGGCCGCGCCGGCGTGAAGCCGCCATAGCGCATGGCGTAGTAGATGCCATAGACCGCCAGCAGGTCGCGCAGCAGCACCAGCGGCAGGCTCAGCGAACCCGCCACCCATTTGCGCGCCGCGCCTTCCAGCACGGCCACCAGGAACACCAGCAGGAACACCGTGCCGAAGGTGGTGCGGGCCTGCCGGCGGCTGCGCGAGCGCGCCGGCGGCGCCAGGTGTGCGGCGGAGTGGCTCAGCATAGCGTCGCGATGGTTGCGACCGCGGCGCGGCGATACCTGGCCCAGGTGTACTTCTCCCCGGCCAGGCTCGCGTACGGGCGCGCCTCGTCCAGGCTGGCGCGCACCGTGGCAAGCTCCAGCATGCGGTCATACAAGGATTGCGCGCTGACCTGGACGACCCAGCCCGCGCGCGGAAATTCCCGCAGGATCTCCTTGGCCCCGACGCGCTCCGACACCAGCGCCGGCGTGCCGCAGGCGAGCGCCTCGGCCACCACCATGCCGAACGAATCGAAGCGCGACGGCAGCACCAGGCAGTCGGCATCGGCCAGCTCCTGGTAGAGCGCCGGCTGCGGCAAGGCGCCGAGCAGCGTGACCCCGGGCGTCGACGCCAGTGCCGCGGCCAGGCCGGGCTCGGCGCCGCCGCCGGCCACGGCGAGCTCCGCCTCCGGCACGCGCGCGCGCACCATGGCAAAGGCCTGCTGCAGCAGGTCGACGGCCTTGAGCGTGGTCAGCCCGCCGGCATACAGGAAGCGTGTGCCGGCGCGCGTGCGCCGACGCTGCACGTTGCCGGGCAGGCTGGCGCCAAGCAGGATCGGCCGCAGCTTGGCACCCGGCACGCCGGCCTGCGCGTAGGTCTGCGCGGCGAACTCGGAGCAGGTGATGACCAGGTCTGCCAGCTCCACCTCGCGATCCTTGCGCGCGTCGATGCAGGCCAGGTAGGGGTCGGGCTGCAGGCCCAGCAGGGCCGCCGCCGTGGCGCGATGCACCGCCGGCGCGTCGAGCACGCAGCGCGCGCCGATGCGGCGCGCCGCCTCGAAGGTCTGCATTGCCGAATTCTCGTAGGCCACCACCACGTCGGGACGCAGCGCCTCGACGCGCCGCGCCGCCCAGGCATCGAACAGGTGGAACACGCGGTGCGCGTAGGCCGACTGCGACATGCGCAGATAGCGGTTGAGCCCGACGCGGCGGTGCAGGCCCAGCTTGAGCATGACCGGGAAACACAGCGGATGGCGGCGCAGCGCCCGCGGGATGCCGACCTCGCGCACCTTGGCCGCGAGCGCCGGCGGCAGCCACCACGGCACCGGCTCGCCCGGCCCGCGCACCGGCACGCCCGACCAGTACTGGCACAGCAATCCCTGCTCGTGCAGCGCCTGCGCCATCTGGTGCGAATGCTGCAGGCCGGGGTGGGTGACCAGGACCTTCATGGACGACCTCCGTCGACGCTCAGCACGGGCGGCGGCAACAGCCGTCCGGCGCGGATCGCGCCCGCCAGCTCGCACAGCACCGCGATGCCGAGCCCGGAAGCCAGCCCGGCCTCGAACCACAGCACGCCGCGCAAGGTGGACAGGTCCAGCAGGTGCGGCGCGGCCAGGCACCAGGCGATCACCACCGGCACCTGCATGTAGTTGAAGTGGTTCAGGCCGCGGTTGGCCAGCAGTTCCCAGGCCACGCCGGCAATGCTGTAGGCGCCGGCGCCCAGGCAGGCGATCAGCAGCTCCGAGGTCAGGCCGGCGTAGTTGGCGCCGACCAGGCGCAGCAGCAGCTCGGGCCACAACCAGGCCAGCAGCACCAGCGCGCCGGCCGGCAGTGAACCCAGCAGCAGCCAGCCCAGGTACTGGCGCAGCACATGCTCGCGCGCCTGCGCGAAGCGGGGCACGACATACGCGCCGACCACGATGCTGACCGGCACCAGCAGCTGGCCGATGCGCGACAGCGCACCGATCGCCGCGGTCTGGCTGACCGCGCCGTAGAACGCGACGATGGCGAAGGCGAACTGCGACTGCAGGCAGTAGAACGCGTCCATCGGAATCTGGCGGCGCGTGATGGCGCGGATCGAACGCTGGTCCTCGGCCACCGGCTCCACCGCCTGCGCCGGCAGTTCGCGGCGCAGCCAGCGGCGCACGAACGGCACCCGCAGCCCGGCGAACAGGGTGTTGACCAGGCTGGCGGCCAGCGCGCTCTGCAGCCCCAGCAGGTAGACGCCCCATGACAGCAGCAGGCGCGCCCCCGACAGGCTGGCATCGAGCGCCTGCAGCGCCGGCGCGCGGTTGGCGAACAGCAGCACCTGGTCCACCACGCGTGACTGCATGTCGAAATACCACATCGTCAGCAGCGTCAGCAGCAACGCGGCAATCAATGCCAGCGAGGCATGGTTGCGGTACATCAGCACGCCGGCGACGATCAGCAGCGGCGGCAGCAGGAAGGCCGAGATGCGCTTGCGCTGCGCCAGCGCGGCACGGGTGGCCTGGGCCGCGCGCTCGCGGTCGGGCCAGGTGCGCCCGAGGATGGCATTCAGCCCGAAATGGATGCCGCCCTTGGTGACGATCGACATGGCGCCGACGATGGCACCGGTGACCGTGTAGATCGCATAGTCGCCGACGCTGAGCCAGTGCGCCAGCAGCAGGCCGGTGATGGCGCCGAGCCCCTGCGACAGCACCGCGAAGACGAAGATGCGCAGCGCCTTCATGGGGTGCCGCCCGGCGTGGCGCTGGTGGCGGTCCCGGCGGCAGGCGCCAGCACCGGCCGCTCGCCGAGGATGTCCAGCAGCCGCTGCGCGCTCTGGCGCACCTCGAAGCGCCGCTCGAAGCAAGCCAGCGCCTGCGCCCGCATGCGCGCCTGCGCGGTGGGATCGGCCTGCAGCCACTGGCGCAGGCACGCGCCGGTGCCTTCGGCGGTATCGGCGCCGGCCAGTCCGGCGCCATCGGCAACGATTTCGCGCCAGATGTTGACCTTGTCCGAAATCAGCACCGGCACGCCGCAGCCCAGCGCCTCGGCCACGGCCACGCCAAAGTTCTCCTGGTGCGACGGCAGGGCGAAGACTTCGGCGGCGTGATAGGCGCCCCACTTCAGGTCGCCCGAGAGCATGCCGGTCCAGCTGAGCCGCTGCGCCAGCCCCAGGCGTTCGGCCTGGCGTGCCAGCCGTTCGCGCAGCGCCGCCTCCACCGGACCGGCCAGCACCAGCTGCAGGCGCGGGTCGGCGCCGGCCACGCCGGCAAAGGCTTCGACCAGCAGGTCGCAGCCCTTTTTCTCGTGGATCCGGCCCAGGAACAGCACGATGCGCTTGCCGCGCAGCGCCGCAAACGCGCCGAAGAACGCCTCGCGCAACGGCGCGGCCGCGGTGGGTGGCTGCGCGGTACCGTATCCGGCCACCAGTTCGCGGCAGCGATAGGGCCAGAATGCGTTGCGCGAGCGCCGCCGCTCTTCCTCGCAGGTGAACAGCACCGCGCGCGCGCCGCGCAGCACCCAGTAGTCACCCAGCAGCCAGTACAGGCTCTTCTTGACGTGCTTGAGCGGATAGCGCTCGCGGAACCACGGATCGAGCATGCCGTGGGTATAGACGAAGTACGGCACCTCGCCGCCGCGCAGCGCGAGGCAGGTGGCGAGCGCATGGAACTGCCACAGGCCTTCGACCAGCACCGCGTCGTAGTCGGCCGCATGGGCGCGCAGCCACGCCAGCATCCTGCGGTTGAAGCCGTATTTGGTCGAGGTCGGGCCGAGAGCGACCACGTTCATCTCGCTGGCGCGCACGAACGGTGCGTCGGGTGCATCGCCGCAGCAGACGTCGATGACGGCGCCGCGCTCGCGCAGCGGCTGGCGCAATTGGCGGATGCCCTCGATGGGCCCGCCGCCGGCGGGGTCGATGGAGGGTATGACGTGCAGCAATCTCATGGTGCAGGGCGATCTCCGGAATCCGCGCATCGTGCCCGCTCTGTGCCGGGCACTGGCCTTCGGGGCTGGCGCCAAAGGCAAGCGCGGCCATACGTCCTCGTGAGCGCAGCATGAGCCAGCGCGCCCGCGGCCTCTGTTCGCTGCCACACACCCGCGCCGGCCAGGGCCGGCGCGGCCTGGCCAATGTGGACCAGCGCACCGAGCCGGCCCTTGCAGCGCACCAGAATGGCTTGCACCGGCGCCATCCGCATGGCGCGCACCTTGGTCCCTGCCATGCCGATTCCGATCCTGATGTACCACCAGATCGATGCGCCGCCGCCACGCCGCTCGCCCGGGCGCGGGCTGTGGGTGCCGCCCGCGCGTTTTCGCCGCCAGATGCGGCTGATGCACCGGCTCGGCTATCGCGGCCTGAGCATGCGCGACCTGATGCCGTACCTTCATGGCGAGCGCAGCGGCAAAGTGTTCGGCATCACCTTCGACGACGGCTTCCGCAACGTGTTCGAGCACGCCATGCCCGCGCTCGATGCGCTGGGCTTCACCGCCACCAATTACTTTGTCTCGCGCCAGCTGTCGGGCAGCAATGTCTGGGACCGGGACCTTGGCATCCGCCCCGCGGCGCTGATGAGCGTGGCGCAGATGCGCGCGTGGCACCAGGGCGGCCATGAGGTCGGCTCGCATACGCTGGACCATGTCGACCTGCGCCGCATGGCGCCGCACGAGGCGCGCCGGCAGATCGCCGCGTCCAAGGATGAGCTGGAACAGTGGCTGGGCGTGCCGGTGACCGCCTTCTGCTATCCCTACGGCAGCCAGGACGCCGCGCACCGCGAGATGGTGCGCGAGGCGGGCTACGCCAACGCCACCATCACCGCGCGCGGGCTGGCCCGGGCCAGCGACGACCCGTTCGGCCTGCCCCGCGTCAGCGTCTATTGCGCTACCGGCGTGTTCGGCTTCCTGCGCAAATGCCTGACCGCGCACGAAGACCGCTGGCGCGAAGCCTAGCGGCCCGCTTCGGAACCCCGCTGCTCGGGGTTGAACGGCACGCGCTCGCGCGGCTCTCTGGGATGCTGGGTGAAGCGCGCGATGGCCTCGGCATAGCGATGCGCCACCACTCTGCGTTCGTGCTCGCGCAGGAACTGTTGCGTGCCGGTTTCGTCGCGTCGTGACGCGCCGGCCAGCACCGCCGCCATGGCCGCATGCAGCGGCTCGAGTGCCGGCTCCACGACCCAGCCGAAGTCGCCGACCGCTTCGGGCAGGCCGCCGCGCCGGCTGACGATCACTTCGCAGCCCGCCGCCAGGCCTTCCAGCGCGACGATGCCAAACGACTCGTAGCCTAGCGACGGCGCCACCAGGCATCGATGCCGGCCGAGCATCGCCGCCACGCCGGCGGGGCACTGGCAGCCGGCAAAGTGAACCGACGCCGCGCAACCCAGCCGGTCGGCCAGCCGCCCCAGAGCCTCGCGCTCGGGCCCGTCGCCGACGATGGTCAGCCGCGCCTGGGGATGCCCCGCGTGCAGGCGCGCGAAGCTGCGCACCAGCAGGTCCGCGCCTTTTTCGGACACCAGCCGCCCGACGAAGATGAAGCTTCCCGGCGGCCGCGCGGCGGCTGGCGGCACCGCGGTGAACAGGTCGTCGCGATAGCCGTTGTGGATCACCAGCGGCCGGCCCGGCAGCCAGCCGGCCAGGTAGTGGCTGACGCAGATGCCGTCGTAGAAGCGCGACAGCCAGCGCTTGATCGCACCGGTCCAGGTGCCGCGGGTGTGGCCATGGATCACGTAGGGGCCGTGGTGCGTCAGCACGATGCGCCGGCGCAGCGCGCTGGCCAGCATCACGTCGTAGAAGGTCAGGCCGACGAACAGCACGCGGCGGTGGCGCAACATGGCGCGCGCGAGCTGCAGCTTGCCGCTGACCCGCGTCACGGTGAACGGGAAGGTGGTGGCGTCGCCCGGCGCGGCCGGCGTGCGCGTGGCCACTTCGACGGGGTAGCCCAGTTCCGCCAGCCCGCGCGCCAGCTCCTCGGCGAACCGCTCCATGCCGCCGACCAACGGATGGAAGGGGGCGCTGTAGATCAGGATGCTGGGCAGCGGCGCAGGGGTCTCGCGCAGCTGCAAGGGATGCATCATCGCGTCATGGCTCCGGTCGCACCGCGCGCACGCAGGTCTGGGCAAGCGGTGTCCTGCCTGCAGCATGCGCCAGCGCAGGGGTGCCGTTCCGTGCGCTGGCGCACCTGCATGGAGCGTGGGCGCGGCCGCGGCACGCCCGGTCGCCCTTCCACCGGCTTCGTGCCCGGCTTCGTAACCGGCTTCCTGCCCGGCTTCTGTGGCGCGGCGCACCGATGCGCGGGCCGGCTTCGGGCGAGCATCGCCGCAATGCCCGCCGCCCCGGAACGCTCCGTATGATCATTCAGCACACCCACCGCACCTCCGGCCCGTCGTTTTCGCTGTCCAACCGTGTACGCCGGCAGCTATGGAACTGGGTATGGCTGTGGCTGTTCCGCCCCAGCCTGCGCCCGATGCATGCCTGGCGCGCCGCGCTGCTGCGGCTGTTCGGCGCCCGCCTCGGCCGCGATGCGCGGGTCTACCCCGCCGCGCGGATCTGGGCGCCGTGGAACCTGGTGATGGGCGAGCACACCGCCGTCGCCGACGGCGTGACCCTCTACAACATCAGTCCGATCACGCTCGGCGACTACGCCATCGTGTCACAAGGCTCGCACCTGTGCACGGGGTCGCACGACTACAACAGCGAGACCTTCCAGCTGATCGCGGCGCCGATCACGCTGGAGCGCCATGTGTGGGTGTGCGCCGAAGCGTTCATCTCGCCCGGCGTGACCTTGCCCGAAGGCGCGGTGATCGCGCCGCGCACGGTGGTCACCAAGCCGCTGCGCGAAGCGTGGACGGTGTATGGCGGCACCCCTGCGCGCGCCATCGGCCAGCGCCGCCCGCAGCCGTGAGCAGCCGCCGGAGCGCATGCCAGCGGCGCATTCGACCAGTGCGCGGCAGGCCACCCAAGGCTCCGCGGCAGTGTGCGAGAGCGCACCGATTCACGCTACCCGCCGCCCTAGGCTGGGAGCATCAGGGCCTGCCGTCCCAGCGCGGGCGCGCCCCAATGTGCAGGAGCAATGTCGTGGAAACCAGTCAATGCCGCACCGCTTGCCTCACCCACCGCACCCGCTGCTTGCGCCAGCGCCCCCTGACGGGCCTGTGCGCCATGCTCGGCGCCGCCCTGCTGCTGGGCGGCTGCGCCGCATCGCCGGGTATGCACTTCAGCCCCACCGCGAACGTCGATGCCGTCGGCCCTGACGCCAAGCCGGACATCACCCCGATCACCATGGACCTGGTGCGCGAGCTGCGCGCCAAGAGCAAGCCCACCAACGATCGCGTCGAGGAACTGTTCGCCACGCCCAAGCCCTACGTGATCGGGCCGGGCGACATCATCTCGGTGGTGGTGTGGGACCACCCGGAACTGGTGTTCCCGACGCAGACCTACAGCATCGGCGCGGCCTTCGAGGTGCCGGCCTCGACCAGCGGCTCCAACATGCCGGGCTATGTGGTCAGCCCCAACGGCGACATCCAGTTCCCCTATGCCGGCGTGATGAAGGTCTCCGGCAAGACCGCGAACCAGGTCCGCGACGAGATGGCGCGTGTGCTATCGCGCGTGGTGCGCAACCCGCAGATGACGGTGCGCGTGCTGGGCTTCCGCAGCCAGCGCGTCTATGTCGACGGCGAGGTCCGAACCCCCGGCATGCTCGCCATCGACGATGCGCCGATGACGCTGGTCGAGGCGCTGAACCGCGCCGGCGGCGTGCTCAACAACACCGGCGACAACAGCCGCGTGCGCGTAACCCGCGGCGAACGCAGCTGGTACGTAAACATCCCGGCGATGCTGGCCAAGGGTGTCGATCCGTCGCGCATCCTGCTGCGCTCGGGCGACATCGTGCGCGTCGAGCAGCGCGAGGACAGCAAGGTCTTCGTCACCGGCGAAGTGGTCCGGCCGACCTCGCTGCTGATGCGCAACGGGCGCATGACGCTGAACGAGGCGCTGGGCGATGCCGGCGGCGTCAACCCCAACTCCGCCAATGCCGAGCAGATCTACGTGATCCGCAAGACCACCACCGATTCGCCCAAGGTGTTCCACCTCGACGGCACCTCGCCGGTGGCGCTGGCGATTGCCGAAGGCTTCGAGCTCGAGCCCAAGGACGTGGTCTACGTCGATGCCCGCGAAGTGGTGCGGTGGAGCCGCGTCATGACCCTGGTGGTGAGCCCGCTGGTGGGCGTCAACAGTCTCGCTACCCGACCTTGAGCCATGCTGCTGGCGCCGCCCCTGAGCTCCGATGAAGCCCCGATGATCCGCTCCATTCTGGTGGTGTGCCTGGGCAACCGCTGCCGCAGCCCGATGGCCGCCGACCTGCTGCGCCAGGCCTTGCCCGACTGCCACATCAGCTCCGCCGGGCTGGCGCCGCCGGTGGGCGCCGGCGCCGATCCGCGCGTGATCCGGCTGCTGGCCAAGGACGGCCTGGACCTGGCCGCGCATCGCGCGCGCGAACTCGATGACGACATGGTCGACGGCGCGGACCTGGTGCTGGTGATGGACAGCGAGCAACGCGAATGGCTGGAGCAGCGTTTCCCGAGGGCGCGCGGCAAGACCTTCCGCCTGTGCGAGGCCGCGCAGGCGGATATTCCCGATCCCTACGGCGGCTCGCAGGCAATGTTCCTGATCGTGCTGGGGCTGATCCGCGAGGGCGTGCAGGCATGGACCGCACAGATTCAATCCGAAGCACAGGCAACCCGCTACGGGGAGGCAACATGAGCAACATCAAGAACCTGCGTGACTACGAGGCCCAGGCCCCGGAAGGCGATGAGCCGTCGTCGGACCTGACTTCGTATGTCGACGTGCTGATCCGTTACCGCTGGACCTTCATCGCGGTCGCCGCGGCGGTAATGGCCGTGGGCCTGCTGTTCGCGTTGCTGTCCAGGCCGGTCTACCGCGCCGACATCCTGGTGCAGGTGGAGGACCAGAACAGCGGCAACGTCAACAACACCAACAAGCCCACCGCCACCGTGTCGCCGGTATACGACGCCAGGCCCGCCCCTTCGACCGAGATCGAGCTGCTGCGCTCGCGCATGGTGGTAGGCAAGGCAGTCGACGCGCTGCAGCTGGACGTGTCCGCGTCGCCGTACTACTTCCCGGTGATCGGCGCGGCCGTGGCCGGCTTCAACCGCGAGCTGTCGCAGCCGGGCCTGTTCGGCAAGGGCGGCTATGCCTGGGGCAGCGAAGCGATCGCGGTATCCCGCCTGGACGTGCCGCCGGCGATGGAGCGCCGGCTGATCACGGTGACCGCGCTGGGCAACGGCAAGTACCGGCTGGCCTTCGCCAGCAACGATGCCGAGGCCGAAGGCCGCGTCGGCATGCCGCTGACGGTGGCGACCCAGAGCGGCACCGTTACCATCGAGATCAGCCAGCTCGAAGGCCGCCCCGGCGCGGTGTTCCATGTCTCGCGCGTGCCGCGCGCGGTGGCCATCGCCGACCTGCAGAGCCAGCTGATGATCACCGAGCGCGGCAAGCAGAGCGGCGTGATCGGCGTGGCGCTGGAGGGCACTTCGGCCGAGAACACCGCCGCCATCCTGAACGAGATCGGCAACGAGTATGTCGAGCAGAACCTGCGCCGCAAGGCCGCCGAGGCCGAGAAGTCGCTGGCCTTCCTGGAAGCGCAGCTGCCGCAGCTCAAGCAGCAGCTGGAAGGCGCCGAGTCGCGCTACAACAACATGCGCAACCAGCGCGGCACCATCGACCTGAACGAAGAATCGCGGCTGGTGCTGTCGCAGTCGGTGGCCGCGCAGACCAAGCTGGCGGACTTGCGCCAGCGGCGCCAGGAACTGATTGCGCGCTTTACGCCCAACCATCCGGCCATCGAGATCATGGACAAGCAGATTGCCGACGTGAACGCCGAGATCGGCGCCGTCGGCGGCAAGATCCAGCGCCTGCCGGATCTCGAGCAGAACGTGCTGCGGCTGATGCGCGATGTCCGGGTCAGCACCGAGATGTACCAGTCACTGCTGAACGACGTGCAGCAGCTCAGGCTGGTCAAGGCCAGCAAGATCGGCACGGCGCGGCTGGTCGACCCGGCCGAGGTGCCGATCCGCCCGGTCAAGCCCAACCGCAAGCTGATCGCCGCGGCCTCGGTGCTGCTGGGCCTGCTGGCCGGCACCGCGGTGGTGGTGCTGCGCCGGCTGTTCGATGGCGGCGTCGCCGATGCGGACGAGATCGAGCGCGAGACCGGCATGACGGTGTACGCCACGGTGCCCTACAGCGCCGCGCAGACGCGCCTGCGCGGCGGACCCGATATCGACAAGCTGCTCGCCAGGCGCATGCCGGACGACCCGGCCGTGGAAAGCCTGCGCAGCTTCCGCACCTCGCTGCAGTTTGCGCTGCTCAACAGCGATAGCAACAACGTGGTGGTGATCACCGGGCCGGCGCCGGAAGTGGGCAAGTCATTCATCTCGGCCAACTTCGCCACGGTGCTGGCCACCGCCGGGCGCCGCGTGGTGCTGGTCGACGCCGACCTGCGTCGCGGCGGGCTCAACCACCATTTCGGCAAGCCGCGCGTGCCGGGGCTGACCGAACTGCTGACCGGCACGCCGCTGGAGCAGGTGCTGCAGCGCGACGTGGTGCCGGGACTCGACTTCATCGCCACCGGCTCGGAACCGCCACTGGCCGCCGACCTGCTGCAGACGCGCGGCATGGATACGCTGCTGGCCACGCTCAGGAACCGCTACGACGTGGTGCTGGTCGATACCCCGCCGGTGCTGGCCACTTCGGATGCCGGCGTGCTGGCGACCAAAGCCGGCGCCGTGTTCCTGGTGGCGCGGGCCGATGCCAGCACCGCATCAGAACTCAAGGCGACGCGGCGCGCGATCGTGCAAGCGGGGAGCGATATCAAGGGGGTGATTTTCAATGGGTTGAAGGTGGAGGGGCGGTGGTATCGGGCGCATTATCATTTTGGGAAGTATCGGTATATGAATCAGTATGGGGGCGCTAGTTCTAAGAGGGCTTAGGGATTGTTTGGTGGATGGGGGTGTTGGGCCCTTTGGGTGGGCGCGCTGTTGGTGACATGCTGTTGGCGTTTGAACCGCCTGGTTCCGCCCTCCTGGGCGGGTCACTTTTTGGCCGAGCGCCAAAAAGTAACCAAAAAGCGCGTTTACTGCCCTGGGGCAGCATGTCTTATCGTAGTGTGCGCTGGGCTTTCGTACGGGGCTGGGCTTCCTCACAGAGCGGGACTGCCTGCCGCGAGGGTGCGCGACGGTGGGTGGGGCGTTGGAATGGTGTTTGAACGAGCCCGGAGCGCTGAGTGGTCCCTGCTGCGGGCCTTGTCGCAGGAACGCCTTCGGCTGCGCTGCGCGCCAGTCCTAGCGCGGAGCGTGGGCTCTGGCACGGTACGCGTCGCTGCGCTCGCTGGGCGCTGACGGGCCCGCCAGGCCCCTGTTTTTTCGCTGTCGGAGCCCCGACTTCGTTGAGGCTCCGCCCTCATCCCCGCCCCTCTCCCGCAGGCTGTATGGACCGGGGACATAGGTAACAGGTGTGCCAGGACATGGGTAACACTTTTCCCGCTTAGTCAGCGGGAGGAAAACGTTGCCCTGGAGCCAAACCACCGTGAAGCAGCAAAGAGAAGAGTTCGTCCGCCTGGCACGCCAGGCGGACGCCAATATTGCGGAGCTTTGCCGCCGCTTCTGCATCAGTCGCAAGACCGGTTACAAGTGGTTGAACCGAGAGGATCTGGACGACCGAACTCGGCGGCCACATAGCTCTCCCGGCCGAACTCCAGCTGCCGTCGAAGAGAGCGTGCTAGCGATACGAGCCGAACATTCGGCCTGGGGCGCCCGCAAGATCGCACGCGTGCTGGAGCGTGACCACTGCGTCCAAATCGCCCCGAGCACAGTCAATTGGGTGCTGCGCCGCCATGGCTTGATCGATGCGGCCGCCAGCGCGGCCGCTACAGCCTGGCAGCGCTTCGAGCACGACCGGCCCAATGCACTATGGCAAATTGACTTTAAAGGCCACTTCGCTACCGACACGCAGAGGTGCCACCCACTCACGGTCTTGGACGATCACTCCCGGTTCAATGTGCTGCTCAGGGCCTTGGGCAACGAACAGTTTGAATCCGTACAGGAAGCGTTAGAGAAGGCTTTTGCGCGCTATGGGCTGCCCGAACGGATCAATGCAGACAACGGCCCGCCCTGGGGTTCTCCAGTGCCCCGAGCATTAACCACGCTGGGCGCGTGGCTGATTCGCCTGGGCGTGCGGCTCAGTCATAGCCGACCTCGCCATCCGCAGACCAACGGTAAGGACGAGCGCTTCCATCGAACCATGCAGGCAGAGCTGTTGGCCAACCAGCGCTTCCGGGATCTGGGCGATGCGCAGCATCACTTCAGCCATTGGCGCCACGTGTACAACTTCAAGCGCCCACACCACGCGCTGGATATGGAGACACCCGCAAGCCGCTATGCGCCTAGTCCACGGACGATGCCGCGCGAACTCCCGCCTATCGAGTACGGCAGCGATGACATCGTGCGAAAGGTAGGCGACGGTGGGCGCATCTGTTTCCGAGGAAAGACGTTCCGGGTCGGACGAGCCTTGGTCGGAACGCCCGTAGCGCTGCGCCCTCGCGTGGATCTGGACGGCACCTTTGACGTCTACTTCTGCCATCAAAAGGTCGCCACAATAGACCTACAGCAGGCCGATTAAACTGGAGACTGGACTGTTACCCATGTCCTGGCACATGTGTTACCCATGTCCCCGGTCCATACAGCGAGCGGGAGAGGGGAGAAAACCGGCGGCATTGGGCGCGTTCGAGCGCCAAGCGGGCGCAGCGACGCGTACCGTGCCAGCGCCTACGCCCCGCGATACTGCCGGCGCAGCAGCCGTAGGCGTTCCTCCGACAAGGCCCGCAGCAGGCGGCCACCGACCGCTCTGGGCTCGTTCAACCACCACTCCAACGCGCCTGCCACCGTGGTGCCCCCTGCGGCAGGCTGTCCCGCTCTGTGTGGAAGCCCAGCCCCGTACAAAAGCCCGGGCACACTACGATAAGACATGCCGCCCGCAGGGCAGTAAACGCGCTTTTTGGTTACTTTTTGGCTCGGCCAAAAAGTGGCCCGCCCAGGAGGGCGGAACCAGGCGGTTCAAACGCCGACAGCATGTCAACAACAGCGCCCACCCAAAGGGCCCAACACCAAATCTACCGCCGACACGCGACCGCATGGCAATAGCCCAACAGCCCCATCCGCCAATCCGCCCGAACCCTCAACAAACCTTAGCCGCCTGCGGCAACCCATCCCCCACCGCCTCCATCGCATCCAGTGTCGCCACGACATGCTTGACCACCTGGTCACAGAAAATCTGCCTCCCCTCTGCCAGAAACAACGCATGATCCATGCACCCGTGCCGATGCACAGTGATATGCGTGAACGCCGCCAGCGCTTCCAGATCTCTGCCAAACCGCAGCTGGGCCTCATCGAGGCCCATGTCCTCCGACCCATACAGCATGTCAGTCCGGATCCCACGCTCATTCAGGCTCCGCATCGCTGCCCGCGCGTAAGCGGTGGCTGATGCCAGATCTTCGCCACCGCGCAGCCGCGTCAAGCGGAACGCGGCGCGCTCGGTGGCGTGCCGGTACGCATGGCGCGCCATGGCCGCGGCGAGCGGGCCGATCCGCACCTCTCCGTGCAACACCCGTTGCCAGTTGCCGCTACGGCGCGCGGCCGAGAGCCAGCCCTGCCATGAGCGCGCGCCCTTGCCTGCGCTGCGGTCGTCGGCGCGGTCCCAGCGGAATTTCACCAGATTGGCCAGCACCAGGCCGTTCACGCCCGGATTGGCCAGCGCCGCGTGCAGGCTGAGGAAGGCGCCCGAGCACACCCCGGCCAGCACGATGCCGCGGAACCCGCGCGCGCGCATCCAGTCGACCGCGGCGCTCACGTCCGCGCGCGGCCCGGGCGAGTAGATCGCGGGAATGCTCATGGTGCGGGGCGTGCACGGGCTGTCGCCCAGCGCGGACACGTCCAGCCGCAGCGACACCACGCCCAGCCTTGCCAGCCGGCGCGACAGCGTGACGAACATGCGGCCATCGCCGACATGGTGGTTGCCGCCGGTATTCGGGAAGATCACCGCGACCGGCGCGGGCGCCGCGTCGCGCGGCAGGCACAGGATGCCGAACTGGCGCCGCGCGTCGAGCCAGACCGACTCTTCGACCACGCCATCGACGGCCACGCACAGCGACGCCGCGTGCAACGCGCCGTGCATGGACCAGCGTGCCGCCGGCAGCGCGGCCGGCATCCGCGCCAGCCACTGCACCAGTTGCCGCCAGGCCTGTGCCGGCACCCCGGCGAACTCGGCCGATTGCATCATGCCGGAGTATTCGGGGAAGGCGGCCACTTCGACCTGCACGCCGCCCTGCGCGTAGTGCTGCGCCAGCGCGCCGGTGGCCGAGGTGGCGCCGGGCCAGGGGTCGAGCAGCAGCACGCGCGGCGCGGGACAGCCCGTGCCGCGGTCCAGCCGCAGCGCCTCGAGTTCGCGCACGGTGTCGGCAGTAAAGCGGAAGGCCAGCACATCGAGCGCATCGGCCGGCGCCGCTGCCGGGGTCTCGGTCGGCCCGACGCTGTTCAGCCAGTTCAGATGCAGCGCGCGCAGCTCGCGCAGGTAGGCGCGGCCATTGACCACGGGCGCAAGCAGCACCAGCCCGGCCACGCCGCCCTGCCAGGCGGGATGCGAATGCATCGCCTCGGCGGCCTGTACCGCGAGGCTTGCGCCGGCGCGCAGCCCGCACAACACGATGCGCTCCACCCCGGTCAGCGCGCGCAACTGCGCGGCAGCGGCGACGATGCTGGAGGCGGCGCGCCCCAAGAAATGCGCCGCGTCGCAGGCCCCGGCCGAGTCGCCGGTGCACGGATAGTCGAAGCGCAGCACCGGCATGCCGGCCGCGGCGAGATCGTCGGCGAGATGCCGCCATGCCCGGTGCGACCACATGGCCTCATGGCCCAGCGGCGCGCACAGGACTACCCCGGTGGTTCCTTGTGCCTCGTGCAGCCAGCCGGCACAGCCTTCAAACATAAGCCGCCTCATGTCGCCTCCTGGCGAGCGGATGGCCAGCCGCCGAGCCGGGGGAGCCACACCCGCATTGGCACGCAGGAACGGGTACGCAGGGAGCGCTCGCCCGCTTCCGCGCCCCCTATTCTTTTTTCTCTTCGCGGTGCAGCGCGTGCCCGATCCGGCGCGAGATCGGGGCCGTCGCCGGCATGCCTAGGTAAGGATTGACGCTATGGAACTCGGCGCGGTTGCTGCGCTTGGCGATCACACAGTTGAGGATGCCGCCCAGCAGGCGCGCATCGGCCCGTTGCAGGCGCTTGAGCGTCTCATCGACCTGGCCGGGCAGGGTAGCGTCGGCACGCAGCACCACCAGCGTCGAACCAGCGAGGTTCGCGACCAGGCTGGCGTCGGCCACCGCCAGCACCGGCGGCGTGTCGATCAGCACCAGGTCGAAGCGGGCCGCGCACTGGCGCAGCGCTTCGGCCATGCCCGGGCGCATCAGCAGTTCGGAAGGATTCGGCGGCGGCAAACCCGCCGGCAGGATCGACAGGCCGTTGACCACCGTGGGCCGCACCGCGGCGGACAGCGGCACGCGCCCGGTCAGCAGTTCGGCCAGGCCGGATTCGGCGGGCTGGTCGAACCAGCTGGCGACGCGGCCGCGGCGCAGGTCGGCGTCGATCAGCAGCACGCGCTGGCCGGCTTCGGCGAACAGCACCGCCAGGTTCACCGACGCAAAGGTCTTGCCCGCGCCGGGTGCCGGGCTGGTGACGGCGATGACATGGTCCGGCGCGCTGCGCAGTGCGAAATGCACCGCGGCGCGGACATTGCGCAGCCCTTCCACCGCCAGCGAGTGCGGCGCGTTGCGCGCCAGCAGGAACTGGTCGTGCAGGCCCAGCCGCAGCATGCGCTCGGCGCTGTCATCCTCCAGCGCGGCCACGTCGATCACCGCGCTCGACGGCCGCGGCCGCTCCAGGCGCGCCGACGGCGGCGCGGCATAGCCCGCGGCCACGCCCAGCAGGGCCTTGGCCGAGACCATGCGCTCGAGCGCGGCCTGTTCGCGGCTGAAGGCAATGTCGCCCAGCATGGTGATGCCGAGCTTGTCCTCGGCGTCATTGGCGGTGGCCACGGTGGGCCGCACGCGCTGGCGCAGCGTCAGCGCCCCGGCCGCCAGCAGCATGCCCAGCACGCCGCCGCCCGCGGCCGGCGTCCACGGCCCCATGCCGACCGGCACGGTGGGCGTGAGCGCGTTGTCGACTATGCGCACCTGCCCGGTGCGGTCGAGCTGCGCCAGCGACAGCTGCTCGACCTTGTTGCGCAGCGTCATGTACATGTCCTCAGCCACCTTGACGTCGCGCGTCAGCGCCACGGATTCACGCTCGGACGCCGACAGGTTCTGCATGCGCGCGTCCATCTCCTGGCGCTCGCGCGTGAGCTGCAGGATCTGGCTGTCGACGGTGCGGACCTCGTTGGCTTCGGTGGTGAAGCGCTGCAGCAGCTTGGTGCGCTCCAGGCGCAGCAGCGCGATCTGGCGCTGGTATTCCATGCTGCCGTTCAGGTAGGACTGCACGTCCTGGCTCGGCGCCAGCGAGCCCGAGCGCGAGCGGTAGCGCGTCAGCGCGCTCTCGGCGCGTTCGAGCTCGGCCTTCACGCGCGGCAGTTCGCCCGACAGGAAGGCCAGCGTCGCGGCGGTGTCGTCCTGGCGCTGGTCGGCCTGGCCCTTGATATAGGAATCGGCGATGCCGTTGACCAGCGCCGCCGCGGTGGCGGGGTCGCGGTTCTGCCAGCTGATGCGCAGCGTGGTGGCGTCGCTCGATTCGCTGTCGACGCGCAGTTCCCGCGCGACGCCATCGACGGTCAGCGTCAGGTCGCGCCGCGTGACCAGGAAACGCGTGCCCGGGCGCGCCTCGATCCGTCCCACCAGCATCGAGATGCCACCGGCCTCGGCAACCTGGCCCGCGCGGCCCTCGAGCTGCGCCTCCGGCCCGCTCAGCCGGAAGCCGTTGTCGGGGAGGACCTCCAGCGTCAGCGGCACGTTGAGCAGGCGTGCCGGCACGTTCAGGCGCTCCACCGCCACCCGCTCGCCGCCCCACGCATAGCCCAGCTCCGCCGGCCACGGCCCGCGCAGCTTGCCGGGCTCGGCGAAGTGGTTGACCAGGCTGCCCAACAGCGGCGCGCGCAGCGGCCGGATCTCGATGTCCAGGTGCAGGCGCTCGACCACCGGGCCGACCACGGCACGGCTCTTCAGCATGCCCAGGTCGAGCTGCGGCTGGGCCATGCGGCCGGCGGCGTCGCGGGTCTGCAGTTGCACCAGCGACTTGGCGCGATACATGTCGGGGGTGGACAGCCAGGCCATCCAGCCAATGGCCGCGCCGGTCAGCCCGGCGGCGACGATCCAGCCCGCGTGGTCCAGCAGCATGCGCGCGTTCGCGCCGCTGCGTGGCGACACCTGGTCGGGTACCGGTACGGCTCCGGCAAATGACATTCTGCTCACGACTTCTCTCCCGCCACACGCTGCCTCACGCCAATCTCGCAGCCACCGGTGCGTGCCCGCGCGCCTGCCGGCGCCCGGGCGCATGCACTGGCCGCCGACCCCTTATTTGCGCCCGTAGTTGTCTTCGAACCTCACGATGTCGTCCTCGCCCAGGTAGGCGCCCGACTGCACCTCGATGATCTCTAGCGGAGTCTTGCCCGGGTTCTCGAGCCGGTGCAGGGTGCCGATGGGGATATAGGTCGACTGGTTTTCCGAAAGAATGCTGATGTTGTCGCCGCAGGTCACGCGCGCGGTGCCGCGCACCACCACCCAGTGCTCGGCGCGGTGGTAGTGCATCTGCAGCGACAGGCTGGCGCCGGGCTCGACCACGATGCGCTTGACCTGGAAGCGGTCGCCGCGATCGATCGAGTCGTAGCAGCCCCACGGCCGGCGCACCTTGCGATGGTTCACCACTTCATTGCCATGCTCGGAGCGGATGCGCTGGACGATGTTCTTCACGTCCTGCACGTGGGCCTTGTCCACCACCAGCACCGCGTCGGCGGTTTCCACCACCACCACGTCCTGCACGCCGACGCACGCGATCAGGCGGCCTTCGGAATGGGCCAGGCACGAACTGGCGCCGTCGAACAGCACGCGGCCGCGGCCGGCATTGCCGCTGGCGTCCTTGGGCGCGATATCCCAGATCGCCGCCCACGAGCCCACGTCGGACCAGCCCGCATCCAGCGGCACCAGCATGCCGGCCACATCCGGCAGGGTCTCGAGCTTCTCCATCACGGCGTAGTCGATCGAATCGGACGGGCAGGCGTTGAACGCTTCCTTGCCCAGGCACAGCACCTCGCCGGCGCAGGCGGCGTGTTCGCTCGCCGCATAGGCGGCGCGGCATTGGCGCGCCATCTCGGGCTGGAGCTCGGCCACCGCGCGCAGCCACACCGAGGCGCGCACCACGAAGATGCCGCTGTTCCACCAGAACTCGCCGGACTCGACATAGTGCTTGGCCAGCTCCAGGTGCGGCTTCTCGACGAAGCGGTCCAGCATGAAGGCGCCGTGGTCGGCGCTGCCGGCGGCGCGGATGTAGCCGAAGCCGGTTTCCGGCGCCACCGGCTTCACGCCCAGCGTGACGATGGCACCGTGGTCCGCATGCTGGATCGCCGTGGCGATGGCCTCGCGGAAGGACGCGACGTCGGCCACGCTGTGGTCGGCCGGCGTCACCACCAGCACCGCATCGGCACCCTCGCCCGCCGCCGCCAGCGCATGCAGCGCGGCCACCGTCAGCGCCGGCGCGGTATTGCGCCCGCACGGCTCGGACAGCACGCGCGCCGGCTTGCCGGCGCGCTTCATCATGTCGGTGATCATGAAGCGGTGCTCTTCACCGCAGACCACGATCTGCGCCGCCTCCATGCCGTCGGCGCGGCCCGCCAGCGCAGCCACGCCGGCGACGCGGTTGGCCGTGGCTTCCAGCAGCGTGTCTTCGGCAATCAGGTTCAGCAGCTGCTTGGGGAACTGCTCGCGCGACAGCGGCCACAGGCGCGTACCGGCGCCGCCGGCGAGGATCACGGGCTGCACCACCGGCAACGCGGCGCAATGCGCCGCCCTGTCGCCCAGCCCCTGCAGCGCTGCATGGATTTCGCCGTTGACCGGCGGCGGCGTCTGGTTTTCTTCCCGGGTCCGAATTCGCATCATGCCTCCTGGCTTGTCGGCTGTTCCAAGCGTCCCGCGCCTTGCGCCCGGCCCTGCCTGACCGCCGCGACGGTCCCGCAGAAACGGGTACGCCCGGCAGCGGTCCCTGACCGCCATGACGGGGATGCCAGCCAGTCTAGGCAGGCGTCCTGGCGCAATCTGTTCGATTCCGCACACGCTACTTGCGCCGCCGCGGCAGGCCGCGCGCACGCGTGCCGCTGTGGCCTGCGATCGCGCGCGCTCTGTTGGAGAACGCACCGATAGCCACGGCCGGCGGCGTTGCAATACAGTGGGCCGTGCGGGCGCAGCGCCTGCCATCGCGGCCCGGCGGCATGCGCGCACGGGGGAGGAACGACATGGAGCGGGCGGTGGCAACCACGGCAACGATCTCGCCAATGACAACGAGCACGGCAACCACGGCCACCGGCCGCGGCGGCTATCACTACACGCGCCAGCTGCCGTGCCACGTGGCCCGGCCGGTGCGGCGCTGGCTGCACGATGAAGCCTCGGTCTGGCAGGAGAGCAATTGCTACATGGACCTCTGGATCGAGCTGCTGTATGGCTGGGGGCTCGACCCGCGCGCGGCGCTGGCGTTCACCGTGGCGCAGGACTACGAGGGCGACCATTTCACCTTCTTCAAGTACCCGCCGGCGGACATCGAGCTGTTGTATGGCACGGTGGTGCAGGAGATGGCGGTCTATGACACGCTGGAGGCCCACCTGGTCGAACAGGTCGGGCGCGGCCATACCGTGCTGGTCGAGATGGACAGCTACTACCTGCCCGACACGCGTGCCACCGCCTACCGCCAGGCGCACGTGAAGACCACCGTCGCCATCGACCGGATCGACCCCGCGGCGCAGCGGCTGTGCTACTACCACAGCCTCGGCTACCACACCGCCGCCGACGACGACTACCGCGGCCTGCTGCGCCTGACGCCGGGGCTGCGCGACGGCAACATCCTGTTTCCGTACGCCGAGTGCGCCAAGCGCGTGCGTGCGCCGCTGCAGGACGCGGCCGCGGCCGACGCCGCCGCGGCGCTGATGCGCCACCACCTGGGCCGGCGCCCCGCGCTGAACCCGGTGGCGCGCTGGCGCGCCGACTTCGACCAGCACGTCGCGGTGATCCTGGCGCGCGGCGATGCCTACTTCCATCACTATGGCTTCAACCTGCCGCGCCAGCTGGGGGCGAACTTCGAGATGCTGCATCACTGCCTCGCTTGGTTCGGCGAGCATGGTTACGATGTGCCTGCGCGCGTCGCTCGGGCGGCCAACGGCATCGCCGCGGAAGGCAAGGTGCTGCAGTTCCGCCTGGCCCGGGCCATGGCGCGCGGCCGTCCGGACCGCTGCAGCGAGTGCCTGGATACCATGGAGAGCGCTTATGAAACGGTCATCGCCGGCCTGCTGTCGTCGTTCGGCGCCGCCGATCCCGCACAGCCGGCCCGCACCTGACGCCAACGGCAAGCGCCGCCGGCACCGCGGGCGCACGGCTGCTGCCGTGCCGCGCGCCCGTGGCGCTTCAGGCGTGGGCCAGCGCGGGCAGCAGGCGGTCGTATTCGCGCTTGACCAGCTTGTAGCATTCGCAGGAATGCTTCTCGAGCCCGCAATGATCGAGGATGGTGATATGGCCGCGGCTGTGGTGAATCAGCCCGAGGTTTTCCAGCTTGCCCGCCGCTTCGGTGACGCCTTCGCGGCGCACGCCGAGCATGTTGGCGATGACCTGCTGGGTGATGACCAGCTCGTTGGAGTTCATGCGGTCGCGCGCGAGCAGCAGCCAGCGGCACAGTTGCTTGTTCAGCGAGTGGTGGCGGTTGCATGCCGCGGTCTGCGCGATCTGCGTCAGCACCGCCTGCACATACAGCAGCGTGACGCGCTGCAGGGTCGGCAGGTAGGACAGCTCGGCGCGCAGCGCGCGCGCGGGAATGCGGTAGGCGAAGCCCGGGCTGCGCACTTCGACGCGGCTGGGCATGGTGTCGCCGCCCGTCACCACCGGAATGCCGACCAGGCCTTCATTGCCGACCGCGGCGAACTCGACCGTGGCACCGTCCTCGAGCAGCGACAGCAGCGACACCACCGACGTGGTCGGGAAATACACATGCACGATGCGCTGGCTGGTGTCGGTCAGCAGTTCGCCGGCACGCAGCCGCACCAGTTCAAAGTGGCGCGACAGCGTTTCCCATTCCTGCCGCGGCAGGGCATTGAGCAGATGATTGACATGCAGGTCCGACCGTTGCGTGATCATGCTGATTCTCCCCGTTGACCCGGGACCGGCACTGGGCCGCCGCTCGCGCGCTGGCTGCGTGGTGCAAAGCCCGGCTGTACCGCTCCACCCGTGACTGATGCTTACCGACTTGTTGACACCGCGTATGACTGACCGATGACGGCTGCGATCCGCTTTCCGTCCCGACGCGCAAGCCCCGCGGTGCGCTGTGTGCCTGCCTCGTCGTTTGACTGTATTAAGTGCTATGGCGCACTGAAGCGACAGTAGGCAGACGGTTGGTACTCGTTCATCCTTTGGTTGGTTGGTAGCAGGCCGGCGCGGCGCCTGCGGCTGGCGGCGAATGCAAGTGCCGGGGTGCCGCGATGCCGGCGTCGGGCCGGCACCGGGGCGGCGGCGGGCCGGCACCGACAGGCTGCCAGGCAAGGCATGACAAGGGAGGATGCGGCCCGCGGTGGGGCCTGGTGAGGCCTGTGCGCCGCCTATGCGCCGCCTGTATGCCCTATGCGCCCGGCGCGTCGTAACTGGCGGGCCGGTCGGCGTTGATGGCGTAGATCTCGCCCGAAGGGATGGCGCCGGCCGCGGCGGCCGGGCCGCCCTCATGCATCAGGCGGATGCGCCGCGTTTCACCGGGGCCCAGGTGGAACCAGTCCTGCTCCGGCAGGAAGACGTGATCCTCGATATGCACCCAGCGCGCGAAGCGGCGCGTACCGACGTGCAGCCACCACTGGCCCTGTACGCCTTCGACGCTGCCATGCAGCTCGGGCGCCGCCAGTGCGGCGGCGCTGCGGTCAGGCAGGTAGACCGCCTGGCTCAGCGGCGTGCCGGCGCTGTCGTCATCGGCATGCAGCGTGGCCAGCACCACGTCGTGGGCCGGCGGCCCGAAGCGGTAGGCGTAGGTGAAGTCGAAGAACTGGTCGAGCATCGCCGCCGCGGCGATCCGGCACGACTCGCGCGGATGCAGCCTCACCACCTGCTGCGCCTGCGCCGCCACCGTCTCGCCGTCGCGCAGGCAGCGCAGCGTCAGCAGCACCGTGCGCGGCTGCGCGGTTTCATTGATGACATGCACGTGCAGGCCGTTCAGGCCCTCGTCGGTCAGCAGCACCTGCAGCGGCTGCCACACCGCGCGCAAGGCATGCCAGGGCGACTTGGGGCGCCCGCACGCGTCGATAATGCCCCAGCCGGCACCGGGCAGCAGGTCCTGCAACAGCCACACCAGTCCGCCGGAGCAGCTCGAGCCCACGCGGCGCCACTCGCTGAAGACCTCGGTCATGACCTCGGCCACCACCGCGCGCGACAGCGCCAGGTAGCGCGCCGGCCGCTCATAGCGCAGGCGCGGCGGATCGACCTGGTACAGCTCGCGCAGGTAGAAGTCGCGAATATCCTCGAAGTCCCACGCCGCGCCGGCATCGCGCGGCACCCGCGCCTTCCAGCGCGGATCGTGCAGCGGCTGGGTCAGGCTGTGTTCCCGCAGCGTGCGCGCGCACGGCACGTTGGCAAAGGCCAGGCATTCGGAAGCAAAGCGCACGCGGGCCAGCCGCGCATCCGCCAGCGGGCGCTGGTAGGCGCCCACGCCGTAGTAATGCGTGACGCCGGTGTCGGGCTGGAACGGCCACGCGCCTTCGCTGGGCGAGTTGCGCACGTAGACCACGTCGGCACGGTGCGCGGCCACCAGGCCGGGAATCAGTGCGTCGAACAGCGGCTGGCGCCAGTCGCCGCGCGGCGTGCCCAGCATGGCCGCCTGCTGCTCGGCTTCGCTGCCGCCGCACAGCACCGCGATGGCCGGATGCGCGCGCGTCGACCGCAGCCACTGGCCGACTTCGCGCGCGGCATCGTCCATCAGGCCGCGCGACGCTTGCGCGTCCGCGCCGTAGTCGAAATTGGCGAACATGAAGTCCTGCCACACCAGCAGGCCGAGCGCGTCGCAGCCGCGGTAGAAGGCCTCGCCGGGGTAGCAGGTGACGCCGCTGACCCGCACCATGTTCATGCCCGCGTCGCGCGCCAGCCGCAGCCAGCGCCCCACGGCCTCGTCGCTGTCGGCCAGCCCGGGCAGGTCATGGCTGGAGAGGCAGGCGCCGCGGCAGAAGATGCGCTCGCCGTTGACGCGCAGGGCAAAGGCGCCGGGCTCACCGTCGCGGTCTTCCTCCACGGTGCGGAAGCCCACCTGCGCGCAATGCAGGGCCTGCGTGCCGATGCGGGCCTCGACCCGGTACAGGGCTGGCTCGCCATGCGTATGCGGCCACCACAGGCGGGCCTGGGGCACGCGCAGCGTGCCGGCCAGCACATGGGTGGAGGTGCGCGCCAGGCTGCCCCGGATCTCACTGTCGCCGTGCGCTGCAAGCCAGCACGCCTGCGCCGGCGCGGGCCCCGGGAAATGCAGCGCCAGCGCGATGATGCCGTCGCTGCCGTCCAGCCGCGTGCTGGCCTCGGCGCGCACGCCGTGCAACGGATCGGCGCTGGCCGGATCGAGCAATTCAATACTGCGCCACGGGCCGACCGCGTGGACCGGCGGACACCAGCCCGGCATATGGCCCAGCAGCGTGGTGCGGACCGCGCGCAGCGTAGGCGGCACGATCATGCGCGGCTTCCAGCGGACCTGGCCGCGCTGCGCGCGCAGCCACGGATGCAACGCGCGGAAGCACAGGTGCAGGGTGTTCTCGCCGGCCAGCTGCACCGCCACCTGGTGGGCGGCGAACATATGGCGCGTGGTCAGCACCAGCACCCCGTTGAGCCACACCTGGGCCAGCGTCGCCAGGCCGTTGCAGCGCAGCGTGCGCGCGCCGCTGCCGGCAAAGCGCACGCAGTACCAGTAGTCATGCCGGTGCAGCGGGGGCGGCGCAGCGTCGTCCCAGCGGCCCGCCGCACGCATCGCCGCGGCCACGGTGCCGGGGACGGGCGCGGGCAGCCAAGCCGCATCGGGCGCCAGCTCTGCCGGCGTTTGCGCCGCGCCCGCCAGCGTTTCCAGCCAGCGCCATTCGCCGCCCAGGGCGCACGGGCCCACGGCCACGCCGGGCGTCGGGTCGGTCGCGGCCGAGGCTACAGGGGCAGCGGCGGTGGTGGCGTTGGTCACTCCCGCGGACTGGCCTGGCACCAGTGCCGCCGGGTCGCGCGCGCTCATGCCACGCTCGCGCCGAAATGCGAGGCCAGGGCCGGCACCGTGCCCTGGTAGGCCTGCTCGAGCTGGTCCAGGCAGTCCTGGCAGGGATCGGACTTGCGGCTGATCACCGCGCGCATCAGCCGGAACTGCATCACCATGGCTTCGGAGGCCATGGTGTAGCAGGCCTCGCCGATGCAATCGGGCAGCGAGTGCCCGTGCAGCACCAGCCAGCGCAGGTAGCGGCCGAGCAGCTCGAAATTGACACCGAGCTGGCGCAGCACGCTCGCCGCGTAGACTTGGAAGTTGGGCTCGCCGCGCGCCATCAGGTGTTCGAGATGGCCCGGGAACGCCATGCGGAATACGCTGATCGGGTTGTGCTGCGGACGGCGCGACAGGTGATGGCGCAGCAGCTCCAGCGAGGTCCGCATCAGCGCGGCATCGGTCAGCGCGGCAAAGCGCCGCCGCGCCACCGAGGCATGCGGAAACGCCGCCACCTCGCCGTAGCCCACCGTCGCCGGACGGAAGATGGCGGCATAGTCCTCGCCGCTGGCGGTGTGGTAGCCATCGCCATGGAAGTAGCCGACCGCAGCCGCCTCGGGCACCAGCACATCAATGCCGATGCACGAGCGCATATGCTGGCGGCGATAGGTGCCGGCCGGCTGCGGCAGCTGGTAGCTGTCGACTTCCAGCAGCACCACGTTGCCGCGCGCGGTCTGGGTGGCCACATGCGCCTCGAGCCGGTCGTACATCGACAGCTCGTGCGTGACAATGCCGTACAGGCGTTCGAGGTCGTTGGCAGGGAATGCCGAGAACGTGAACTGGTCGCCCTCGAAGTCCTGCGCCACGGTGAACGGCAGTGCGGCAATGGGCTCGAGATCCCAGCCCTGCAGCAGCTCGACCCACAGGTCGATCTGCTGGTTCGCGTGGGACCAGACCGGATTGCCGCCATGCCAGGTGGAGCGGCCTGCGCGAACCCTGGCCCTGCCGTCGCCGTACATTTACCCCCCCCACAGCGTGTCGCGGACGGTTTGGGGCCAGCCTGCCGGATCCAGCCCGTGGTGGCGCAGCAGCGCCAGCGCCATGCGCTCGATGCCGATGCCGACGCAGCCCGTGTGCGCAGTGGCGCCGTCCGCGCTGCGCAGGTCCCACATGTGGCCGAAGTGGTCCATGTGGTAGTTGAAGCTCATGCACGCCGTGGGCGGCGCGCCGTCGTTGATGGGAATCAGCAGCTCGAACTTGAGCCTGAGCTCGCGCTGGCTTTCGGCGACGAGCTTGCCGCCGCGCCCGAAGAACGGATCATTGGCGACGTCGATCTCCACCGGCAGCTGCAGCGCCGTGCCCAGCTCCGGCACGCGCTCGAGCCACTGCTCGCGGAACGCGGCGATGCGCTGCGGCGTCCCCAGGCAGACATACTCGCGCTGGCGAAACAGCTGCATGCGGGTCGGCTCGAGCGAGGACTCATGGCGGAAGCAGTACGACATCACGTCGACCACCTTGCCGCCCTCGGGCAGCGGGCCGCGCCGCGCGATCACGGGATAGACCGGATAGCACGCGGCCGGGGTCAGCACCACGCCGGTCGGCTGCTGCTGATCGGTCCAGTCGTCCTTGGCTTCCAGGCGCGCCAGCAGGCGGCGGTGGCCCTTGTCGTCGCCGCAGAAGCTGTGGACGGTGCCCGCCAGCTGCGGAAAGCTCTTCAAGTAGCCGCTGGTCTCGAAATCCGCCTGGCCCATGGCCGGCGGGAAGTGCAGCGTTTCCGCGCCGAGGCCCTGCCCCAGCCGCGTCATGACGTTGTTCATGCCTTCGCAGATCGATTCGAAGGTGGTGTTGCGACCATACAGGCCGGGCACGCCGGTCGGGATCATCAGGCCCTCGGCCACCAGCTGCTCGAGGAACGTGGGGCCGGATGCGCGCGGCGCCGGCTTGCCGTGCCGCGAGGCGGCGTCGGGCTCGACCGCTGCGCCACCCTGGGCAGCGCCGTCGGTCAGGGTATGGAGGTCCATGCGATCTCCCTCAGGAACGATCGGCCAGCAACAGATTGGCCGTGTTGGTCAGGATGCGATCGTTGTTGATCATCAGCGGCGCCGACCAAAGATCGCGCAAGTGGCGGCCCAGGCTGAACGGCGTGCCATGCTTGTAGCCCGCCATGCCGCACACCAGCATGGCTTGCTGCACCGCCTCCAGCGCCAGCGTGGACACAGTGGTCTTGAGCCCGTTCATGCCCGCGGCCAGTGCGAACGCGCTCGCCACCGGCGGCTCGGCATGGCGCCGTTGCTCCAGCGCCAGCTCCAGCCGCCCTTCAATCAGCTGCAGCAGGCTGACCGCTTCGGCCACGCGCGGCGCCGACGGCGGCAGCGCGCCTGGCCGCGCCCGTGCCTGCCCCTGAAAGAAGGTCTTGGCGCGCGCCACCGCATCGCTGCAGATGCCGAGCCACAGCGCACTCCACAGGATGTGCGACACCGGCGTCATGGTGGCGTCGGCGATCTCGCCGAACGGCACCGGCAGCACCTGCGCCAGCGCGCCGGTGGCTTCGAGCCGGAAGCCGTTGCTGCAGGTGCCGCGCATGCCCAGCGTGTCCCACGCGTTCAGGCTTTGCAGCGAGTAGTCCGGCTTCAGCGCGCACACCAGCACCTGGTCCGATGGCGCGGCATCGGCATGGCGGCGCGACGTGATCAAAATGCCGTCGGCATGCGCGCCATACGAAATCGTCGGCGCCATCTTGAGCAGGTGGAAGCGTTCGTCGGCGACGTTGAGCGCGCAGCCGCTGCTGCGCAGCGCGCCGCCGATGGCTTCCTCGGACGTCGCCGAAGCCAGCAGCAGCTGCTCGTCGGCAATGCGCGCGAGCAGGCCCTGGTGCCAGGGGCTGCCGCTGCCGTGTTCGATCACGCAGGCCACCTGGATCTGGTGCATGGCGTAGATCATCCCGGTCGACGCGCACGCCGCGCCGAGCACGCGGCAGATTGCCGCCACCGTGTCCAGCGAAGCCCCGGCGCCGCCCTGCGCGGCCGGCACCATGGCACCGACCAGGCCGTGCTCGCGCAGGCTGTCGAAGGCTTCTTGCGGAAAGCGCGCGTCGCGGTCGACCGCGTCGGCATGGGCCTGCGCGACCGCAGCGGCGGCCCGGGCGGCGGCGAGCAGCGCCTCGGCTTGCGCGCACACGGCGCCCCCGCTGGAAGGCGCCAGCGCCATCCTGGCCACGGGGTTCATGCCGCCTCCTGCTGCCGCCGGATCTGCTCGACCGCGGTGGCCAGGGAATCGATGCTGCGGAACAGCTGGCGCGTCAGCATCTGGTCCGGGATCTCGATGTCGAAAGCGTTCTCGAGCGCGAGCATCACGTGCACGGTGGCCAGCGAGGACAGGCCGGCCGCATACAGGTCATCGCTGTCGGCCAGGTCGGCGAGCGGCACATCGAGCCGGGCAACTTCGCCCAGGATGCTGCGGATGGTTGCTTTCATGGAACGCCTCCGGTTTTTATGGGTGCGACCTATTGCACGCTTAACAGCCTGCGGCTTCGGTACGTTTGCGCACCAATCCGTGCGCCCCCCGGCACCGCCGCGGCTGTCCCTCAATACGCACTGGCGCCGGTCCAGCCGTGCAGCGCGGTGCGCAGGATGATCTGCAGGTCGAGCTGGAACGACCAATGCTGGATGTAGTAGATGTCGAACTCGATACGCCGGCGCATTTTCTCGACGGTATCGGTCTGGCCGCGCAGGCCGTTGATCTGGGCCCAGCCGGTGATGCCAGGCTTGACCCGGTGCCGCAGCATGTAGCGGTCGATCAGCTCCTTGTAGAGCTCGTTGTGCTCCATCGCATGGGGGCGCGGCCCCACCACCGACATCTCGCCGCGCAGCACATTGAAGAACTGCGGCAGCTCGTCCAGGCTGGTGCGGCGCAGGAAGGCGCCGACCCGGGTCACGCGCGCATCGCCGCGTACCGCCTGTGTCACGCCCACGTCGGCGTGCTGGCGCATGGTGCGAAACTTGAAGACATCGAACGGGCGCCCGTCCATGCCCAGTCGCCGCTGCCGGAACAGCACCGGCCCGGGCGACGACAGCTTCACCAGCACCGCCACCACCAGCAGCAGCGGCGCCAGCCCGACCAGCGCGGCCAGCGCGAAGGCGCGGTCGAAGCTGGCCTTGAGCAGGCCGGTGATGCCCGACACCGGCGGGCTGTTCAGGTCGATCACGGGGAGGCCGAGGAACTCGCTGAAGCGATGCCCGAGCAGCTCCACCGACATCACGTCGGGAATCCAGCGGATGTCGATCAGCTCGTTGCGGAACTGCCGCACCACGTCGTACAGGTCGCGGCACGCCACCATCGGCAGCGTCAGCCAGATCTCCCTGACGGCCTGGCTGCGCACGAACAGGTTGACCTCGTCCATGGTGCGCAGCGAGACCACGCCGTCGGGCACGGCGATCGGCTCCTCATGGTAGATGCCGACCACGCGGTAGCCCGCGGCGCGGATCTGGTCAACGCGCAGGTACATCTCGCGCCCCAGCGGCCCGTAGCCGAAGATCACCACGCGCTTGGCGTTGATGCCTTGCTCGCGCACATTGCCCAGCATGCGGAACATGACGGCACGCACCCCCGCCAGCGCCAACAGGCTGGAACCGAACCAGCCCAGCGACCAGACCCGCGACACCGCCGCGATCTGGTGCATCAGGAACGCCGCCATCAGCCCGACGATGAACACCGTGGTCCATGCCGCCAGCAGGCGCAGCACCAGCGCCGCACGGCTGCGGCCGCGCCAAGATTCGTAGATGCCGAACGCGGGAAACACCGCCGGCACCGCGATCGAGCACAGCGCGGCAAGGAAGCCGTGCACTGGCGCGGCGCCGCGAATGCCCTCCGGAAAGTACAGCGCACCCATCATCACCGCGCAGGCGCCTACCAGCACGGCGTCGGCCAGCCGGTACAACAAGTGCAGCGCCGTGTGGCGCTCTGCCGCAAAGGTCGAACTGGATGCCATGGCTGCCCACCGCGAATGCAATGCTCGATGGAGCGATGGTTGCCGAGCCGCCCGCCAGTGTCTGTTGGCGGGCGCACACAGCCCGTGGCGCGAAAATCGGCGCGGCGCGGTCGCGCTCAGCCGGGCCCGGTGCGCACCGCGGCGTGCACCGTGGCGTACCCGGGCAGGCGCCAGTGCATGGCCCATTCGCCGCGCTGGAAGGGTCGGTCGCGGCCGGACAGCAGCATGGCCAGTTGCTGGATCAGCGCGTGCGAGGCGCCCACGGTGCCGGCCATCGGCATCACCAGCGCGGAGGCCAGCACCACGCTCGCCAGCACCATCGCCAGCGGACCGTGCGGCGTGGTGCGCCGCAAGATGAACGGCAGGCTGACGCACAGGCCCACGCCCAGGCCGCCCGCCACCTCCGACACCGAGTGCGCATGCAGCGCCAGCCGCGACACCCCCACCAGCAACGCCAGGCCTACGCCCGCGGCGGCGGCCAGCCAGCCCAGGCGCCGCCACGCGGCCGGCACCGCCAGGTAGAGCAGCACCGGCAGCACCGACGCCGCCATCATCGCGTGGCCGGAGAAGCCGGTGAAGTTCAGCGCCGCACTGCCGATGCCCCAGCCCATGAACGCGAGCTTGGATGCCAGCACCAGCAGCGCGGCCGCGGCGAACGCCAGCACCCAGTGGCGCGCGCTGCCAGGCGCGCCGCGCCAGTACAGCCACAACGCCAGGAACACGGCGCAGGGCAGCAGGTAGGCGGATTCGCCGAACAGGGAAACGAGATGCCAGTGGCTCATGGGCGGGCGCAAGCAGTAAGCGTCAGGGTCTGGTGGCGCAGCGTAACACCGCGTCGCGCGTGGCGGCATCGGCCGCCTGGTCCAGCGCCGCACGCGCGTGCGGCCAGGCCCCGGCCTGCGCCGGTAAGGGTGCAGACAGGTTGAGAGTGCATGACTGCATTGGCCGTCTGGTGGATAGAGAGTCTTTGCGCAATTCGATATGTTCAATCGGGATCGCTGCCCTTGCATCACCGGGGCAGCGTTTTCAAAGCCCGCATGGTCCCCCGGTCGGCGGGCTTCTTTTTTTGCCGGCCGGGAAGGCATCGTCGCGACGGCGGCATCAAGCGCGCGATTGCGCCGCCCGCACAGCGACCCACCACTGCAGCCAACCACTGCGACCAACCACTGCGACCAACCACTGCGACCAACCAGGGCGGACAACACAATGCGGCCCGCACAAACGCACAGCGGCACCGGGCGCTCGCGCCGGGTGCCGCTGCACAACAGCTGCGCGTGCCTGCAGGTTCAGCTCACCAGTGACGGCGGCACGCGGTGCCGATGCTGCGCGATGATCAGTGCCCTGAGGCTCTCCACGCGCAGCAAGGCTTCGCGCTCGCCGGCCGCGCGCGCGGCATCGGCGGCGGCCAGCTCGCAATCGAACTGGCGCCCGTGCAGTTCTCCCCGATAGAGCAGCGGCTCATCGCTGCCGGCAGCGCCATCCGCGCCGCAACCTTCGCCGCGATGGGCGGCGAGCCTGATCTCGAAGCAGCACGCCCACTTTCCCCGGCCCTCGCGCACCGCAAAGCCGCGCACGACGAGGAACTCCAGTCCGGCCTCCATACGACCCCCTTCTCCCCGGGACGGCCAGCCTGCAAATGAGGGCCAGCTTCTGCCTCCGGGCGAATCAAGCATAGGCCATCAGCAATATTGCGCCCTCATCCGGTGGTTGTAGGAGGGGTCGCACAAAGGAGGGAGGGCGCTGGCGCACAGGTCGCGCCCAGCGACAGCGCCATGCGCGGGAAACACTGGCCGCCGGCCCACACCAGCGCGGTGGCCGCGCACACCAGGTCCATCGCCGCGGGCAACGCCAGGCAGCCGCTGGCGCCGAGCAGCGCGGCATGCACGATCAGCGCGGGCTCGAGGCGATCCGACAAGACCAGCCAGCGCCGCGGCGCCAGGCGCGCGTGCAACTGGTCCAGCCATGCGCGCGGATCGCCGTCGAGGCCGCTGCAATCGATCACGGCAATATCCGCGGGATCCGGCGGCAGTTGCGCGGCAGCCTCGGCGCCGGCGTGCGCAGGCGTGTCGCCCGCGACGGTCTGAAGCTCCTGCGTTGCGGTTTGCGTCGGCGCAGCCGATGCCGGGGCCTGCGCCGAGGTTTGCAGCCATTGCGGCGTGCGGCAGTTGATCGGCTTGGGCAGGTCCAGGGCGTGCAGGCGTCGGGCCAGCACCCGGCACATCATTTCATTGCTGGCGATCAGGTAGGTCGGCATTGACTCGGTCCGGCGGCAACCCGGGCGGCCATGGCAGTGGCCGCGCGGTCGGTTCCGGGCGGCGGGGCGGCCCGGCGGGGAAGGCATCGCGCCAGCGCCAACTCGCCGGCGTCGGTCTGTGCGGATCTCTTCCCTCAGAAGGTAGCAAGCCGCCGCCACCCCTGCCTCATGCTTTTGGCGGAGCGTGGCGCAGCAGAAGGATGAGCCACGAGGGCGCCCGCGACCAGCATCGCCGTCGCGGGCAAGCGGCTCAGGCCGCCTGGCCTACCGGCACCGGCACACGCGCCGGCGGTGCCGCCGGGTCCGGTCCCGCCCAGTTGAGCGTGGCACCCCTTTGCAGGGCCACGTAGACCGCTTCGCCCTTGTTGCGCACATGCAGGCGCTGATACAAGGTGCAGGCATGCGTCTTGGCCGTGGCGATCGAGATGTTCAGCATGCGGCTGACGGTCTTGATCGGATAGCCCCGCGCCAGCAATGCCAGCACTTCGTACTGGCGCTCGGTGATGTTGAGCAGGTGCGCGCCGGCCGATGGCGTTTCGTACGCACTGGCGTGCGCGGCGAACTGGCGTTGCACCGCCGGCACCGCGTTGTCGTGGCCGGCATCGTCCGCGCCGGGGCGCAGCGCCACCACCCGGGCATCGCCCGGGGCCGCCGGCGCCAGGCGCGCCGCGACGGCATCCGTGCCGGCGTGCCGGCCCGGCAACGGCTGGCTCGACGCCGGGAAGCATTCGCCGCCGGCCAGCACCAGCCGCACCGCCGCATCCAGCGCGTCGGCGCTGCAATGCTTCGGCACGCAGCCGCGCACCGGCTCCGGCAGTCCGGCCTCGGGCAGCGCCGGCATCGCCGGCTCGCTCAGGACCAGCACTCGCTGTGGCCGCAGCCGCTGGCACAACTGCTCCAGCAGGGACCAGCCGCTGGCGTGGTCGGCCGGCAGTCCGTAGACCATCAGGTCGGCATCGTTGAGCCACAGGTCGGAATCGATGGGCGCCAGCGGATCGATGTCCAGCAGGTCGCCGTCGAGGTGTGCTTGGGCCAGCAGGTGGCGCAGACCCAGGCGCAGGAGGGGGTGAGGCTCGATCAAGAGGATGGTGGCCATGGCCGCTCTCTTATTATTGCGGCAAGCCCGGACCCCGCGAAAATCCGTGCTTGCTTGTCGGACGTGCCCCGCTATCCTGCGGTTGCACCTCCATACGATCCGCCATTGCTCCGGGGACGCCGCGCAGCCTACCCGTCTGACTGCAAGGTCGCCCTTACCCTGGAGATACCGGATCGCCCCGGTGTGCGTGTGAAACGCTTATGTTGCAAGAGCCTTAGATTCGGCTGAAATCTGATCTAAGTATTTATAACTCCTGAACTGCAGCATATGAAACGCGCCCCGCGAATGCAAGGTAATGGTGCGCTGCAGCGGGTAATCCCCAACCGGCGCTTTGCGCCGCCGCTTGCCCGGTCTCATGCCGGCTGATTGCAGCCTACGGATGAGACCGTGCCGGCGGGCCTGTGCATTCTGCGCCATTGCGCATAAAATTATCGGCATTGCATTTTGCTATGCATTTCGGGCCGGACGATTTCTGCCTCCGCCGGAGTGCCTTATAAATCAATAAGTTAGCGATACTGCGCAAGCTACCGATGATTCCTGCCGCCCCCTCTGTCAGCCTCACTCGCAGCGAGTTCGCCGCCGTGCGTGCCTATGTCCAGGGCATGCCGGCCGCAATGGTGGTCCCCCGCTATCTCTCCGACGACACGGACGACGATGACGCCGGGGCCGAGTCGGCGCTGCGCATCCTGCTGGGCTTGCGCGACCGCATGGTCCAGCTCGCCCACCTGCACGGCCGCGCGGACCTGGCCGAGTTGCTGCTGGCCGGCCCCGGGCGTTCGAACCGGGGCATGGACCGCCGGGTGGAGGCCCTCGGTGAGCTAGAACGGCTCGGCATGGCAGCTCCCCAGGCCCAGCACAGTGTGGAGTTGTGGTTTGCTCCGGCGCTGGCGCGGCGCCTGCGCAATGCCGAAATTGTGACCCTTAAAGCTCTTTTGGATCTCGCCAATCTGCGCGGCACGGCCTGGTGGCGGGCCGTGCCGCGCATTGGCGCGCTTGCCGGCACGGCCATCAACCGCTGGCTCGGCGAGCACCGCACGGTCTTCAAGGGCGCGGATGGCGCGCCGCTGCTGCACGCGCACGTCGGCAACCGCGCGCCGCTGCAACCGTTGGCACTGGGTCCGGCGCTGCCACAGCCATTGCCGCTCGAGTTGATCGACGAAGCGCCCGGGGCGGGCGGCACTACCGCCCCGGGCGACGATGCCTGTCCGTACCGCCACGGCGTAACCGTCGTCAAGGCGTGGCTGCGCCATAGCACTGGAGGCCACCGCAGCACCTTTGCCGCGTATCGCAAGGAGGCCGAGCGGCTGTTGCTGTGGGGGGCGCTGGAGCGCGGCAAGGCACTGTCGCAACTGGACCTGGGCGACCGCGAGGCCTACCTGGCGTTCCTGTCGAGGCCGGAACCCGCCAGCCGATGGTGCGGACCACGCGCACCGCGCCACCAGGCCGCATGGCGGCCGCTGACCGGCGCGCTGAGTCCGGCCAGCCAGCGCCACAGCTTGCGCGTGCTGGCTGCCTTGTTCCGATGGATGCACGATAACGGCTACCCGTGCGCGGCGCGCTGGCCCGCGCAGACCGCAGCCGAAATGGCTGCGACACCGGCAACGACGGGCGCGACGCCGCCCCCCCGCGCGCCGCTGCCGCACGACAGCGTCGCCGCCTTCCTGTCATGGCTGGCGTCGCAAGCCGAGGCCAGCGACGGGCAGCGCTACCGCGCCGCGCTCGCCGCCATCCTGCTGTTGCGCGAGCAAGCGCTCAGCCTCGATCGGTTGTCATCGGCGACGCGGCGATCGCTGTCCTTGGCCGGGCCCGCAGGCGGCACGGCCGTCGACTCGGGAACCCTCGGCAATCGTGGGGACGCGCCCGGCCCGCGAGGCGGCCTTGCGCCCGCGACACAGTTGGCGCTGGCGCGCCACTGGCATGACCGCGACCTGCAATGGGATGGCCCGGGCATGGAAGACGTCTGCCTGATCGGGCCGGCGACGGCGCCGCCCACCGGGCGTGCCCGCCGCAAGCGCGCGGTGCAGCCGCTGGGCGGCTATTCGGTGCGGGGCCTGCATGCCCTGCTTGCGGCGACCCTGGCGCGCTATCGGGAACGCTGCGATCCGGCATTCGCGGCACGGTCGCCGCGCGATCTGATCGCCTGAAAAACAATGAGGGGCAGTGTCGCCACTGCCCCCCTAATTTGTCCCGCCTGGCATCTCGGCGCCCCCGTCAGCGGCGAGCCGAACACCGGTGATCGCTGGTCTCAGCGTTTCAAAGCAATGTCTTGTCGAGTCCGAAGCGAGACTTCAGGGCTTCAACCAGTGCCTCGCGCGCACTGCGGTCGGTCAGTTGCACGTCCAGCATCACGCGTCCGGAATCCCATTCCTTGATGGTGCCTAGCAGCTGGCCGCTGTCGGTGCGGATCTTGTACTGGCGGCTGATCTCCTTGACCTTGCGCGCCTTGCCTTCCTGCGCCTGCTTGCGGATCGCCTCGACCTCGCGGCTGGACAGCCCATCGTGGATGATCCGCCCTGCCAGCTCGCGGGTGCGCTCTTCGCCCGCCAGCTTGAAGTAGAGCGTCAGTTCATAGCCGGCGGCGATGCCGATTGCGCTCGGGCATTCGCGCATCACGCCCAGTACCGACTCCGGCAGGCGCAGCAACGCAAGGGTCTTGTTCACGGTGCCTGCGGAAATGCCGGTCAGCTCGCAGATTTCCTCTTCCTTCTGGACCTTGCCTTCGTCGAGCAGCTGGCGCCAGGCAATGGCATTGTCGAGCGCGGACTGGTCCGAGCGCTGCTCGTTGAGCATGAACGACAGCCGGTAGAAATCCAGGTCGCTCAGGTCGCTCTCGACAAAACACTCCATCTCGAGCTTGCCGGCGGATGCCAGGGCGCGCTTGCGGTAATGGCCATCGATCAGGATGTAGTGGCCCGGGCGCTCCGGATCTGGCGCCGCCAGGCCAGGGGTCTTCTGGCCATGCGTGGCGATCGACGCGGCACGCTCCTGCACCACCGCAGGATCGTAGATACGGCGCGCATTCAGCGGGTTGTCATGCAGCTGCGCCAGCGGAATCCGGATCAGTTGCCGCCCCGCGGCGACGTCGTCGAGACTTTCAGCGCTGAAACCGGGCGACGTTTCTGCCGCCGCCCTGCCCTGCAGCAGGCCGTTGGGGTGCTGGGAAATGGCCGCTTCCGCCCGCGCGAAGCGGTCCATCGTATCGTTACGGCTCTTCTCGGCCGCCATGCCGGCGAGCATGCCGGCTTTCAGGCTTTTTAGTTTGGTAGCCATGCCTATTGCTCAATCAAAGACAACACTTCATCGACCATCATGTCGACCTCCTGCACTGCCTCGCGCGCACCGGCCACGCCATGGACAGTGCAGCCGATCGCCTGGCATTCGCGGAACGCCGAACGCGAACCGATCATCGAATTCAACAGCGGGACGTCGCCATCATCACCAAGGATTTCAATCGCCTGGCGGGCAATCGACACCCGGCGCTGGACCATATTCGCCATGACCCGGATCAGCAGCGATTCATTCTGTACCTGGGCGTGCTGGGCCAGCGTCTTGGCTGCCACCGCCGCCCACAGGTCTGGCGGGGACGGCACGACGGGAATGATCGCGAGGTCGGAGATCAACAACGCGCTGGACGGCGCCGCTGAATGGACTGCCGGCGGGCAGTCCACAACGATGTAGTCATAATCCTGGACGAATTTGCGGACCTCACGATGCATGGCCCCTCCGGATGGCGCCAGCCCGATGACCGAGGCCGGGAATGGCCGCTCGTCGCTGGCCTGGGCCGCCCATCGGGTAGCGGTACCTTGCTCGTCCATGTCGACCAGCATCGAGCGCGCCCCGCGCAGGCCCAGCGTGCCGGCCAGGTGCATGCTGACCGTCGTCTTGCCGCAACCGCCTTTCTGGTTGAAGACCGTAATGATTTTGGCTGGCACTGCGACCTCTCTTTCAGCGCTGAAAGCGCGGTTGATTCTTAAGGCGCAACTGTAGCCAAAACCAGGTGACGTATCAACCTTTTCCCAATTTAACAAATATTGTGTTTCGAGCCAGTGGTTACGGGACTGCCATTTAGACGGGTGAATTTGGGCAAGTCAGTAAAATTGCTTGAAAAGCAGACCGGAATGTGCCTAAAGTATCTGTAGTGCGCATTACGCCGCACATGACACCGTAATCCAAAGTGGTTATGATGCGCGCTACAGTCGAGTCAAGTCGTGTCACCTCGTCGGCTTCCGTTCGGTATCTACGAGAACTCAACGTGCTTGAACGGTTGTTTGCGTTGTGTACAAGAACTTGCTTCGAAAAGGAAATTCCTATGGCAACCGGTACGGTCAAGTGGTTCAACGAGACCAAGGGCTTTGGCTTCATTACCCCGGACGACGGTGGTGCAGATCTGTTCGCGCACTTCTCCGAAATCCAGGGCTCGGGCTTCAAGACTCTGAAGGACGGGCAGCGCGTGACGTTTGAAGTCAAGCAAGGCCCGAAGGGCTTGCAGGCTTCGGCAATCAAGCCGGCCTGATCCAGCCTCGGCTGACCCCTCACCCGCCGCGACGCGTTCGCAGCGGGCAACAAAAAAGGCAAGCGCGGAGCGCTTGCCTTTTTTGCGTCCGGGCCTGCCCGCCCGTAGTGCGCGTCAGCCCAGCTTGCGCACGCTGGTGCGCGACGGCTGCAGGATCAGCGCCTTGGACGAATCCGCGTCCACCTTGGCACCCGGATAGACCACCAGCACGTCTTTCAGCGCCTTGCGGAACAATGCGCGGAACTTGCGTTCGCTTTCGGTTTCCGTGCCGAACTGCATCTGCAGCGCTTCCCAGGGGATCTCGGTGCGGCGCTGAATCGTAAAGAAACGGTAGGTCAGCCACGAATACACGTCGAGCGCGAACGGTGACTGCTTGAGGGCCTTCAGCGCACGCATGTCCACCGGTACTGGCCGGTTCACCAGTTCGTTGAAGAACGGCTCGGACAGCACCACGAAACTCTCGAACATCGAGCCCTGGCCGGGCTGCATCGGATCCCACCAGGTCGACAGTTGATCGGCCAGCAGGTATCCCACGCGATCGATCGACAGCGGCTCGTGGTTCGGATTCTGGTTCTGGCTCGGCGTCGACTTGTTCTGCACGATCGCGATGGTCGCCGAGAACAGGCGGATCATCTGCTGGCGAACCAGCGTCATGGTGCCGCGCTTGCCCCCGGTGGCCATCGGAATGCCGAGGTTGTACATGAACTCCGACAGCGAATTGCCAAGCGAAATACGCCGGTCTTCCACCGTGCCAGTGAATTCCCCGCGCTTTTTCTTCGCCATGATCTCCTTGCCGATCCAGGCCAGCATCAGGCGCGGATAGGAGCCATACGGGTACCCCAGCGATACGGTCTCCGACACCAGCTTCTGGCGGCCGTTGGCGGCGCGCTCGGAGCGCTGCTGCGTGAAATAGCCCGGCTGGATCATCAGCGAAATATTGCCGCTGGTGCGGGTCCAGACCGGGGGCGCGCCCTTGGGCGCGCGATATGGCAGCGTGACCTGCACGCTGGCGCGGCTGAGGAAGCCGACTTCGCCGCTTTGCCAGGCGTCTTCGCGCTCCATGGCCTGCGCTTCGTCGAACAGGCGCTGGAATTTCTCGGACGGAACCAGGATGTTCTCGTTGCCGGGAACAATGATGCGGGAGGGTTCGGCGTCCAGATCGAGGACGCTTCGATCCCCCGTGGCGGCCGGGGAGCGTTTGATGGGCATAGTGGCTGGCTTCGGATTACCCGCCTTTGTACTCGAAGCCGCAAAGCTTGTCACGCAGAAACAGGTACACAAGCCACCGCATTGCTAG